>JSZA02000073.1 GCA_000785145.2 Candidatus Thiomargarita nelsonii
CGCTCCGCTATTGCCTTCGGCTGGTATGAGTTGATCTGTCAGTCTTGTTACGGTTGAATAATCTCCGTATTTCCAGCCTTCGCCAGTGGCACGCCATAGATGGAATCCGATACTGTCAAACTCAGTATAGGTTATCCATACTATTTCTATACTATTTTCTAAGGCAGTCGCTGTGAAATCGACTAGGGTGACGAGTGTGGTGTCATTATCGGTAATGGTGACAATGGCACTGTCTAAACTCTCTCCACTGATCGGTGAGGATAAGATGACTGTGAAAGTTTCATTTCCTTCAGACAGGCTGTCATCTGTAAGATCCCTACGGGACAAGGTTTTAAATGAACGGACTATTCATTCACTTTAGTCAAAATTGCAGTTTCTCTGGGATCTTTAAAATCATTAGGAACATCGTTGTTATCGACGCCCTCACTAAACAAACCGATAATCAATTGCTCACCAGCTTGACGTACACCTATTAACCCATTCTTTTGCCAGTTGCTGCTGATTACATAGGAGGAGCCGCTCCATGTTGCCACGTTTGCAACAAATCCATAAACATAACTATCTTTCAAGTTGGGTACAATCTCCCTGTCCCCTATATCAGGATGTCCATTGGCTGAACCAGAGGCAATTTGCGCCGTGAAAGGATTTTGAGAATTACGACAGCTATTATCATCGCGATACCCTCTGATAGTGTATATAGAACGATTAGTGCTTAATGCGGTCGGGCCTTCTAATATATAACAGTATCCACCTTGTGACTTATAAATACCCGGGACGATATTAGCCACAGAAACCGGTGGAGAAATCGCAGCCGATGTGATTTGTTCGAATATCAACCCTTGTTCGGGTGTAAAAGTAAATTTAAACGAGGCATCATAAAGAGTGACGTTACCGGTATCAATATCAATGACAGGCACTCTTTGCATATTTAAATGACGTCCTGAGCCTAGAATATGCCCTGATTCAAAATTAACGCTAATATTCGTCCCAGGAATGATTTCTGCTGAGACGGGTAGAAGAGCACTACTTATAGCAATGCTTAATAGCACAACGATTTGTTTCATTTTTTTCAACCTTATATTTCGAGATTAGAAGTAGTCAATCAACCAAATAAAACAGTTGATAGCGAGCGTCGGGTGGTATTGATTGAAATTCTCCCACACCAACTTGCCTAGTAAGCCTCATCCACTAACGGACCCTACATGGCTCTAAAATTTCACCGGCCTACTCCAAAACGCGAGAATGCACGCTCAAAAGGCAGGGGAACATCCTAAAAAATTAAAATAAGGAGGTCAAGATATTTTGAAAAAAAAAATTTTTTTGCATCGGTCTTGACCGAATCACGATACTCAAAAGTTTGATTACCAAGATAAATCTTGGACTCCTTTCAGAGTAAAAAAAAATGGCAAATTGAGCTGAGAGACATGAAAAATCTTATTTTTTTTTGAATAAAATCATTATCGCTTGAGCCGTTTTTTGTCGCAAAAAAAATATCAATTGACTTGTGCACCGCGTCTTTTAAAATTCGGGTTTCTTTTTTCATCACAATGGACTAAAATATCAAAAAAAATAAAGTACAGTGACATCAAGAATGTGCGTGGGACGCTATTATATTCAATGTCCTTTATGTAAAGGGGCAAAGGGAAAACAACTTTTACGGCGGATTTGGGATTTGACAATAGGAGCAAACGCTTGCTCATGGTTTTATGTTAGAATACCTTGAACTCAAAAAAAAGATGAAATTAAAATCAATACAATACAAAGAATATGACGGACAAAACAATGAATGGTGGTTAGAAGGTTGCGTACTGAATGATGTGAACCTGATGGTTGGCAAGAATGCCACCGGAAAAACGAGAACGCTTAATATTATTCTAACCTTGACCCACTTTTTGTCTGGTGAATTGAAACCCGATCTTGATTCTTCAAGCCTTGAAGTCACTTTTGAGGATAATGGTGAAGAAATTAAGTATTTACTCAGTTATGAAAATCAAAAAGTGACACAAGAACAACTGATTCAAGACGGTAAAACGCTTTTACAAAGGGGGACTGATAGTAAAGGGAAAATCTTTGCGTCTGAATTAAATACCGAGATCAATTTTCAACCACCCTCTAACGAACTCGCCGTGGTGACGAGAAGAGATGCTATTCAGCATCCTTTTCTTGAAAAGTTATATCATTGGGGAAAATCTGCGAGGCATTTTCGCTTTGGAACCCCAATGGGTCAAGATCACCTTGCTCTCTCTGATAACGAACTCAATCTCAAGAATTTCAATCAAGCCGTTGCCATTTTTAAGGAGGGAAAAACAGAATACGGAAAAGCATACGTGCAATTGATCAGAGAGGACATGAAAAAAATCGGATATGAACTGGAAGAAGTCACCATTCAAGCGGTAGGCGGCAGAGTATATTTTGAAGTGCAAAAAGTGACTTATGGTATTCAAATTAAAGAAAAGTCTTTAGATGCCATCACCTCTCATCATCACATTTCCACCGGCATGTTTCGCGCTCTGTCACTGTTTATACAGTTGAACTACTCGTTACTAGCGAGTTTGCCCAGTTGCATCATCATAGATGATATAGGAGAAGGGCTTGATTACAGCCGTTCTAGTGCCTTGATGAATTTACTGATTAGTAAGACAAAAAATACCCAGATACAATTAATCATGTCTACCAATGATCGATTTGTGATGAATGCGGTACCGCTTGAATATTGGTCGGTGATTCAACGTTTTCCTCACAAGGTTGTGATATACAACTATGTCAATTCCAAAGAATTATTTGACCAATTTGAATTTACAGGCTTAAGTAATTTTGATTTTTTTTCATCGAACTATTTTCTCAAAAAGGATTATACCAATTCTTAATTGAATTTCATTTTAGATAAGGGGTGTGTTTTTCACAGAACCAATGTATGCCAATGCAAAAAATTGCTATCTTTGTGGAAGGACAAGGTGAACTCATCTTTATTAGAAATGTGCTCTATCATCTCATTGATCCTGCCCAATTGAGCTTTGAGTGTTTTAAACTACATGCCAATTCGCAACAGGAAGTCCCCTACGAGTATAAAAACCCTAATGCTAAAGTACATTTCCAAATTATCAATGTGGGAAATGATGAAAGGGTATTGGATGCCATAAAAGAGAGAGAAGAACGGTTGTTGAGCAAAGGCTTCACAAAAATCATTGGATTGCGCGATATGTACTCAAAAGCCTATCGTAGAAAGTCTAAGAGTGTCATTGATGATGAAGTTACTCGGCAATTTATTGAAGGCGTAACGACTGCTCTTGCTGAGATGAATAACCCAGATAAAATCCGTTTTCATTTTGCAATCATGGAATTAGAAACATGGTGGCTTTCGATGTATAACTTGTTTGCAAAAATTAACGAGCTGTTAGCATTAAACACCCAAACCACGCAATAATAAAGCTAGTCAAAAAATTAAATCTTGACAGAGAGTAAAAATTGTAGTAATGTTAGTAACAATAGCCAAAGAATATTCAGTCACAAATCAAACTATCCAAAAATGGATAAAGGACAGTAAATTTGAGAAAGTCAAAAATACCAAAGGTGGGCATTACCGAATCTGAGTTGATGAGCCAATTACCACCATTCTCTATGCTTAAGGAGGAAGTGCCAAGCAAAAAGGCGAGCTTGACAAACCAAAAAATGAAGAAAAAATGGCTTGCAAATAGCAAGGATTTGTCTCTGACATTGGATCAGGATTTAACCAAAATCGACGTGGATATCGAACCGTTTTGGAACTCGCTATCAACGGCAATCCATTACACCTTGTGGCAACCACATCAAATAGAATTACCCGAACCGGTTTCGCCCTCATTAAATGGATTATCGCAACCGAAGGTCAGCGAAGCTAACTATCAGGTGGGCGAGTCAAACTTTTGGAAGACTCAGATAATTCCAAGCAATTTGATACAACAACGCTTATCGCTTTCATTACCAGCTTCATCAACTCCCACTACGGATCAATGCGCGCAAGACGTAATCACAAGCAAGAAAATAAGGATTTACCCTGAAAATGAGCCTCTATGGTTTGTGTCTTTGAATCTTTCTCGTCGGGCTTATAACTTGTCGATTGAATTTATGCGGAAAGGACGCAAGCCTTCAAGCGAATTTAGAACACAAATATGCGATTGGTGTCAAATCGAATGTGAGGAAAACGAAACCGCCTATAACAGCAATCTCGTTTTGGCAGCTTACCGTAAAGCATGTGATACACGCACCGCTGTGATTAAAAAAAGGATTAAGGGTGAAAAAGCCGAGATGTCTTTCATGTCAAGAAATGCGCCCCGGCAATATTTTGTGGTGCCTAAATTCTCATCCAAAAAGCAAATATTCCCTAGAATCTTAGGTGGATGTGCTTGGACAGAAGATGTGCCAAATGAAGCAGTAGGCAAAACCGTTATTGTGACATACACGAATGGTCAATGGTTTGCTAGTGTCAAATCGAATCAGTCCGTCAAGCCAACCAAAAATGAAGCTTTATCCATTGTTGCTCTTGACCCTGGGGTCAGAACGTTTCAAACCGCTTTCAGCGAAATCGAGGCGGTTAGTTATGGTGATGGTTTCGTTAATAATCGGCTAGTACCACTCATGTTGGAACTTGACCGTCTTTTATCTGCACGCGATAAACTTCACCGTGAGGATAAATCGAAACAATGGGTTAAAGATAGGTTGAAAAATCTCAACCGAAGAATCTATAAGGTTCGAGCTAGACAACAAAACCTAGTAGACGATTTACATCGGCGCGTGGCTTATGATTTGGTTTCAAATCATGATGTGATTTTATTGCCCACTTTTGAAACCCAACAAATGGTGAAAAAAAGTACAGAAACCCGTAAGCGATTTTTAAGACGCAAAACCGTTAGAGGAATGCTTGGGTTGGCCCACTATAAGTTTAAGCAAACTTTGAAATGGATGGCTAAAAAGTATGGCAAAACGGTGAGAGATGCCAATGAATCTTATACTTCTAAAACCTTGTGGGATGGTTCTATTCTAAAATGCTTGGGCGGGAAAGCCTCAATTCTTTTCCAAGGCAAAAGAGTAAACCGGGATATACATGGTGCGAGAAATATTTTGATTCGGTTTTTGACAAAGGTGATAGATGGTTTATCACCTCAGGGAACTTGCTCCTTAAACATAACCAAGGCCGGATTTTGTGGTTTTGGCGTTTTAAAGTAAGTGTTAACAGTAAGTTTCATTGAAGAAAACTTAGGCTACAACCTATCTGAAATTGATCCGGAAAAGGCATTTTTTCATCCCGCCCTAGAGATAGATAAAATTTTTAAACTGGTTGGGGCAGGCTACAAGAAACATTTTGATGATGTTGAAAGTATCACCTCAAGAATGGACGCTTCTGATATTAGTGACGCGACAAATAATAACCGATGTCATTGTTTTAAAAAATTTTGTGACGATTTAACTTCGTAGGGTGGGCGCAATCTTAAACTACTTGCTGAGTCATCTCTTCGCGGTTTCAGTAGTTCATCCACCATGCGAGCAAAATATCTGAAAATTATTGCAGGACGCAGAGCGTCCGGGCAGGCATGATCTCCGCTCCGCTTCGTTACTTCGTTTCCCACGCAGAGCGTGGGAACGAGAGCAATGTAGGGGCAATCCTTTATGGTTGCCCTTAAAATAATTTATGGTTGCCCTTAAAATAATTTATGGTTGCCCTTAAAATAAGTTACAACAAATTCCGTATCTCCCGCAAGCCCACCGACAGCATCGCTAAATAGGGTTTTTCAACCTGTGATATTTCCGAGATGATTTCCTGATAACGGCTTATCCGAGTCGCATTTTTCGTCATCCAAGCATTTACCTGATCTTCTGCCGTATTATTGTTTGTTTGCAAGACGAGTGTGGTCAGTTCTCGGTGGGTGCGGTACAATTCATCGCGTAGGGCGGAACGTGAGAGTGCTGTCCAGCGGTTATTTCGCGGTAATTGGTTGATTTGGTCGCGTAGCCAGTACAATTTGAGGCGGGCGCCTAGCAGAAAATGCACCGCCGCTACATGTTCTAGCGTGACTGCTGTGGCATTGGCAACTTCGACTATATCTAAAGCCGATAAGCTAATTTCTAAACGCGCTACACGGGTGGCTAGTTCTGAGGGGACGCCCGCTTCACGCAGTACCTTTAATTGTTCGGCGTCCTCTATCAGACTCTCGGCTAATTGTATGACGCCGGGGCGCAAGGTTTCTATTGTTTTGGCGATAGGCATACGGTGATGGCGTAATAGCCATCGTGAGGCGCGTTCGATTTGTTGACGGGCGCTCATTATCATTTTTAATTGCACTTGGCTATTGATTTCATTGTCAAGGGCTTCTATGTCTAAGCACAGTTTTTCTATGTCAAATATTTCCCATGCGATCATAAAGGCACTTACAATCTCTGGTGCAGTTTGTCCTGTTTCTTCTTCTAGCATATAGACAAAGGCTATTCCGCCACGATTTATAACCAAATTGGTCAATTGAGTCGTAATGATTTCGCGGTGTAGGCGGTGTTGGGCAATTTCTTCGGCAAATCGTGTTGGCAAGGGGCTGGGAAAGTATTTTTCTAAAATACTTCTAAAATAGGGATTTTCTGGTAAGTCGGAGCCTAGCAGTGCTTGATATAAGCTGATTTTGCTATAGGCCAGCAGGATACAAAGTTCTGGGGATGTAAAGCCTTGTTGTGCGGTTCGTCGTTCTGCCAATATTTTGTTGTTGGGTAAAAATTCTAATTCTCGATCTATTTGTCCTTGTTTTTCTAAGTGGCGGAGAAAGCGGGCATGTAAGTCAAACATTTGGGGAGATATGGATAGCGGAATACTGATGGCTTGTGTTTGTAAATAGTTGTTTTTAAGCACTAATTCAGATACTTGCTCAGTCATCTCGGCTAGCATAAGGTTGCGTTGTTTGTTGGTCATATCGCCGATGGCATTGAGCAATATTTTGATATTGACTTCATGATCAGAACAATCAACGCCGCCTGAGTTATCAAGGGCATCTGTGTTAATGCGTCCCCCATTTTGGGCGTATTCTATTCGCCCCCGTTGGGTAAAGCCAAGATTGCCCCCTTCGCCAACGACTTTGCAGCGTAATTCTTGCCCGTTTACACGCACAGCGTCGTTATTTTTGTCTCCGACTTCTGCATGATGTTCCGTTTGGGCTTTAACGTAGGTGCCGATGCCGCCATTCCATAATAAGTCCACCGGAGCGCATAAGATGGCTTGGATGAGTTCGTTAGGTTTTAAGCTTTTGGCTTGTATGCCTAGCATCGTTTGCACTTGGGGCGATATTCGGATGGATTTGCTGTTGCGTGAAAATACGCCGCCGCCTTGAGAAATTAATTTGGGATTATAGTCTGCCCAAGTGGAGCGGGGTAGGTTAAAGAGTCGTTGCCGCTCTTCCCAACTTTTTTGGGGATTGGGGTCTAAAAAAATGTGTCGGTGGTTAAAGGCGGCGAGTAGTTTTATATGTTGAGATAATAATAAGCCGTTGCCAAAAACGTCGCCAGACATGTCACCAATGCCAATCACGCTAATTTCTTGGGTTTGGATGTTCACTTGCATTTCACGAAAATGGCGCTTAACGGATTCCCACGCGCCTCGCGCTGTAATGCCCATCTTTTTGTGATCGTAGCCACTGGAGCCGCCCGATGCAAAAGCGTCATTGAGCCAAAAGTCTTTGGCAATTTCGTTAGCAATGTCAGAAAATGTGGCGGTTCCTTTGTCGGCTGCCACAACTAAATAGGGGTCATCGTCATCATGTCTGACGACGTTGGGGGGGGGTACGATTTGTCCTTCGATGAGGTTATCGGTTATGTCGAGTAAGCCGCGAATAAAGGTTTTGTAGCATTCTATTCCTTCTGCTTGTTTTGCGACAAAGCCGCCTTTTGCGCCGACGGGGACAATGACGGCATTTTTGACCATTTGTGCTTTGAGCAATCCGAGTATTTCTGTGCGGTAATCTTCAAGACGATCTGACCAGCGTAGCCCTCCGCGTGCGACTTTGCCGCCGCGTAAATGTACGCCTTCGACTTTGGTGGAGTAGACAAAAATTTCAAACAGGGGGCGTGGTTTTGGTAAGTCTGGGACTTTGCTCGGATCAAATTTAAAGGAGAGGTAGGGTTTGTCTTGAAAATAATTTGTCCGCAAGGTTGCTAAAATAGCGCCTAAAAAGAGTCGCAAAATACGGTCTTCATCGAGACTTTTGACTGAATCGAGTGATTTTTCAATGAGGGCATGATAGTTGTTTGTTGTTTTATCTTGTGCGGGATTACAACGCGCATAAAATAAGTCTAATAATGTTTTGGCAATGGTGGGATTGTTGAGTAATGCTTGTTCAACATATTTTTGACTAAAGTTGCCACCGGTTTGTCGCAAATATTTCCAGTAGGCGCGGAAGATAAGGATTTCGCGCCAAGTCAAGTGGGCGCGTAATGCGAGGCGATTAAAGCCATCATTTTCAATTTCGCCACGCCAGAGGCGCACAAAAACGTCTTGAAAAAGGGCTTTGATTTGGTTGATGTCCAAGGATTGTTCATCGTGTAGCAGACCAAATTCTTGAATCCAAATGGGGGTTATTTCATAAGCGCGTTCGCTGATGACTTTGACGCCCATGTTTTCTAACATGGGTAAGATTTGAGAAAGGGGAATATGGTTTTGGGCATGAAATATTTTAAAGCGGATCGAGTTGGCTTCGATAGGGCGATAGAGACTCATGCCTAATTGTCCTGTTTCTATCACTTGTTCAATTTTTTCAATGTCATAAACGGCAGTCGTGGCAGAAAAGTCTTCTCGATAGGCGACTGGAAAGGCTTTTTCATAGCGGCTAAATAATTGTGTGCCATGTTCTTCTCCATTGTGTTCCAGTAGGGCATCATGTAAGACATCTTGCCATTCGCGTGTGATTTCAATGAGTTGATTTTCTATTTGTTTGAAGTCGCAATCAATAGATGTGCTGGTGTAAACGATAAAGTGTATTTGTGCGAAAACGGATTCTGATAGCCAGACATTAAATTCAATAGAAGTCCCTCCAAAGGCTTTGAGTAGCACGGTTTCCATGCGTTGACGCATTTCAGTGTCATAACGTTCACGCTGTACATAAACAAGACAGGAAAAAAAACGCCCATAAGTGTCAGCCCGCACAAATAGGCGAATGGGTTGTTGACGTTCTTGCAATTGCAAAATGCCTATGGCGGTTTGCCATAAAGTTTCTGGCTCGATTTGAAAAAGTTCATCACGGGGATAAGTTTCTAATATATAAAATAAGGCTTGGTGTTTATGACTGCCGTGTCGAAATCGGGCTTTGTCAAAGACGTATTTTATTTTGCGACGTATAATTGGTATTTCGGCAGTGAGTTGGTGATAAGCGGCAGAAGTGTATAAGCCTAAAAAGCGCAATTCTCCGGTGACAATGCCTTCTTTGTTGAGGCGTTTGATGCCAATGTAGTCCAGATGGGCAGGGCGGTGTATGTTTGATCGGGCTTTGGTTTTGTTGAGTAATATGAGAGGGGATTGAGGGGCGAGTTGGGTAAAGCTGTTTGAAATTTCTTTGTCACGCAAAATGCCCAATCCGGTGCAGGGTATTCGGTCCTTTTGAGGCGACAAGTCATATTCTCGATAACCTAAAAAGATGAAATGATTGGTTTGTAGCCAGCGCAGAAATTCACATTCTTCTTTGTCATTTGGCTCAAGTGCTTGCAAGGCTTCTTGCATTTTGTCCTGCATTTGTTGCCAATCTTCGACTGCGAGGCGTAATTCGCCTAAGACGGTTTTTAATTGATGCGCTATGCTTTCTAAGGTAGCGGTTTGTTTGTCGATTTCGATATGGATAATGGATTCGTAGTTGGCATTGGGGGTTTGGTAAGGTAAGACTTGGCGTAATTGTCCTTGTTCGTCACGCTCCACTGGTATGACGGGATAGATAATGAGGTGTACTGTCAAGCCTTGTCGATTGAGTGCCATGCGTATGGTGTCAATTAAAAAGGGCATGTCTTTAGTGAGAATGCTGACGATGGTATGGGGGGATTGCCAGCCATATTGTTCAATTTGGGGATTGTAAACGCGCACTTTGGTTTGGGTGTATTGATGTGCAAAGTGCCAATAGTCAAGGGCTGCTCCGTATAAGTGAGTGATATTTGGGTGTATATCCTCTGGGGCAACGGCGTGATAGAAGTGTTGAACAAAGTGTTTGATTTGTTGAGATTCTGGTTCTGGAAATTTGTCCTCAATTAGGGTGAAGAGTTTTTCTAGTATTTCTGGGGTGTGTGTCATTTAATTTAAAATCTCCGGTTTGTTTTACAAGAATAGGCGATAAATCGCCTACTACGAACGGGCACCTCTCGTTCCCACGCTCTGTGATAAATATTATAGAGTATCAGCTAAATAGATGTCAATTTGGGCGTACCCTACGACCGGTATTAAATTTTAACAGTTATTGCTCCGAAAGAGCCTTAACTCTTTCCAAAGTTAGCCCGGTTGCACTAGCTATTTGCTCTACTGAGAAACTATCAATAGCTAAAAGATTACAGGCAGTTTCCCCTCTTCAATACCTTCTTTTCGTGCCTCTTCCTGATTATCCTCTTCTTTCATTTGAGCACGTTCATCAGCCGTAAGATTATCCTCCTTGATGACTTCAAATATATTGTATAGATATACCGGTTTTTTCAGAAGCTATTCTAGTTGGTAAGTAATTACCTTCAGCCACGATTTTTGGGCCACCTTGCCGACTTTTTTCATCTCTGGCGTCAATATCCTATTTCTTCAAGAAATAGGATTTTTGGGTTTGTGCCAAGGGATTTTTTTGTGACTGGCTTATTTCAACATTTTCATTTCCAGTGCAAGTAGCGCACTCTTGGCATTGAGCAAGAGAGTAAGGGTATCGCTCCATCATTTTTATCTGGACAACGATGGATTCCGCTCATGCCTCACCTCCCGTCAACACAAAATCGGCTTCAAGGTGGCTTTTAACCAAATCAATGGCACTGTCGTACCACTTAATCTGCCTAACGGGGCTGCCATCGGTTTTGTGTTTCTTGCCAGTGTCCAAATATACGCCATGTTCCTTGCCGAGGTTCGTTAGCTCATAATAGAGACTATCTTTATGATCGCGGTGTGAGGTTTGTAGCCCAATTTCGGTCAAGATTGGGTTGACCTGACGTGTTTTTAGGCCAAGCCGCTTAGCGATGTCAGAAACTGTCAAGGTCTGCTCTTGGGTTTCGGCACTTAGGTGAGTTATACCCATCTTTTCTAATGGGTTGATGCCGGTGTGTTTGATTGTGGCCGCGTTGGCTGCAAGAGCAAGTTGATTGCCTGTTACGCCGATGCACTCACAAATCGAGGCGTAGGCTTTAAATGTCTCTGCGATTTCTGACATCTCTTTTAGCATTGGGTTGGCCGATTGCGTAGTGACTTGTCGTGCATTTCTAAAGGCCACCGTTAAATCCAATTTCAACTGCACAACATCGGGCGTGTTGCGGGACAAGGTGAGGGCAAAGATGGTTTGATCTTCGTTTAAGAGAGTGTATTTGGCCTGAGTAGCACCAATAGTACGTTTTCTCACTTCCGTTTTAAACGGAAGTGAACCAAGCTCTTGAAACTTATAAAGATATTTATTGATGGTTTCAATTAAGTTTTTATGTTGAATATCAAGGCGCTCGGCAATAAGCCGGCTATCGACACGCGGAGTGCCATCATCGTTGATGACGTTGATTGGTTGCGTTTTAGGCGCAATTTGGGTATTATTACTCATGGCAATTTATTTCCGTTAGTGGTTATTGCTTAAAGAACTAGCGACATCTGCTCCGTGGAAAGTTTAGGTGTCGCTATTATTTTTAACTTAATGTCTAGTCTAAATTATTAAAGATAATGACTCAAAAAAATATCAGTGACTTGACGGTCGGTTATTATACTGAGCCTCAAATAAATGTCAAGCCTTAATTATTAATTATTTTTTCTTTGCATATAATTCAATAGGCTAGGATAGTAAATAAGGGTAGAGCCTCCATGTTTTTTTGCGACAACAATCCCCTCTCTTACTAGTTGATTGATGTATTGTCTGGTATAGTTGGTTTTATGTGCGGCCACTCTAGCAGGTAAATAATCACCCTTTTGCTCTACAAGAGGCCGACCACCTCCACGCCCTTGTTTTCGCCCATTTTGTCTCTGTTTTTCTAATCTATTTTCAATATGTAGAGACAAACTATTACCATCGATCCACGACTCAGCACTCCGCCCACGCATCATAGACCGATGACCAACCACAGCCCCTTTTTCCAACAACTGATACAACCGCGCCCGCGACAACCCAAACCGTTCCGAAGCCTCTCTGATGCTAAGCCTTTCCATAATCCTCTCCTTTAAATGTCAAGTGCTGTCGTAATATTATAGGCATTAAGCATTGATAAATCAAGTTAATAGTTATCAGTTAATTTATAATTAATAAAAAGGATTTGAAATTTGTTTTTGGATGTGTTTGAATACTTTGCCCTGTAATGCTCACATGTTCCATTTTGGAACTCATGCTACTTTCAGCCAACTTAAAATATGGAACAAGAAATAAATCATTACAAAATTATAGGTGTGTACCCGTCCGATAGCGTTGAGTATATCGAAAAGCAAGCAAAATTAAAAATCATCAAGATAAAAGCCGCGCTTGCAAGGAAAGATTACCAAATGCTTGATGTATCTACGGATATTGATGATGCGCGTCTGAAGCAAGTAGCAATAGAAAAAATAGCTGAAATAGAAGAGGCTAAAGAAATCTTATTAAATCCCAAAACACGTAAAGAATTTGATGTTAAAACGTATGGGAAAAGTTATTTAAAGAAAAAACGGAAAAAACGTGACCCCAAGAAATATGAAAAGTTGAAAGCTTTTTTGGGGAAAAAAGAAGACGTAACAACAGCAATTGTCTATGCTATTGCTATATTGATTGCAGGTTTTATATGGTTTGTAGTATTACCAGAGGGTTCAAATGAACGTTCAAATACTACCAAATCCGACTTCCCTGAAAGAGAAATAAAATGTTACACACAAGGGAATAATTATGCAGCAAAATCAAAAAACTTGTTTGAAAAAGCGGTTCACTTTGGCGTACAAAAAGATTATATTGCACTTGAAAAATTATTGAATTCAAATTTGGTTTTTCGTTTAAATTCAGGAATTCAAGTCCATATAGAAGACCGTGCGGGGTTTTTGGGTGCTGTTATAAAGATCCGTCCGGTTGGTAAAATAACTACCTACTGGACTAATACAGAAGCTGTTAATTGTCAGTGAAGGATTTATACTAAGGTGATTTCCGAAAAACAATATACCGGCTACCCCATCAAAGCAGGAGAAATAAAAATGTCCCATTTGGGTAATTTAGGATTTCGGTTAAGGCGTTCTTTTACGATTCGCATCGCGGCTTTGCCTAAAGATATTCCTTTTTCATAGATTTGATGACTCAATTGAACTATCGGGTTTAAGCCTTTCCAAGTCATACTGATAAAATCAATTGCTTAAATACTTATGTATAAGTGAGTGCGCGGGGCAAAGGAATGCCTGTTTGCACCGCTCTGCGGGACGCTCCGCGTCCAGCAAGGCATTCCCACGCAGAGCGTCAATGCCACCTTCGTTAAGGGCAACCACAAGGGATTGCCCCTACATAATATAACGGTTTGTAGGGGCATACCCTATCGGGTTTGCCCTCTTAACTTAATGGCATTTTTGCTCCGCGTGGGAACGAGGAATATTGTTGTAGGGGCAACACCCTAGTGGTTGCCCGAAATCGAAATTATTTATCTGAACATCTATAGTTGCATATTCATTTTATCGGCAATAACCCTGGCGAGTTGCATAAAATCTTGTTTTGCCCCCTGTACGGCGACAGCATGACTGCCAATAGCACCATCGGCGGTAGTCAGCTTGAATATGGGGGTGCGATGTTCCTGGCTCATGGGAATCAAGCTTCTGTAATGTTTAATGGTGGCAAGGCAATGAGGATCATCTGCCGGCTTTATATCTGTATCTTCTGGTTTGTTGAGTACATATTCACGATAAACAACTGGGATGCGGTTGACCCATTTGTCATAAGCTTTGATGGGACGCTCCAAACGTATTCCGTATTGTTGGCACAAATAGCCAATAGATTGCATTTTTCCTTGTGGCAGTTGGAAATTTGGATAGTGTTCGGGGGTATTTGCCCAGTTATCCAATTTTTTTTGCCATAGATTGTTCCAGTTTCTCAAAGTGGGTCCAAGATTTTTGAGCCCTTGCAAGGAAAAAAAATCGGCCCCCAAAGGAATTATCACATAATCTGTGGCAATTAGAGCCGAGCGGTTGATGGCGCCCAGATTTGGACCAATATCAACCAAAATCAGGTCCGCTTCCACTTTGCAGGCCGCCATTTGCATGATTTGCCAAAAAGAACTGAGTATTCGCATCGGACGGTATAGGTCGCCCATACACCATTCATTGGAAAGTGTGTCTTCGTATGTGGAAAGACTTGCATCACCTGGGATGAGGTATAAATCAGTCGCAATTTTCTGGAGTTGGGGTTCTACAATGTCCCCAATTCCGGTCAATGGTTTGACTGAGTGAAAAATGGTTGAGCCGCTTGCATTCCAGAGTGTTTCGATTTTGTCCTCATCCAAAAATGCTGCGGTCAAGTTGGCTTGTGGGTCTAAATCCACGGCAATAACCCGTTTGTGTAATTCGGCAAACATCCAGGCTAAGTGATAAAGCAGAGAAGTTTTGCCGACCCCTCTTTTGTTATTGAAAAAGGTTAAGATGGGCGAACTCATGCTTTTTTCCTCAATGTGCAAAGCACTGTGCTTTGGTTGGCCACAAATTCTATTTTTGGGTTGCCGTTTTTCTCCATCTCTTTTTGCGCCGTGGCAATGCCTCGGCCAAATGCCTGGATAAAACCGTAAGTTTTCAGTGCATCAGAAATATTGGGATTACGATAATCGGTAATACCCGGTTGGCCAAAATTGTCTGGCGTGACATTGCCGTAGGGGCCACCCGGACTGGTGATTTCAATGCGATCATTAAACCAATACACCCGCACTGGTGCATTGCTGCTTTCGTAGGTGCGATGTAAAACGCCGTTATATAAAATCTGTTGAATGGCAGCGCGGGGATACGTGTATGCTTTGGTATCAGTTGGTGCGGAAACGATGTCAATGGCAAGCCGGTTATGCGCCCAGAGTTTTTCCTCTGCTCGCATGTTAGCTAGGGTGCCGCCTGTTTTTTCTTCGTCAACCACCGGGTCGGATAATTCGGTGCCATTTATCCGCAAAAACTGGATAGTGGCGCCCGGCAGAAAATCTTGCGGGTTTTTGCCAAGTGTCAACAATCCCAATACTGTAGGGATCGGCGGAGAAACTATCATTTTGCATGAGGCAAGACGTTCTTCATACGAACGGTCGTTTGCTTCCAAAACATCAGCTGCAAAGGCTGCCGGCAGGTATTCGCTTTCAAAAATGAGGCGCGAAAGTTCCGAAAGTTTTGCGATGGGAATAGGATAAAGATCAAAAGGAAGATTTTTATATCTTCTTTTTTCGGTCATAATCCGCTCTTCCTGTGCATTAGCGATGGCCCGGCGTGGCCCGGTACGAATCCAAATACGACCACTGTATTTGACTGGGGGCATATCTGAAGGTCGAACCGTGATCACTGCCATATCCGCCCCTTTTAAGTTCCGTTTTTCCACCAAAAGCACTGGTAAAGGCAGGATGTTACCGTCTGTTTTCATATCGGCAAGACTGCATAATAGTTCATCAGTTATGGGTACTTGAGACGGGCTGCCATCATCGTTTGCACCGATAAAGAGTACTCCTGGCTGATTATGGTTAGGTAAATCATTGGCAAATGCACAAACTGCTTGCCTTGCCTTTTTGGGCGTATCACCTTTGAAAGATTGTTTACGTTCCACGAGGTCGGATTCAAGCTCATCAAGCAAGGTTTCTAAGTCGTTATCAGAAAATATTTCCATTTATTTTACCAGTTGTTTCGGGAATGGAGCGAAGCGGATTTCCCGAAACTCGTTGTTAATTTTATCAAAGTTTTATGTTTCTGGCTTCAAAAATCGCCTAGCTCTGGTATAACCTGATTTATTACGAGAAACAACAAGTAAGCTTTGTTCATTATCATTTAAGTTTAAACCATCTAGGATAGCCGGATTATGTGTTGTAAAAATCACCTGTTTATCATATTTTTTAGCAAAATTGGCTAATTCTTTGATTAACCGCCGACACAATTTGGGATTAAGAGACGCATCAATATTATCAATCGCAAAAAATGGAGGCGTATCTTCGCTGATAAAAAGGCAAAAATAAAACAGCAAAAACAAAAATCCTTCATTGGTACTTCTTTGATCAAATGTGATTTCTCGATCTAAATAGCGATCTTCAATTTGAATTGCTCTTTCACCGATAAATAAGTTGTTAGGCACTTGAAAATCTTTAAACCATCCCATGAGTTTGAGCTTTTCTTTGATCTCATTTAATTAATGCCTAGTGGTCGAATTTGTCCTTCTTCCTTAAAATTGCGTAAACAGTGGTACTCTGGAGAATAGATGATAAATTTTTGTAGATAATTTTTTTTATCTGCACCGACAAGTTTTTTAAAATCCTCAATAGCTTTTTTTAATGCTCTTGGTTCCTCAGTTGATTCGAGTTGCTTTAAAATCAATTCCCCCGGCGTTGTCCATTTAGCATAAGGCTCATTCTTGTTTTGAAGCACATAATTAAAGTATATTTCCTTATTTTCTCCAAAAGATATTTTTATTTCCTGCGTCACATTTTCTTTATCAAAAGCCGCTCGCATCAATTGCGGTTCTGTCTCTCTGATCCCTCTTGAGGCTAAAAATTCGTTATCCAATTTATGACTGGCAGCAGCGGCACTTAAAGCAATCGCTTCTAAAATATTGCTTTTGCCACAGCCATTTTCACCTATCAAGACGGTGACGCGCCCAAGTTCAAGTTTGAGCTTTTGAATAGATTTATAGTTTTCTATATGGATTTCTTTTATCATAAGGTAGCTCGTCCAAAGCTAAAGCTTTGGACTCCAACAACAGTATTGGTATCAGTTTTGTTGAGGTAGATTGAAATCAATATCAGCCAATTCTTTAGCCAAAATAATCTGATCTAACCAGTTATCCAATTGGTCAATATCAGAGCTGGTTTCAATGTGTTGCACGATGCTCTTTGGTACTTGGGTGAATTTGCGATTTAATTGACGGAGCACTATGCGATGTTCGTTGTTTAGAGTGCTTTGAGCTAAAGCATCTTGAAAGGTAGGCAGTTTTCCTATCGCTTCTGGCATTTCTCGGAAAAACTGGTCAATAACAGGCCAAGTTTCTTCACGTATTTGATGTTTCATCTGTTTAACCTCCAAAATTTTTTGCCAAATGAGTTCGGGATCGGTGGCAAGCCCAATATCTATTATCAATTGCAGATAATCATTAAGTCCCTCGCGCACACACAAGGAAATAAATTCTTCTAACTTTTTACCTCGTGCTAACGGTAAAAGTGGATAGTTTTTTTCAACTAAATCCAGTTCACTGGGATGGATAATCCATTTTCCCAACACATCATCACAGTGGTAAATGCCAGGCTCCTTTTTAACCAATCTCAACTCTTTTTTGAGTTGATTCAAAATTTTGTTGGGTCGTGTGACACAGACTATTGTCACCGTTATTTGGTTTAGGAGTTGAGTGGGTTGGGTGTCATTTTCCTGATGATTTGATTTTGGCTGACTTTCATATTTCTTTACCCCAAGTCCATTAGCCCGCATCACAATCAGGTTATAATCGGCCACAGTTAATGGATCATGGACTCCTTTGAGTTCAAGGGCGTTGAGTTTTTGAAAATGGGCAAAGACGCTATTCTGTAATTTGCTACGATCAACGTCGCTACATGTTACCACCAGATCAATAGTACGCGAGCGAGAAAAAACTTCTCGTTCCGTTTCTACTTCAATTCCCCAATTTTTAAAGAGATGATGATAAAAGGCTTTAGCCGTCTCATCAAAGGGTTCGTTTTCCGATGTCATTGGTTTATTTTACCTCATTCTTGGAGTTTCCGGAGTCGGCCAGATTTATCTTGGACGTCAAGGACACTGGATATACGATTTTATTTGTGGCAGCACTTCTTGCGCTCTTAAAATGGCTGTATTTCTAATATTAGAGTCTCGATTGATGTAATTTTGCAAACCCGTTGCTAACCAAGCGGGTAAATAAGGACTCTTTAGTTGAGTGACTCTTGGCTCAAAGCCGATAACTTCTAATTTGCAAAGATTGAGATTGCCGTTTTTGAGCCGGTAAAGAGGTTGCACATTCAGGTTGATGGGTAATTCTTTGTTGTATATGATCAGTTTGACAACCATCGCCTGGGGTTGTGGTAGAGTCACCCTGTTGGGGTGGGCTGTTAATTGGGATAGCACCTCCAGCACGCTGTAGTTAATGTCCGCTTCGACTATCACTCTTTGAATGAGGTGACTTAGTATTTTCTCAGATGGCGGAATTTGTTCGTTCAGAATAACTTTACAAGTGATTTGTCCATTTTTGACGGCGACATTGCCATCTGGGGTGTTTTGGCACGGGCTTGCCGCAATAACCAGTTTTGAATAAAAGAGAATAAATGCTATAAACAGACTATATTTCATGTTTAAATACCTCTATGGGATGGAACAAAAAGGATGTCCAAGATAAATCTTGGACTCCTTTAAATCAATACTATAACAAATATAAAGGAAAGTGTGTTGTGTCGATTGGTGTACTTTATGTGGTTGCCACCCCGATTGGCAATTTACAAGATTTTAGTCCACGGGCGCAATCTGTCTTGCGTCAAGTTGATCTCATTGCTGCTGAAGATACCCGTCATAGTCGCCATTTATTAAAGCATTTTGGGATCACAACAGCTTGTCAGTCTTTACATGAGCATAATGAGCGGCAACAGTCCAGTGTTTTATTGCAACGTTTACAGCTTGGTGAGGATATTGCATTGATCAGTGATGCCGGAACGCCGTTGATTAGCGATCCGGGGTGTTATTTGATACAAAGTGCCTTGGCTGTGCAAATCAGGGTTGTAGCGATTGCTGGTCCTTCTGCTTTAATCAGTGCCCTTTCTGTGGCTGGTTTTCGGGCTGATCGTTTTGTGTTTGAGGGGTTTTTACCTGCGAAAGCACTTGCCCGTCGGCAACGCTTAGATAGTTTGGCGCATGAAACGAGGACTTTGGTATTTTATGAGGCGCCGCACCGTGTGCTTGACAGTCTCAATGAGATGGTGCAAAGTTTTGGTCAAGAGCGGGAGGCTGTTTTGGTAAAAGAGTTAAGTAAAGTGTTTGAAACGGTTTATCGGGACAGCTTGGGGGGCATAGTCAAGTGGTTAGGGGTGGGGCGGCAAAAAGGTGAATTTGTGTTGGTTGTGCAAGGTGCGCCGCCGCCTGATAATAATGTTTTGACCCCAGAAGTCAAGCGGATTTTTCAGTTGTTAGGTAAAGAGTTACCGCTAAAAAAGGCCGCTAAGTTGACGAGTGAAATCACTGGGGTTAGTAAAAATAGCTTGTATGCATTTGGATTGGAGCAGAAAAAACTTTAATATCATGTTTAACTTATCCGACATTCGTACTCATATTGATAAATTAGATTTACAAATTCAAGAACTTATAAGCGAACGTGCCCGCTTAGCGGAGCAAGTCGCACGGGCGAAATCTGCTCAAGAGGAAAGTCCCATTTTTTATCGCCCTGAGCGCGAAGCGGAAATTTTGCGTCAGGTGATAGCACGTAATCAGGGGCCTTTGTCAAATGATACCCTGACGCAGATTTTTCGAGAAATCATGTCGGGCTGTTTAGCTCTACAAAAACCAGTTAAGGTTGCTTTTTTAGGTCCTGCTGGTACTTATTCTCAAGCCGCTGTTTATAAGCATTTTGGAGTGGCGGCACAAATTATCCCGCTACAAACGATTGATGAGGTATTTCGTGAAGTTGAGGCGGGTACGGCTTATTATGGTGTGGTGCCGGTGGAAAATTCGACCGAAGGTGGTGTCAATCAAACTTTAGATTGTTTTATAAAAACACGGTTGAAAATTTGCAGTGAAATTGAGTTGCCGATTCATCATCATTTACTTTCAAGGGAGAGTGATGTGGCACAGGTTAAGCGAATTTATGCTCATCAACAATCTTTTGCACAATGTCGCGGGTGGTTGGATAATCAGTTGCCTACGATAGAGCGCTTTGCTGTCAATAGTAATGCTGAGGCGGCGCGTCGTGCGGCTAATGAGTCGGGTGCCGCCGCGATTGCTGGTGAGATGGCGGCTGAGATTTATGATTTACAGGTGGTGGCTTCACGGATTGAGGATGATGTGGATAATACGACTCGTTTTGCGGTGCTTGGACAACAAGAGCCGCCTCCTACGGGTAATGATAAAACTTCCTTGTTATTGTCCAGTGCCAATAAACCGGGGGCGTTATTTCATTTGCTTGAGCCTTTTGCTAAAAATAATGTGAGTATGACGCGCATTGAGTCGCGCCCTTCGCGGCAAGGTATTTGGGAATATGTTTTTTTTGTTGATATTGAGGGGCATATCCAAGAGGCGCCTGTTGCGAATGCTTTGCAAGTTTTAGAAAACCATACTTCTTTAATTAAACATCTTGGCTCTTATCCTCGTGCCGTGTTTTAAAAGAATATTGATAACTGATAACTGATAACTTAAAACTGAAATGATTAAACTTGCTACGCCCGGCGTTCAAGGTTTACGTCCTTATCAACCGGGTAAACCCATTGAAGAGTTAGAACGAGAATATGGCATAAAAAATGCAATTAAGTTGGCTTCAAATGAGAATCCTCTTGGACCAAGTCCACGGGTGCTTGAGGCTGTGCAAGGCTGTTTAAAAGATATTGCGCGTTATCCTGACGGTAATGGCTTTGTGCTCAAAAAAGCTTTAGCACAAAAGCATCATGTAAACATGGATATGATTACTTTGGGTAATGGCTCTAATGACGTGCTTGAATTGATTGCGCGTACTTTTGTGACTCAGGCACAGTCGGTTATTTTTTCTGAACATGCCTTTGTTGTTTATCCTATGGTGACGCAAGCCATTGGTGCCCGCTCTATTGTCACGTCGGCGAAAAATTGGGGACATGATTTAAGTGCGATGCAGGCGGCGATTTGTGATGATACTCGCTTAATATTTATAGCGAATCCGAATAATCCCACCGGTACTTGGCTTGATAAAAGCAGCCTAAAAGCTTTTTTAGAGGCTGTGCCTGAATCGGTACTTGTTGTCGTGGATGAGGCTTATTTTGAATATGCGATTGAAAATCCTAATTATCCTAATAGTTTAGACTGGTTATCTGAGTATCCTAATTTGATAGTGACTCGGACTTTTTCAAAAGCTTATGGGTTAGCCGGGCTACGAGTGGGTTATTCGATTTCTCATGCTGATGTGGCTCATTTAGTGAATCGGGTGCGGCAGCCTTTTAATGTTAATTCTATTGCGCTTGTTGCTGCCACCGCTGCTTTGGATGATGGTGAATATCTTAAAAAAAGTATTGCTTTAAATCGTGCTGGTATGCAAGAAATGAGGCAATCTTTTGAGAAAATGGGTTTATCTTATATTCCGTCACTGGGTAATTTTTTGGCGGTGGATGTTGATGATGGTGCCAAAATTTATGAATTGTTGCTGCGTCAAGGGGTGATTACGCGCCCTCTTGGTGACGCAATGCCGCAGCATTTGAGAGTGTCGATTGGGTTGCCGTCAGAAAATGAGATATTTCTTCAGGCGTTGAGGAAGGTTATTTAAATTCGACGCTCCGCGTCGAACGAGAAAAATTTCGACCCTCTGCGTTTCTCGTTCCCATGCTCTGCGTGGGAATGCATGCCCCGACGCTCTGCGTCGAATTATTAAATTAATAATATGCAATCTGACAATCAAGAGAGTGCTCTGACACTAAAAAGCGAGAATAATTTTAGAACAACCAATGATGTTAAGTCGTCCACATTATTAGATTTCAACACTATAATAAAAGCCTCTCAAACGCTATCTCAGGAAATTGTATTGAGGGACTTATTAAAAAAAATGATGAAAATTGTGATTGAAAATGGTGGGGCGGAGATAGGTTTTTTGCTACTACCTAAGCACGAGCAGTGGTTTATCCAAGCGGAAAGCCGTTTTGATCGTTCTGAGGTTAAAGTATTGCAATCTATTCCTCTTGAAAAAAATTTGCCATTGGCAGAGAGCATCATCCATTATGTCGACTACACACAAAGTCCCGTTGTGTTAAGTAATGCCGCCATTGATGGTAGATTTACCCACGATCCTCACATTTTGAAGCATCAAATTCAATCCGTGTTATGTGTGCCCCTGCAATATACAGGTCAATTAATCGGTATTTTGTATTTAGAAAATAATTTAAGCCGCTCTGCTTTTACGCCAGAACGTGTAGAAATAGTAGAGTTATTATCCGCTCAAATTGCCATTTCGATTCAAAATGCCTATTTTTATGAAGATTTAGAGAAGAAAGTAGCTGAACGTACCGAAAAACTGTCCCAAACGCTTGATGATCTGAAAGCTACCCAAGATGAACTGGTTCAATCGGAAAAAATGGCTGCTCTAGGTAAACTGATTGCTGGCGTTGCCCATGAAATCAATACGCCATTGGGTGCTATTCGATCCTCAGTAGGCAATATTGCTGATTTTTTGAATAACACATTATTACAGTTACCTCGCTTTTTTAAACAGCTTTCGCAAGCAGAACTGCAAAATTTTTTGAATTTAGTTCAAAAAAACTTTCAAATTGACATGAGTTTATCTATTAGAGAAAAACGCCATTTGAAAAATATTCTCATTAGTGAATTAGAAAAACACGCGATTGAGGATAGAGAGACAAAAGCCATGTTACTGATTGGTATTGGTATTTATGATTATGAAAATATGAGTCCATTTTTACCTTTGTTAAAAGATACGAATAGCCAAGAAATATTAGAAAAGGCTTATCAATTAGCCAGTTTACGAAAAAGCGTACAAACCATTACAATTGCCTCAGATCGTGCCAATAAAGTAGTATTCGCGCTCAAAAATTTTGCTCGTTTTGATTCTTCAGGTGAAAAAGTACAAGCCAATATTATTGAAGGGATTGAAACTACCTTAACTCTTTATCATAATCAACTGAAATATGGTGTATTAGTTAATAAAAATTATGATAAATTACCGCCAATATGGTGCTATCCTGATGATTTAAATCAAGTTTGGATCAATCTCATTCATAATGCCTTACAAGCGATGGATTATAAGGGGACTTTGACGATCAATGTGTTGCGAGAAGCGGCTCAAATCCAAGTGAGTATCACTGATAGTGGCAAAGGTATCCCGCCAGACATTCAAGCTAAAATCTTTGCGCCATTTTTTACGACTAAAGCGGTGGGGGAAGGGAGCGGTTTGGGATTGGATATTGTGAAACGAATTATTGATAAACATGCGGGTAAAATTGAAGTGGAAAGTAGATTAGGCAAAACGACATTTATGGTGTTTTTGCCACTGGACATTTAGGAGTCCAAAATTTATTTTGGGCGATAACTTACAAAGGTGACTGATATGTCTGAACTTTCAGAAAAAGGTAATCAAATTTATCAAACGACAATCTTGCCTCAATTACCAGTGGATAAATTAAAAGGCAAAATTATAGCTATTGATATTAAATCGGGTGATTATTTCATTGAAAATAGCGTTTTAAAAGCAGTTATGCTAGGTAGAAAAAAGTATCCACAACAGAAATTTTACTGTAAACGGATTGGTTATAGGGCAGTTTATTCATATCCATGCCATGTTTCGTTTAAGGAAAGCCAATGATTACTGGAATTATCAACGAGAAGTTAGAGCCATTACTTGATGATATATTCATTGAAGGAAAAAATGGCCCGATAGCTTTACGAACCATTTTGGATACAGGATTTAATAGTGGGTTATATCAATGCCATCGCCTAACACAATGCCATTAAGTTAAGGGCAACCATAAAGGATTGCCCCTACATAAAATGCGGTCCTCTGTAGGGGCAATCCCTTGTGGTTGCCCCTGTTAGGCGATGGCATTGACCCTACTTATGCACCTTTAAGTTATTTAGAGACAAGTTTATTAATTAAAAAGGAAAAAATCATGTCTAAGCCAATCATTTTATGTGTTGATGATGAACCAACAATACTCGAAAGTCTGGAAATAGAACTCCATAAAGCATTCGGTAATGATTATCGCATTGAACTCGCTGAAAGCGGTGAAGATGCTTTGACATTAATCGACGAATTGCTAGAAAACTCAAACGAGTTGCCTATCGTCATTGCGGATTACCAGATGCCCAATATCAAGGGCGATGAATTGCTAAAGCGCATTCATGCTCGCTTACCCAAAACGCTCAGCATTATGCTCACCGGACAAGCCAATCTTGAGGCAGTCGGTCATGCTATAAACGATGCAAAACTCTATGCTTATATAAGCAAGCCTTGGCAAGCAGAAGAATTGAAGCGAACGATTCAAGACGCGCTTTATACCTATAAACAGGAAAAGGTGCTGACAGAACAAAACGCAAAATTACAACAACTCGACAAACTCAAAGATGAATTGATAGCGAATGTCTCCCATGAGTTACGGACACCTCTGAATGGTATTCTTGGCTTGTCTGAATATTTATATGATCAGAGTGAATTGTCTGAAAAAGACAAAGAACTGTTATCTATTATTGTCCAAAGTGGACACAAATTAAACAATATCGTTAATGATTTGTTGGATTTCTCTAGCCTGAAAAACAAAACGCTTAAATTGAATTTAAAAGCGGTTAATATGCAGGAAATGAGCCGCATTATCCTTTCCCTACATGAAAGGTTGCTGGAAAACAAAGCGCTAGAATTCATTAATGCCGTTCCCGATAATCTACCTCTCGTCAGGGCTGATGAAAATAGGGTACAACAGATTCTATATCATCTGATAGGTAATGCGATTAAATTTAGTCAGCAGGGTCAAGTAAAAGTGAGTGCTGAAGTGGTATGTAGAAACATTGAACGTGAAATAATGGCACCCTTAGATCCAACAACGCTGGAAAAAGTTGAGTATCAAAAAAACGATACGGCTCATGATCCTAACGATTTTTATCTAGCTGTCACCATTTCTGACACGGGTATTGGGATTCCTGCCGAGAAATTCGATAGAATTTTTGAGTCTTTTGAACAGGTTGATGGTTCTATAACTCGTTCTTATGGGGGAACTGGTTTAGGTTTAAGTCTCACAAAACAATTGCTCGAATTACAGGAGGGCAGTATTTTTGTTGAATCAACTTTGAAAAGTGGCTCACGATTGACTTTTATTTTGCCCCTTGCTAATAAGATTGTTGACAATAAAGTGGTCCAGAAAACAAAAGCGGTGCCAAAAAGGGCCTCTTTCAAGGTACTCATTGTTGATGATGATCCCCTGACTCTGGAACTTTTTATGATGTATCTGTCCCTCGCTGAATATACGATTAGCACGGCAACTTCAGCCCCAGAAGCTTTAGCAAAACTTAAAGAGGGACTAAAACCGGATTTGGTTTTGTTGGATGTGGTTATGCCAGTGATGAACGGTTATGAGTTGACTTTGAAAATCCGTGAAACTTGGTCTGCTAATGAATTACCTGTGCTGCTGATCTCGGCGAAGACTGAAACTTCAGATGTTGTATCCGGTTTGGAAATCGGAGCCAATGATTATATTTGTAAGCCCATCAATAGAAAGGAATTATTGGCACGGATAAAAACTCATTTGATGCTCAAATATTTGAAAAGTGAAAACCAGCTTGTCGATATGATTTTTCAATGTAGTCATGTCGGTATTGTGATGACTGATAGTCATGTTAATATCATCAAAGTCAATCAGGCTTATCTTGATTTGTTTGGGTACACAATAGAAGAAGAAGTTTTAGGCAGAAATCCCAGTTTAGTCAGTTCAGGACAACATGACCGTTCATTTTTTCAGGCAATGTGGGATGCCGTTATGACGAATGGGTACTGGCATGAGAAGATAATCAACAAGCGGAAGGATGGTTCCATTTGGACAGGTTGGTTAACTATTTGTGCTATCAAGGATAATGCTAATAAAGTCAGTCATTATATTGGATTTTTGACTCCGGAGTCCAAACTTTAGTTTGGAAGTCCAAGATAAATATTGGACTCCGACAAAAATATTTAAGCTATGACTAAGCCAAGTATACACACTCTTCTCTCCAAAGCGGTAAAAAAATTACCACGCTTAGAAGTTGAAATTTTACTCTGTCATATCTTAGGAGTGACACGGACTTATTTGTTAGCATGGCCAGAAAAATTTTTGACCGCAAAACAATATAGCCAATTTCAAACTTTATTAGCGCGTCGCGTAGAAGGTGAGCCAATTGCTTATATCACAGGTTATAAGGAATTTTGGTCCTTAGATTTACAAGTGACTGAAAATACATTAATTCCTAGACCAGAGACGGAACTATTAGTTGAACAAGCCTTGGCGCGTTTGTCTCCTGGTGCTTTGGTGATAGATTTAGGTACTGGGAGCGGCGCGATTGCCTTAGCCATTGCTCATGAGCGTTCTCAGTGTCGCGTATTAGCCACAGATAAGTCTATCGCTGCCTTGAATGTGGCGCGAGCCAATGCACAGAGATTGGGACTTCATCGTGTGCAATTTTTAATCAGTGACTGGTGTTCGGATTTAGGAGATATAAAGGCAGAACTTATTGTGTCTAATCCGCCGTATGTGGCTATTGCCGATCCGCATTTAAAAGGAGAAGTGCGATATGAACCCCATAATGCCTTAGTCGCGGGGAAGGATGGTTTAGCAGATATTCGGCGGCTTATCGCTTTTTCTCAGTCTTATCTAGTGCCACAGGGCTGGTTATTATTAGAACATGGTTATGATCAAGCGGAAGCAGTACGTGTGTTATTTAAACAACATACTTATGAATCTATCACGACTTATCAGGATTTAGCGGGAATCCCTCGCGTCACTGTCGGGCAAAAAACTTCCAGTTTCCTATGAAAAAATTTTTTAAACATTCATTACCACATATTTCTCTATTTAAATCTCATCCAAACTTGAACAAATTTTTTGGGAAACTTCTCCATGATCCCAATTTGTGGCATTTGAATAGGCACTCATTGGCAGGGGGTATGGCTGTTGGCTTGTTCGTCGCCTTTGTACCTTTTCCTGGACAAATGTTATTAGCGGCTGGGCTAGCGATTTTGTTCAGCGTCAATTTACCTTTATCAGTCAGCTTGGTATGGGTAACCAATCCTATCACTATACCACCAGCATTCTATTTGGCTTATAAGTTGGGTGCGATGTTATTAGGTTTGCCTACTCAAGCGATTGAATTGGATTTTTCGCCAGAATGGGTGTTTCACACTTTGGCAAACATTTGGCAACCGCTGTTATTGGGTTGTTTTGTATTAGGTGCCATCAGTGCTTTGATTGGCTATTGGCTGGTCATTTTTTTGTGGCGTTTACAGGTGACTCGTTTATGGCAAATTCGACGTGCAAATAGACTTTTGAAAGCACAAAAACGGAAACTTGCTGCTTCATTGAAGAAAAATCTTAATAGTTGTTGAGATTCTAAAAGGTCAAAAAAATCCTATTTCTTAAAGAAATAGGATTTTTCACACAGTCAGATTCCTTATTGTCAACTTTTTCCATAGATGTTATCCAATTGCTTTTATTCATGTCCTCGCTGCCTTGTTTAACAATCTCACGCGCCTTCCCCGCCAGCCAACGTTTTTCAATATCCCAATACTCTGGTGTTTTTTTCTCGTTTAACACCGAGTTGGCAGCTAAGGTGATGAGAATGGCTTGTGCCTTTTGCGTTTGGATAGATTTTTTTGAGAGGGCAGCCCAATCAATGACCGTATCTAAAGGCTTTCCATTCACATCTTTCTTAAAAGTATCGTAAAAAAGGCGATCAACCGAAGAATAAAAGCGTCTGAGCTTATCATCGTATTTATCAATGACTTCAATGGTATTAATGGGACGATAAACCACCGCTAGCAAGGTATATTTGCCACTACTCTCTTCAATACGGGTTAAAATATAGTGGCTACTCTCATGGACACCATATTGTTTCAGCACCTTTTGAAAAAACTGCGTTGCATGTTTCATCCTTCTAAACACAACACCAGTCTCACCGTTTTCAGGCACCTCCGAGAGACGTTTGCCATAAGCCGATTCATAAGTATCATCCAATGTTATCCCTGCTTGTGCTTTAAGCAATCCTTGATTAATCGCCTGTAGACTGGTAGAAAGATAGTAGGGGACTCAAGCAATACCCTCAAGTAATCCCGTGGCAATTTGAAAAGGTGATAGCAATAAATGCCCTACGCCAGCCAAAGCACTTGAAAATCCATGCTCCACACTGGGGCCGTCTTTTTTAGGCGGCGCACAGGCTGAAAGCGTTAATAACTCAGAGCCAAACTCCCAAAAATCCTATTTTTTAAAAAAATAGGATTTTTCACTACAACTCAACTTTCAGAACCCGGTGCCAAGAGCAATGCCATTAAGTTAAGCTTTTTTTGTAGGGTGGGTAGAGCGGTTCAAAACCCACCAACTCGTTGAAATTTCTAACAATGGTGGGTTTCGCTATCGCTCTACCCACCCTACAATATTTCTTAACTTAATGGCATTGGGTGCCAAGAGGCGTTTAGTTATGTCTGGCAATTGCATAGTATGTAAAAAATCAGGGCGTGGCTGATCTCCTTGTAAAGTATCACTCGCGGCACCTATCAATCCCCCGACAATACAAGCATTCGTATCAGTATCACCGCCCCCTTCAAGCGTTTCTTGAATAGCATCGACATAATCCGTTCCCAGCAACAAATGTCTAAAGGCATGAGTCAAACCGATTTTAAGGAATCCCGCATGTGGATGATAGGGAACATCGACATTATTTTTAGCATCTTTCAACCAACTGGGTACTTCATTGACATGAGAAGTAGCCCAATTGTATGCGCGTTCAAAAATATTGCCATGAGAAACCGCCCAATTGTATGCGCGTTCAAAAGCCAATTTTCGATCCCCCGGTTTATTTATCAAACTTGAAATGGCTATGACATAACAAGCGACAGCATGACGACAACTCTCGTTGGGATGAGAAAGGCTAGAATCTTGCTCAGCAAAATGAGCCAATTCATTATCATCAAATCTATGTCCCCAAACCCCCAACGGTGCTATCCTCATCAGGCTACCATTGGCTTTAGAACCCATACACAATTGCGAAGCCGCTTGACTCATGCCAACGGCATAACCCTGTTGATTGCAAATTGACTTCCACTTAGAACTCAAAAAACACCCTAAAGACTGGCTAGTTGTCATCCCCATATCAAAAGGCTCTGACTCAACCCATTTCGCGTAGTGTTGAGCAATCGTCTCAAGATCAAAAGTTGAACTTAAAGATAAAGCCTGAGCCAAGCAAAGAGCCAGTTCACTATCATCAGTAATTTGTCCGGGGGCAAGCCCCCATACGCCACCGCCAAACATTTTCATAGCAACCTTGACTTCGGCAAGGCTTGGCTTATGTCTAATAAATTCTAATGTCGCACCCGCCGCGTCACCTACGCAGCCACCTAATAAACAACCGAATGCCGCATCATAACGGTTTTTTGCTTTTTGTGTCATAATAATACTCCTAATCATATCTCATTCTGTCATAAATATTTTTATGGAAAATAGCCAAAAGCAATTCAAATTTCTTGAAGGTTTAACCGCCACTCAGCAGCAGGAATTCCTTAAAAGGTTAAAAATAGAATGGACATATACATCAAATGCCTTAGAAGGTAATACCCTTAGCTTGGGAGATACTCAATTTATTATTGAGTATGGGCTGACAATCAAAGGCAAGTCAATTCAAGCGCATAACGAAGTCTTAGGGCATGCAGGAGCAGTTGATTTGGTTTATGAACTACTCAAAAAAGACATACTAGAAAAATCGGATATTTTCAATTTACATAAGGCTGTTCAGACACAGGTTGTGATGGATATTTACAGCCCAATTGGTAACTGGAAAAACGAAGCGAATGGACGCTATGTCAAAAAAGAAGAAACACTGATTTATATGGCATACCCAAAACCAGAAGATGTTGAGCATTTGATGCAACTTTGGTTGATAGACTTTAACGCCCAAAATCAACTAAAGAATGAACGACAAGCCATTGACGCTTACACACGATTGCACCTAGCTTTCACTTCAATCCACCCTTTTTTTGATGGAAATGGTAGAATGGCGAGCGATCTAGCAAACATTGCTCTACTAAAAAACGGTTTTCTGCCCATTGTAGTAAACAATCAAGACAGACAAGACTATTTGCAAGCATTGTCAAAATATGATTGTTCAGTGCCGGAGTTGAATAAAAAAACCACACGATTGCTTATTGAAAATACCGCCTTTGAAAGGCTAAAAAACTTTTTTGAAAAGCAATATGAAAATACTAAAAAATTGCTTGAAGAAATAAAAGTCAAATAACTAGATAATAAAATACCAAGGGCAACCACTAGGGTGTTGCCCCTACATGCTGTGTGTGGGTATTTTAATTTATTGCTCAACTTTCAAAAACAAAATCTCCTTAAAACTCTCCATGTCGGGGCACCGCAGAGCCTGTCTAAAAAGTTCTTTTAACTCCTCTGACTGATAAAAGGCGCGAATCACCTCTGTTATTTCGGTGTCCACCACACAAAATCGCTCTTTTAGGGCTTCAATGACCATTTCCCGTTCAGTGTTTATTAACCCTTTTTGGAATCCTTTTTGGACTCCTTTTTGGAGCCCTTCTTGAAGTCCTTCTTGAAGTCCTTCTTGAAGTCCTTCTTGGATTCCTTTTTGGACTCCCATATCATAAACCTGTCGCCCTGCCACCGTATCCATCAGATCAAAATTCAACATCGCTTTCACCTCTTCATAAGTACAGTTTCTAAATCGATTGAGTATGAATAGCCCCAGAATATCCAACACTTCCCGCTGTTGTTGGCTTGGGAAAACTTGTGTCACTTTATTTTTCCATACCTGACTTTTTTTCAGCAAGCTTGCCTTTTGGGTTTGTGCAGCGAGGGTAAACGGTGCCAAAACAATCAATTTAGGATCAATGGCTAACAATTGTTGTTCGCTGTAATCGGTCAGCACTATCTCCTTAAAACTATCCAGTCTCTGACCATTTTTTGCCGTGACTGCTTTGAGCGGCAAAGCAGCGGTTTGGTATTCCTTATTCTCTAGCCGCCAAAGCTTGCGCGTCCACCGCCGCCAAAGTCAATAAAATAAGTCCCTTTGTCCAAAATCAACAATTGCATCGCCGCTGCACACGACACACCCTCACGCAAACCAATAATATCTATTGTATCGCGCAAATTTTCTTGGAAGGTGCCAACCGGTCCCGCTATCAAAGCATCTGCTTCTCCGCGCCGTAACAATAGCGAGCCTAAAACCGTGGTATTGCTACGCACCACCACTTCAGCTTGAGCCGGCCAAACGCCGCGTCTGCCCATAATATCGTGATATTCTTCCGCTAAATTGGTATGCCGCTTGCCGCTTTGCGGATCGATCAATTCAAAATCAACATCAGGGCGGATGTGTAGGCGTAATTGTTTGATACGTTGGCTAACCACCTTATGTCTGCCTACGACAATAGGATGGACTCCCCCTTCATCTATCAACACTTGCACCGTTCGCAATACTCGCCGATCTTCACCCTCAGAAAAAATGATCCGCTGTGGGTTTTCCCAAGCACGGTTGAACACACTTTTCATCACATTGGTAGAGCGGAACATGTACTGCGCCAACTTTTCCCGGTAAGCCTCAAAATCTTTCACCGGGCGTGTCGCTACGCCACTCTCCATCGCTGCCTTAGCCACCGCTGGCGGAATCACCGTAATGAGACGCGGATCAAAGGGTTTGGGAATAATATATTCTGGACCAAAGTGTAAATCTTCGCCACCATAAGCCTTATCTAAGACTTCTGAGGCATCAGCAGTCGCAAGATCAGACTTTGTGGTGGTCACTAAATCAGCAATCGCTCGCACACAGGCTAAACGCATTTCCTTATTAATGTGCCCCCACATCTAAGGCGCCGCGAAAGATAAAGGGAAAACAAAGTACATTATTGACCTGATTAGGATAATCAGAACGCCCCGTCGCAATAATCGCATTAGGGCGCACGGCACGCGCTTCTTCGGGCAAAATTTCTGGGACAGGATTAGCCAAGGCTAAAATTAAGGGTTGTTCAACCATTTTATCGACCATTTCTGGCTTGAGCAATCCGGCGACGGATAAACCTAGAAAAATATCGGCCCCTTTAATTTAATGGCATCATCTAAAGTACGCAGATCAGTCTCAATGGCATAAGCTTCCTTATAAGGGTCCATCCTTTTAGGACGACCTTTGTACAACACACCAGACGAGTCAGTGACAATGATGTTTTCTTTTTTAATACCTAAGCCAACGAGCAAATTTAAACAGGCGATGGCAGCCGCGCCGGCACCCGATGTCACTAATTTGACTTCGCCAATCTCTTTTTTAATCAGCCGCAAAGCATTGAGTACCGCTGCTCCAACGCAAATCGCTGTGCCATGCTGATCGTCGTGAAATACCGGAATATTCATGCGATCTTTGAGTTTCTGCTCAATGAAAAAACACTCCGGGGATTTAATATCTTCAAGATTGATGGCACCAAATGTAGGCTCCAATGCGGCAATCATATCAACCAGTTTATCCGGATCTTTTTCATTGATTTCAAGATCAAAAACATCAATCCCTGCAAACTTTTTAAACAAGACGGCTTTGCCTTCCATAACGGGTTTAGAAGCCAAGGCACCGATACTACCTAAACCAAGTACGGCAGTGCCATTGGTAACCACCGCGACTAAATTGGCGCGTGAAGTCACGGTAGAAACTTCTCTGGGATCGCGGACAATTTCATAACAGGCAGCGGCAACGCCTGGAGAGTAAGCTAATGCTAAGTCACGTTGATTAGCGAGCGGTTTAGTGGCTTGTATTGCCAACTTGCCCGGGTGTGGAAAACGGTGATAATACAAGGCGCTTTCACTTAAATCGTCAGACATGATGTTGTCCTTTGGTGGTTTTAAATACGATTTTTTATTTTAAATTTAAATTAAGAATAAAACTTGTCAATTTTCTGACCGTTGTCTATGATGAAGGCTCTGTAAATACTTTAACACGATTGAGGAATCTACCATGCGTAGAAGACTTTATTTTATGTTACCTGATGTGGACCATTGCAAACAACTCGTCGCTGAGTTACAAAACGCGGGTATGCCTGAACGCGATATCCATGTTGTTGCTCGCAATGACATCCCACTAGAAAATTTGCCCAAGGCATCAGTATTGCAAAAAACTGAATTGACTTATGGTTTGGAATTAGGAGTTGGCGTGGGTAGTATTGCCGGAATGTTGGGCGGCGTGTTAGCAGTGACATTTCCGCCGGCTGGTTTAGTCCTTGGGGGTGGTGCTGTGATTGCGACGACACTCGCAGGCGCCAGTTTCGGCAGCGTTGTTTCGCTTTTAATTGCCCGTGATATTCCTAACCACGAATTGCAAACTTTTCAAACAGGGATTGCTCAAGGACAAACTTTACTGATATTGGATATACCGACACCGCAGATTGATGAGATAACTCAACTCATAAAAAACACTCATCCTGAAGCTCAAATTGGGGTTGTTAAAGCTGCTAAAGCGAGGTGCGATTAAATATCGAGTACATGGAAATAAACGAATACTTGTTTATTTCCATGTTGTTATTAGCAGTCGCCTCATTAAATGAGATGGCTTAAAATGGGCTCTCATGTATTTTTAAACAACTGTTTTCAAATAAAAAAAATATAAACCCTGCTCAACCTTGTTAAAGTCGAATTCAATCGGGAATATGGACCGTCTTGCCAATTCAATTAATCCTAATTTCGCTCCTTGACTGCCAATATAATGCGCCTTCTGATATTCTTGCTTGTAATAAAGATTGAGATCATCCTTGTTCATATTCTGCAAGAGCATGAGTTGTTCCCTAAGCGTATTGACTGTTCGTTTATCAAACACACGTCCGCATAACACATAATAATGTCCCTCTTCATAACCCACTACAATGACACTATCCCTTAATTCTGCTGTTTGGGATTGATGCATAAAATTATCAGCGTTTTCAGCAGAATAAAAGATAATGTTTTGGTTAGATACGCCTACCAACTTTGAATGGCACCGATGACGGGGACGCACCCTACACTTGCTTCATTTCAAAAATTCGTAATTGTTCGGCTAATTGTTTAGCACGTTGTTCTGCCAGAATACGCGCCTGTTTTTCCGCCTGATGTGCCTGTTTTTCTCTTAAATAATTAGGCATGACAAATTGTTGATAAACCTTATTTTCAACCATTTCTTCAATAGATGGTTTTTCAAATAAGTCGGAGATCCTAAATTGAAAACCGGGTAAGACTTTGGATTTTATAATGTCTCCTTTTTGAGGTTTGATGGCTTTATAAATGCGCCGCGTTTTGTTCAAACGAAAAAATTGTGTACGTTCTCGCTGGGCATCCAAAATATAGTATTCTTTTATC
>JSZA02000072.1 GCA_000785145.2 Candidatus Thiomargarita nelsonii
ATCAACACGTAATATTTTGATGCCCCAAGGCTGAGAGGCATCATCAATGACTCTCAGCAAGTGTGCGTTGATCACATTGCGTTTAGAAAGTACCTCATCGAGAACCATTGAGCCAATGACGCTACGGAGATTGCTTATCGCTAAATTTTCAATACCAGATTCAAATTTTCTAATTTGATAGGCAGCTTGCGCGGCATTAATGATTTGATAGAAAACAACCCCATCTGCATGTACACTAGCGTTGTCTTTTGTGATAACATTTTGCGCGGGAATGTCCATCACCGTTTCCCTCATGTTCAATTTTCGGCTAATCACATCAACAGCCGGGATGATCAGATGTAAACCTGGATCAAGGGTTTTGGTGTATTTACCAAAGCGTTCAACCGTCCATTGCTCCCCTTGGGAAACCGATTTGACTCCCAAGAATAGCAATACAATTGCCATCCCTAGAAAAATGAATACAAATATTGCAAACTCGTTTAATAAACTCATAAAATTATGTCTTATATAATAAAACCGCCTAAATTACTATTGCGCCGTGTCGGGCGTGCTATTGCTGATTATACGATGATTAATGCTGGGGATCGAATATTATTAGGGCTTTCTGGTGGAAAAGATTCCTTATCTTTATTACAAATTTTAGCGCATTTGCAACGCTATGGGCCTATCCCTTTTGAACTCAGTGCTCTCACGGTGGACCCACAAATACCAGGCTTTGATCCTTCGCCGCTTAAATCTTATTTAGCTGACTTAGGTATTCAATATTTTTATGAGACACAAGCCATCATGGATGAGGCACAAAAACATTTGCAGGGTAAATCTTTTTGTGCCTATTGCGCTAGGATGAAAAGGGGTATTATGTATCGCATCGCCCGTGAGCAAGATTATAATGTGTTAGCCTTAGCGCAACATCTCGATGATTTAGCCGAAAGTTTTTTGATGTCTGCCTTATATAGTGGGCGTTTACAGACCATGAAGGCAAATTATACCAATAATACGGGTGATGTGCGGGTAATACGTCCGCTTGTCTATGTCCGTGAGAGACAAACGCTTGAGTTTGCAAAAACGGCTCAATTGCCCGTGATTGTCGACAATTGCCCTGCTTGTTTTACCGCCCCCACTCAGCGGACACATGTTAAAGCTTTGCTTGCTAATGAAGAAGATTTACATAAAGATGTTTTTCAAAATTTGCTACATGCTATGCGCCCGTTGATGGTGAAATAGGAGTCCAAGATTTATCTTGGGGTGAAATAGGAGTCCAAGATTTATCTTGGGGTGAAATAGGAGTCCAAGATTTATCTTGGGGTGTCATCAGATTGTCATATTATTGAGGCATATTAATAGCCCTAAATCCAAACCTGAGTTTTCAAATGAAAAAAATATTCATGGCAGCGGCAACGACTTTATCCTAATGTCAATATTCAAGTACAAGCCGCCGGTTCTTCTACCGCTCCCCCCGCTTTAACAGAGGGGACGAGTAACTTTGGTCCGATGAGCCGCAAGATGAAACATAAGGAAATCGAAGCTTTTGAGAAAAAATATGGTTACAAGCCGACTTTTATTCCTGTTGCTATAGACGCGCTGGCAGTATATGTGCATAAGGATAATCCCCTTAAAGCTTTAACTATCCAACAAGTCGATGCCATTTTTTCTTCGACCAGAAAATGTGGTGCTCAAGAAAATATTAGCACTTGGGGTCAAGTAGGACTCACAGGGGCGTGGAAAAACCGAGCGATTCAATTATATGGTCGTAATTCCGTGTCTGGTACTTATGGTTATTTTAAAAAGAAAGCACTGTGTAAAGGAGATTACAAAAACACGGTTAATGAGCAACCGGGGTCAGCTTCAGTCGTACAATCAGTGACTAGCTCGATTAATGGGATTGGATATTCTGGGATTGGATACAAAACGTCTGGTGTCAAAACATTAGCCTTAGCTAAAAAGCGTCGCAAAGGATTTATAGCAGCCACCAAAGAAAATGCTGTCAATGGCAGATATCCCTTAGCCAGATTTTTGTACCTCTACGTGAATAAGGCACCAAATAAACCCTTGCCTCCTTTGGAAGCGGAGTTTATTAAAATGGTCTTATCCAAGACGGGTCAACAGCTGGTAGAAAAAGATGGTTATGTGCCCTTGCCTGCCAAAATTGTTAAGAAAGTGTTGAAAAAATTGCAATTGCAATAAGGTTTTTTTGTAGTACAAAGCTAAAGCTTTGTACTCCAACACGTCAAATGTATTTTGGAGTCCAAAGCTTTAGCTTTGGACGTGGGTTTACAAAGCTAAAGCTTTGTACTCCAACACGTCACGTCAAGAGTACTACCCCCAACGCGCTCTCACCTCATCACCATGTAAAGCCAACCATTGTAGCGCGATAATGGCGGGCGCAAAGTGGATTTGGCCAGTTTGCAACATCGAAAAAGCCGTGGAAACTGAGACTGTATGTACTTGAATATCCTCATTTTCTGATACAACCCCCTGAATACCACCCGCCTGACTGGCATCGACTCGTCCACAAAATAAAGCCGTTGTTTCATTTGTACTGCCCGGACTGACGAAAAAATCACAGATGTGAACAATATCTGACACCGGACAACCCATTTCTTCTACCGCTTCTCTGTGTACCACATCGCTAGGGGTTTCCCCCGGCTCCAAAATACCCGCGACGATTTCCCATAGCCAAGCACCCTTAGCATGTCCTATCGCCCCTGGGCGAAATTGTTCAATCATCACCACTTGCTCACGAATGGGATCATAAGGCAAAACAGCGGCAGCATGACCCCGTTCAAGCACTTCACGCAATAATTCACGGCTCCACCCCCCTGCAAAGAGTGTGTGTTTGAGCCGGTAGCGGACTAATTTAAAAAAACCTTCATAACAGTTTTTTTTATCAAGTATTTCAATCTGATTCATTTTGGTTTTTTTATATATTAATTAAGCTCACGAGCCGCCGCCAATAAAGCGAGACGGGCAATAACGCCATAAGCATAAAAGCGATTGGGATCCGCATCAACTGCCATATTTTTATCAGGGGTAATACAAGAATTGATAAAAGCTAAGGGCTCAAAATGCATACCGGGCGCATTTAAGTTTTCATTAATGCCGCGTGTGGTATGCACACGATAAAAGCCGCCCACGACAAAATGATCTATCATATAAACCACAGGTTCAGCCACCGCTTTTTTTGGTCCCCAAGTCTCAAAAGTGTACACACCCTCTTGCAAAATAACTTGGCTTATTTTTTGCCCTTCTTTAGTAGATGACATACGTGTACGTTGTTTACGATTAAGGGCGAGTATCTCCTCACCATTGTGTACCGTCATCACGCCCATGCCATAACTGCCGGCATCGGCTTTTACAATCACAAAGGGTTCGTGAGGGACATTATATTCACTATATTTACGCTGTATAACACTTAATAAGGCATCGACATTATCGGCTAAACACTCATAGCCCTCTTTTTTCATAAAGTTAATTTCACCACAATTTCTAAATTGTGGGTCAATCAACCAAGGATCGATATCGATTTGCTCAGAAAATTCTTTGGCAACTTGACTATAAATGTTAAAATAGCTAGATTTCAAGCGGCTAGACCAACCAACGTGTAAGGGGGGGACAATTTGTTGATGAAGATATTCAAGAATTGGCGGTCGTCCTAAAGACAAATCATTATTAAGTAATACTAAACAAGGGACAAAATCTTTGACAACTAGACAATCATCGTCTCTAATCAAAGGTTCAAGTAGCAGACTTTGCTTTGAGGGGAGAGTGAACGCTTGCGGTGTTTGCAAATCGGGCAACAGAGAGCCAATACGCACTTGATAGCCCGCTTTTTGTAAAATATCACGTAAGGTTGCGACACTTTCCAAATAAAATAGATTTCGTGTATGATTTTCTGGTATCAGCAAAATGTTACGGGCACTGATATTTAAACGCTCAATCGCTGATTGCACTGCTTGTATAGCAAGCGGTATGCTGCTTGCATTAAGATTGTTAAATCCAGCCGGGAATAAATTAGTATCAACTGGGGCGAGTTTAAAACCAGCGTTACGCAAATCTACAGAAGCATAAAAGGGTGCAGGCGTATCTTGCCACTGAAGACGTAACCATCGTTCAATATCAGCTTGATGTGCCAGCAGATGAGTTTGTAAGTGATCTAATGGTGCATGCAATAGTGTGCTAAGATGTGGAGTAACATCTACCATAATGTGCCCTTTTTGCTTGGAAATTAGGAATCCAAGATTTATCTTGGAAAAAATCAAATTATAGCATAATAGTTCCTAAATCTATAGAATAATATTCTAAAACTAGAAATTTATTAATAGACATGGAACTAACAGTGGGCTACTCTCGTTAGTAGCAGAAGTTAGATAGGCCATCACACCTACTGATGTGATTCCAGTTGGTAGCTCTGTGGTCTAACATTAAGGGTAGTGGAAACATGAAAGTGTGTTAGATGTAAAAAACCTATTTAACAATCACGAGGAGTATTTCACTCTCACTAACAGGAGGTTCTAAAAACATTATGTTAGTTTATGTCATTAATAAAAATGGTAATCCATTAATGCCTTGCAAACCAGCAAAGGCAAGAAAACTTTTGCGCGAGGGAAAAGCTAAAATCGTTAATCGTTGTCCTTTCACAATTCAATTGCAATGGGACTGTGAGGAAAATGTGCAAGCTGTTACCTTGGGTATCGATAAAGGAAGTCATCAAACCGGTTTGTGCAATGTAGGTAACGGGAAAATTTTTTTCTCTGGTATTATTAATCATCGCACCGATATTAAAGATAAAATGACAGCCAGACGTGGTAATCGTTGTCAAAGACGCTCACGCAAATGGTATCGCCCCAAACGATTTTTAAATCGTGCTGCTAGCAAGCGCAGCGGACGTCTGCCGCCTTCTATTTTCGCTAATGCCAATGAGGTGATAAGGGTTGTGGGTAAAATTCCTTTACCCATCAGTCGAATCGTGATTGAAGATGTGCAAGTTGATATTGCTCGTCTGAATAATCCTGATTTGACTGGTATTGAGTATCAACAATCTAATCGTTTAAATGAAAATCTTCGGATAGCTTTCGAGGCAAAAGTTTGCGGAGCAAACTTTTGCCTCGAAAGTTGATGCGGGATAAATATCAATGTATCTCTTGTGGCAAAAAAAAGGTTCAACTTCAAGCACATCATATAGTGCCTCAAAATCAAGGCGGTAAGGATACGATTAAAAACTTGATAACACTTTGTCAACAATGTCATAAAAAAGTACATCAAGGTAAAATCGCCCTTGATACTGATGGGAACAGTGGTTTTAAAGACCAAATCGCACAGCGAACCATGCAAGGTAAAGCTAATCTTAATCAAAGATTAAGTCAAATCGCGCCCGTTTTTAAAGTTTTTGGTTATCAAACGGCTGCTTTCAGAAAAGCTTGTTCTTTACCTAAAGAACATGATGTTGATGCGCTTTGTGTGGCAACTTTAGATAAGAGAACAAAAATCCCTTATCACCGGGAGAATGGCTGCACGATTAAATTCAGACCCCGACAAACCCGAAAACGTTACCACTCACTCCCGCAGAAAGGCAAAGGACGTGTGCCTTATCAAGTCAACGCCGAATTAGACGGATTTCGTAAGGGTGATGTGGTACGTGTGAAAGGAGCATTCCTTAAACAAATTAATTCTATTTATAGCAATGGGAGATTGGCTTTTGCGCGTCTCAAAGGTGAACCTAGCAGTGCTAAGCCTTTAGATTGCCAGTTATTGCGTCGAGGTCAAACCGTTATTTGGAACCACTCATAATTACCATTATTTTTATATATTATTCTATCAATTGAATTAAGTTTTATAATACAGATGAATACTGAAACCCACTTTGAAGGCATTAAAGTCCTGGTTATTGATGATAGCAAAACCATTCGGCGCACAGCTGAGACTATTTTAAAAAAAGCCGGCTGCGAAGTCACGACGGCAACCGATGGCTTTGAATCTTTATCAAAAGTGATAGAAACCAAACCAAATATTATTTTTGTTGATGTTATGATGCCCCGCCTTGATGGCTACAAAACTTGTGCTTTGCTCAAGAATAATCAGATATTAAAAAAAATTCCCATTGTTATGTTATCTGGAAAAGATGGGGTGTTTGAACGAGCCCGTGGTCGAATGGTTGGGGCGGAGCATTATATGACTAAGCCTTTTACGAAAGAAGAGTTACTGAGTGCCACTCAAGCTTATGTCAGCTTAGATTGAAATTATCGCAAAGCACTGCTTTCCACGGCTTTGCACTCCAGTATTTTTTTTGTATTTTTGTATATAGGAGAAAGCCAAACCATGAGTATCGAAACTCACTTTGAAGGTATTAAAGTCCTCGTTATAGACGACAGTAAAACCATTCGACGGACAGCCGAGCTACTCTTAAAAAAAGCAGGTTGTGAAGTCACGACGGCAAACGATGGCTTTGAATCTTTATCAAAAGTGATAGAAGCCAAACCGAATATTATTTTTGTCGATATTATGATGCCCCGTCTTGACGGCTACCAAACTTGTGCTTTGATTAAGAATAATCCAGCATTTAAAAAAATTCCCATTGTCATGTTATCCAGTAGAGATGGCTTGTTTGAGCGTGCCCGTAGCAAAATTGTTGGGGCAGAATATTACATGACAAAACCTTTTAAGAAAGATGATTTACTCAGTGTCATCAAAACTTATGTAATGGATGCGAAATAATTTTGGCATGGCAAACACCTTAATAGAATCGCCTTTTCAGTGGCTACAAGACATTGAACGGCTTACAAAACAACGGGCGAAAGGATTACCGCGTCAATTGAATGTTGAAAAAATTTGGCGAGGTATTGGCTTTCGACTTGGGAAGACTTATTTAGTCACGCTTATGCAGGAAATACGCGAGATTCTCCCTTGTAGGGATAGATTAGCTAGAGTGCCAGGTGCCAAATCATGGGTTAAAGGTTTAGCCAATATTCGTGGCTCACTACTACCCGTGATTGATTTGAACGACTGTTTAGGGGGCGAAGGCATCACCATAAACAATCACACACGAATGTTAATTATTAACCAAGCGGGTTTCACGGCGGGACTGCTGGTTGATGAAGTCATCGGCATCAAAGCTTTTCTGGAGCATGACAAAGACCCGAATACACCTTGTAATGTAGCTAGAATCGCTCCATTTGCCAATGGGCTGTTCACTTACGATAAAATCACTTGGACGGTATTTGACATAGAGAAGCTTGTTCAGAATGATTTATTTCTTAAAGCAGCACTCTAAACTTACTTTTAACCGGTAACTGAATAGTAAACAACCCCTAAGCCCTTCGGGACTTAGGGGCTTTTAAGGAAACTTAAAAGCCCATGTTTACCAGACAACTAATAGGAGTGCCGAAAATTAGTAGCCGATATAGCAGAAATAGGTACGTTGAGATGCCGTCTCAGTCTCAACCACTACGGTTATGCATTAAACAGTCCTGTGAGGTAGGGACAGTGTGTATAGCGCTAAACCTGCCAATATCTTGTCGAGAGAAAGTCGGAGTCCTAATACCACTCCAAGTCAAAGGATACGCACAACCTGAAGAGGAAAAGCTAAATGTTAGTTTTTGTACTTAACCAACACAGTAAACCGCTAATGCCTTGCAAACCTTCAAAAGCTAAAAAGCTATTAAAGGCAAGTAAAGCAAAAGTGGTTAATCGTACACCATTTACTATCTCGTTATTATTTGGTTCAAGCGGATATAAACAACCTATTACCGCAGGAATGGATACAGGTAGTCAAAAAATAGGGGTTGCAGCCATTGCAAATGGGCAAGTTATTTATCAATCTGAGATTGAAATCAGACAAGATATATCTAAAAAGATGCAGCAACGTCAAATGTACCGTAGGACACGTAGAGGGAGAAAAACACGTTATAGACCGGCGCGTTGGTTGAATCGTGCATCTATGCGTCAAAATGGCAGGTTAGCTCCGAGTGTTCAATCTAAAGTGCATTCCCATTTAAGGGAAAAGAGGTTTGTTGAATCTCTTTTGCCAGTAACAGCATGGCATGTAGAAACCGCTCACTTTGATATTCATAAGATCGTTAATCCAGATGTGTCAGGTAAAGCATATCAGGAAGGTGAACAAAAGGGGTTTTATAATGTCAAGGCTTATGTTCTACATCGAGATGGGTATAAATGCAAAAGTGGTCAAAAAGGAAATCACTCAAAGAAACTCCATGTTCATCACATTCAATTTAAAAGTAATGGTGGCACAGATATTCCAAGCAATTTAATTACGCTTTGTGAAACTTGTCATGATGCTTTGCATCTGGGTGAGTTTGAGTTAAAAACCAGGAAAACCAAAACCAAACATGCGACAGAAATGGGCATTATTAAGTCCCAATTAATTAAATCAGATTGGGATTTTGCAGAAACATTTGGCTATGAGACTAAATTTAAGCGTGAGCAGGTTTTACAGTTACCTAAAACACATTATAATGATGCAATAGCCATAAGTTGTGAAGAGGGCGAATTAGTTAAACCTTTAGGCCAGGTTTTATACAAAAAACATATTGCCAAAGGTGACTATCAGCAAACAACAGGTAAAAGATCAGAAAAAACAATACCAACAGGCAAACTTTTTGGCTTAAAGAAGTTTGATTTAGTTAGCACATCATTTGGCATCGGTTTTATTAAAGGCAAGCGTTCATCAGGTTATTTTGCGCTGATGGATATTTTTAACAATACAGTAACAGCTTCAGTTAATGTCAAAAAATATTGTCAAAGACTGACTGCTAGAACTGGAACACTTATACAGGAGGTGGCAATTCCTCCCCTAAGCCCTATCGGGACTTAGGGGTTTCCTTGCCACAATTTTATTTATGAATTTTTTCAAAAAATGGGGTACGACTACGTGGCTAGTTATCTTTATTATCGTACTACTCCTCTCATTTATGTTGATGATTGCCACTCTTTCCCTTGTCGCCAAAGATAAGCAACATGATGAAGAGTACTTAGGATATGTCACCAAACTACGTTTACTTTCACAAGAAATCACTCAACAGGCTTTAGCTGCTAGAGGCAATGAATTAGGTTTTCAGACGATAAGCAATGCTCGGAGTGAGTCTAAAAAACTATTGGAAACCTTGACTAACGGTAATCCTGAATCAGGCATGTCTGGGACACAGCCTTCGGCAAGCACAGCCTTGAAGAATTTGATGGATTTATGGGATAAGGGGGATAGCAATCTTCAGAATTTATTAGAGGCTCAAGAAACGATAATCCATCTCCATAAAGACTCGGATGTGATGGACGAACTGTTTGAAAAAAACAACACTTTGATTGAGACGATGATATCGGCGAAAGCAAGTCCAAATCAAATTTTTCTGGCAACACAACAATTGTTGTGGCTTGAACGCATCGAACACAATCTTCTCAATGACTTCGACGAAAAAGCGTTAAACGAAAAAGCTATCCGTCAGTTTAGTCATAACTTGTCGGTTTTAATGTCAGGCAGTGACCAGCTAAAACCGGTAGCCTCACCAGAGGCACAAGCTATTATCGAAGAAATGTTGGTATTGTTCGATGAACACATCAAAAAGTTTTTCCAAGATAACTCAGAAAAAATCTATAAAGCGAAACGGGCTTTGCAGGAGATTAAAAAACTCAATCCATTGATCGATGATAGTATAGAAAAGCTCCAAGAAGCTTATATCAATGCATCTAAACAGCGTTTTCTTTCGCAAAGCTTGGGCAATGGCTTGGCTGTTATGGTGTTTTTTTTGCTACTGTTCTTCCTTTATCTGATCATCCGCATCAACAAAGCGCGTACTCAGGAGATGGAACAACAATTGGCAGAATTTGAGGCTGCTAATCAACGCAATCAGGAAGCTATTTTGCGCTTGCTGAGTGAAATTTCTGACTTGGCAGATGGAGATTTAACAGTGAATGCAACGGTAACAGAAGATTTTACGGGGGCTATAGCAGATGCTATCAATTATTCGATTGAGGCTTTGCGAGATTTAGTTATCCGAATCAATAGAACGGCTGTGCAGATCACTGGGGCAGCACAGAGTACCCGGAAGACCGCAGGGCAGTTGACTGAGGCGAGTAAACGGCAAGAACAGCAGATTGCCAAAGGTGGACAGGCCGTTATTGGAATGGCGACTGCCATCAAAACAATATCGGCGAAGGCGAAAGAATCGGCGGATGTTGCCACAAATTCGGTGGATATTGCCAGTCAAGGTGCTGCCGTCGTGGGGGAAAACATTGTGGGAATGAATACCATTCGTGATCAGATTCAGGAAACGTCTAAACGGATTAAACGCTTAGGTGAAAGCGCACAACAAATTGGAGAAATTGTTGGCCTGATTGATGACATTGCTGACCAAACCAATATTTTGGCCTTGAATGCGGCGATTCAGGCGGCAATGGCAGGCGAAGCTGGGCGAGGCTTTGCAGTGGTAGCTGATGAGATTCAGCGCTTAGCAGAGCGATCAGGTAATGCGACTAAACAAATTGGTGCCTTAGTAAACACCATTCAAGGCGATACCAATGAGGCTATTCGTGCAATGGAAGACAGCACCAGAAGGGTTGTTGAGGGTGCCTCAATTGCCGAAAGAGGGGGGAAGGCTTTATCAGAAATTGAAAAAGTCTCTGTGGACTTAGCGGGAAAAATTGAAAATATGTCGAAGAAATCGCAGACTCAATCGGCTGTCGCCTCAAATATTTCAGGCACAATGGCGATTATTCAGGAAATTACAACCCAAACTTCCACAGGAACCAATGAAACTGCCGCTTCTATTGAACGCTTAGCAGAGTTGGCTAATGATTTGAAAACGTCTGTGGCAGGATTTACCTTGCCTGAAGATGCACAGTTCGCTATTGAACAGTTATCCGCAAACTGAAATTTCAAAAAATCCTATTTCTTAAAGAAATAGTATGTAGGGTGGGTAGAGCTCCGCGAAACCCACCTATCTGGGCGGTGGGTTTCGCGGAGCTCTACCCACCCTACAATTATAATATAATATAAAAAAAATCCTATTTCTTAAAGAAATAGGATTTTTAGATGACTACTTGAGAACTGAAAAATGAAGGCCCTAACTTGGCTAAAAACAACGATTGATGATAATCTTAAACAAACACGCCAAACATTGGAACAGTTTGTAGAATATCCTAGTGAGACAACACTGTTGGAACAATGCATCTTATGGCTGCATGAAACGTCCGGGGCACTTAAAGTACTGGAATTGGAAACGGCGGTGTTGTTAGTCCAAGAGCTTGAGTTATGTATTAAATCTTTGCAGGCAGGCTCGATTGAAAATAATGAAACAACTTATGCTCTATTGATGCGTGCTTTGATTCACTTGCCTAACTATTTGGATCATCTTGCGATTGTCCAACGTGATATACCGCTGGCTTTATTGCCACTACTGAACGAATTGCGAGCCTATCGTTCAGAAACGCCATTGGCAGCTAATCATTTATTTACGCCCGATTTGTCAATAGCAATACCTCATTCAAAGACAGTGAGCTTGTCAAATGATAAACTCAAAGAATATATGCAAAAAATGCGGGTAGCTTATCACAAAGGATTAGCGACAATCGTTAAAACACCTAAGCAACCAACGGAGGGATTGAAATTTCTCCACACCGTGCTACAGCGTTTACAACAAGTGACAGGAAACAGTCCCGTGAGCAAAGTGTGGTGGGTAACAGAGGCTATTGTCGAAGCTTTGCTGCAAAAAGGACTTGACATTAATAAATCTGTTTTTAACTTGTTGAAACAATTGGATACTCTGATAAATCAGATTGTCCAACAGGGGAATACGGCCTTACGCGCAGAGCCCCCTAAAACCTTATTAACCAATTTGCTTTACTTTGCAGCATACGCACGCTCTAATGGAACACAGATCACGGCTGTTAAAACCACTTTTCAACTGAATGATTATGTTCCCTCTGAAAGCCGCATAGCGGCGGCGAAATTGATATTTGCGGGGCCAGATATTGAATTAATGGAACAAGTCGTGACCCTGATCAAGGATGATTTTGTCCGTGTAGAAGAAACCTTAGATATATTTAATCGGGCAGAGGAGCCTTCAGTCACAGAACTGAGTCCATTAGTAGAAAAGTTGAATCAGATGGCTAATACCTTAGAATTGCTGGGACTGACGCAACAAAGTCAATCTATGCAAACACAGGCAAAGCTAATACTTGATATCAGTGAAGGTGTTCAGATTCCTGAATTTTCAACTCTACTTGAAATTGCTAATGCCTTGTTAAAAATTGATGCGACTGTTGATATGTTAGCAGTACAGGGAGTACATGCGAAACAACACTTGTCTCCTGATACAGAATTTTATCACACACCACAGTTTGGCATTGTGCTAAATGAGGCGGTTGATTTTGCGACCAAAGAATTGGCTGAAATAATTCAAGCTTTAGTCACTTTTCTTGAGACTGGCATAGCAGATGATGAGAATTTGTTAAAAGTCCCTGAACGTCTTAAAGACGTGGAAGGTTTTTTATCCATTTCATCTCATGAACGGGCGGCTCAACTGTTAGTACAATGTCATCAATACATTGAACGGGTGTTTATTGAAGAAAGCACGATACCAGAAGAAGAGAAGCTTCAAGCTTTGGCGGATGTGTTGATTGGTATTGAACTTTATTTGGACACACTGGCGGGTAATCCCATGGAGGCAGAGACACTTTTATCAGTTATCAGTGAACAGTTATCAGTAATCAGTAATCAGTAAACTGTTTTTTTTTTCTCGTTCCCACGCTCTGCGTGGGAATGCCTGATTGGACGCTCCGCGTCCTACTTTGACAACTGAAATGAAATTAATTGACATTCCAGAACAAATACCGAGCAGCGAATTAGAGGAAGAAATTCTTGAAGCTTTTATTGAAGAAATTGGGGAGATTCATCAAGAAATTGTCACCCACTTTAATATTTTGAAAAACAATCCCGCTGATTTAGAATCTATAAAAAACTTACAGCGCAATTTTCATACCCTAAAAGGCACTGGAGGGTTAGTGGGGGCGACACTGATTGGCTCTCTAGGTTTGCACTTTGAAGAGATGCTGAATAAGGTTATTGATGGCAAACTGTCAATCAATAATGATATATTGTCGCTGATGGAACAAGTTGAAACAATGCTGCCAAGCATGCTTAAACATTTTCAATACAATCAATCAATATCTGATGAAATGGTTCTCTTTATTTCGCAAGCGTATCATTTTACACAGGTTTAGCTGAAATAGTCCAAGATAAATCTTGGACTCCGACAAAAATGAGAAATAATATGCAATTAATTGATATTCCTGAACAAATACCTATATCAGAATTAGATGAAGAAATTCTTGAAATTTTTGTTGAAGAAGTTGGCGAAATTATTGAAAATATTATCACCCATTTAAAAATTTGGAAAAATGAAGAGGCGAATTCTGAGTCTCTAAAAGAGTTACGGCGCAGTTTTCATACTCTGAAAGGTAGTGGGCGATTAGTGGGCGCTACAGTGATTGGAGAATTAGGCTGGTGCTTTGAAAATATGCTCAATAAAATCATTGATGGCACCCTATCAAGAAATAACGAGATGTTGTCGCTTATTGAGCAAGTTGAAAAGGTGTTACCAAGCATGCTTGAGCAGTTTCAACACAATCAACCCCCACCTGATGAAGTGGTTCTGTTCATTTCAAAAGCCGATTATTTAACGCACCCCGACGACAAGTCTAAAGCAGAACCTGAATTAGTATTGGCACCTTTGGATTTTGATGATGATTTTGATGAAACTAAACTAGACTTATCCAATGGTTTGGAGTTGCAGGGAGGCGACTTGGGGGGATTGGAGTTGCCAGAAGAGGATGAATTCAAAGGGACTCTTCCTGAACTGGAGTTGCCGGAAGAACCCCAAGTGGATGATCTCCCCATTGAATCCCCTAAAACAGAAAAAATTGAAACCAATGTACCCAATATCAATTCTAGCACCGCAGATGAAGACGCACCAGATGAGGAACTCAAGGAGATATTTATTGAAGAAGCTGATGAAATCATTGAAAAAACGCAATCTATATTAGAACGTTGGTTCGCAGCACCTAATAATATGCAGTTGATGAAAGAATTGCAACGTGAACTGCATACCTTAAAAGGGGGGGCTCGGATGGTGGGCATTGCTCCTATCGGCGATTTGAGTCACCATCTGGAAGATGTGCTGAAACGAATTGTTGAGGGTACAGCCCAATCCAATAGCAAGCTACAAGAAATTGTGCAAAGTAGCGTAGATGAATTGGCGGCCATGTTAGAGGCGGTACGCAATCATATCGCCTTGGACATACCCACAGACTTGATTAAGCAAATCAATGCAGCGGCTAAAGGGGAGGATGAGAGCAAAAAGACTGCACCTCAAAATAAAGAAAAGATTGAAGTGCCTCAAGTTGATAAAATTAAAGAAAAAAATGAAGCCGCAGCACCAGCAGACAGTGCAGATGAACGAATCCGTGTCAAAGCCACATTGATTGATAAACTCACAAATTTGGCAGGCGAATTGTCTATTTCCCGTGCTCACATGGAACAACCGCAGGGAGAATTTAAAAATAATTTAGTAGAAATGGAACAAACGGTAGTACGTTTACGCGAACAATTACGACATTTGGAAATCGAGACTGAAGCTCAAATTCTTTCCCATTTTGAGGATGATGACAAAGAATTTGATCCGCTTGAGTTGGATCGCTTTTCTGTTATCCAACAATTATCACGTAGCCTTACGGAAAGCGTTGATGACTTGGTGAGCATTCAAGATTATCTTAAAACATTGACACGGCAAAGCGATTCTTTGTTAGTTCAACAAAGCCGTATAGGGGCGGAATTACAGGATGGTATCATGCGTACTCGTATGATACCCTTTTCTAAAATTTCTCCCCGTTTACAACGGATTGTTCGAGGAGAGCTGAGAGAACAAAAGAAACAGGCAAAATTCATTATCAATGGGGAAAATATAGAATTTGAGAGAACCGTCCTTGAGGGCGTTGTCACCCCCCTTGAACACCTGCTCAGAAACGCTATAGGGCACGGCATTGAAGAGGCTAAAATCCGCCAAAAAACGGGAAAATCTAGCGTTGCTAACATTACACTAGATATTTCGAGGGAAGGCGCGGAACTTATCATTAAACTCAGTGATGACGGTGCTGGCTTAAATTTGCCCACGATTCGTCAAAAAGCAGAAGAGGGTGGCTTAATTCAAGCAGATACAGTGCTGAATGATCATGAACTAAAGCAGCTAATTCTTAAACCTGGCTTCACAACGGCTAAAAAGCTGACTCAAAGCCAAGGACGAGGTGTCGGTATGGATATTGTCAATACCGATATTAAGAAGTTAAGTGGTAGTTTGCAGATTCAATCGAAAACCGGCGAAGGTACGACCTTTGAAATCCGTTTACCGTTATCTTTAACCATTACTCAAGCACTGTTGGTGCATATTGGAGAAGAAACGATGGCGATACCCATCAATTATTTGGATGCTGTCATGCGTGCCCCTCGTTCTGAGGTGTTAGGCGAAGCAGTGCGTTATTACAAATACATGGATCAGAAATATCGCGTCTTTCATCTGGGTGAACGATTAGGTTTTGGTCAGGTAGCCGATAGTCCATTAATTCCGACCCTATTAGTCCATGTTGCAGACCGCCGAGTGGCTTTATTGGTTGATGCGATTGAAGGCAGTAAAGAAATTGTCGTCAAACCGGTTGGTCCCCAAATTGATGCCATTCGTTGGATAGCCGGTGCAACTATTCTAGGTGATGGACGGGTGGTCCTGGTTTTAGATATGCCTATAACCGTTCGTGAAGAGAGCACACTACAATCTATTTCTTCCCAACGCGATGTTCAGGCAGAAAAACCGGTTGCGAAGACCGTTATGGTGGTAGATGATTCGATTACGGTACGTAAGGTGACGACGAGTTTTCTCAAACGGCAAGGCATGGAGGTGATAACGGCCAAAGATGGTCTTGATGCGGTGGCTCAATTGCGGGAAAAAATCCCTGATTTAATACTACTTGATGTGGATATGCCGCGTATGGATGGCTACGAATTAGGCACGCTAGTGCGTAATAGTCCTGATTGGAAAGAACTGCCCATCATTATGATTACGACACGCACGGGAGAGAAGCATCAGAAAAAAGCGGAAAAAATAGGGATCAACCGTTATTTGGGCAAACCTTATAAAGAAAGTGTTTTGCTTGAAAATATTAATGCTTTATTGGAAAATAAAAAATGCTAAATAATCATGCGACTGTACGTTGCCTTTTAGTGCCTCTTGGTGCGGGGCAAATACTAATACCGAGTGCTGTGGTTGCAGAGGTATGCCCTTATAGCGAACCTGAATCTGACAATCAACCTAATTGGATGTTAGGCATTATCAATTGGCGTCATCAACGTGTTCCATTACTGTCAATCGAAGAGGCTTTATCGCTACCCGTTGCGAGTTCGGTCAAAAAATATAGCACCGTGATTTTGTATGGTTTGGAATCTACCCAAACGATGCCATTTTACGCTTTTCTCTCTAGCGAGGTGCCACGCACCCTAACTGTTACTGAGGAAACTTTAAGCAACCCAAATGCTAATGTAGGCACTGGTGTGGTTTTCAAGGTAAAAGTAGATAAGACTGAAACGGCTTTATTGCCGGATTTGAATTATTTGGAAAATAGGCTCAAAGAGTTTTTAGTGTTTTCGCAAGCTTCTAAATAAATTATGAAAAGTATATTAGCACCTCTAAAAGCTTTAAGTTTTCTTGGGCGAGAGCCAGTGACGCTTCCCATTGCGCCGCGTCCCGCCGCTCCCAATTATCGCGGTTTTCATATCAATGATTGGGAAAAATGTATTGGTTGTGGGACGTGTGCGACTATTTGTGATAATTATGCTATTCGCATGGTGGATATTAAGGATTTGTCCAGTGATCCGATAAAGGGCATTAAACCACGCCGCCCTGCAATTGATTATGGGCGTTGTTGTTGGTGTGCCTTGTGTGTCGATGTTTGTCCTACCGGTTCGCTGGCACTGTCACGGGAATATGTCCATATCGGGCTTGATTTGAATACGTTTTTTATTCTCCCTGACGAAAAAGGGATGCACGGTTTGGGCTTTCCTAAAGGTTGGGCAAAATCCAGCGACTCCGATTTGCTCGATTTAAAACGTCAGCCTATCCCAGAATTAACGGCTAAAGAGCGGCAAGATTCATTTGTCGAAATTGTCCAAGGTTTTGATGATCAGACGGCATTGTTGGAGGCCTCTCGTTGCATTCAGTGCGGTATGTGCCATGATGCTTGTCCGACTCATATGCACGCACCTGAATATATCCGCGCTATCTGGGCAGGCGAACTGGAAGAGGCGGTGCAACAAATTTATCGGACTAATCCTTTAGCCAATGTGTGTGGGCGCGTTTGTACGCATCGCTGCGAAACGGCTTGTTCAATTGGGGTGCGCGGTAAAGCGATTAGTATTCGTTGGTTAAAACGCTATGCGATGGACAAGGTTTCCCACGAGCGCATTAAGCAAATTGCCTCAAAAGGGCGCAATACGATTGAAAGTGGCAAAAAGGTTGCCATTGTCGGAGCGGGTCCCGCCGGTTTGACGGCAGCCTACGATTTAGCGCGTCAAGGTCATGCCGTGACGATTTTTGAGGCGCTTGAGAAACCGGGCGGCATGATGCGTTATGGTATCCCCGAATATCGTCTGCCTTATGATAAAATTGATGAAGATATTGATGTGATTGAGTCAATGGGGGTTGATATTCGTTGTAATGTCCATATCGGTCATCAGATGGCAAGTTTGGAAAATGATTTTGATGCAACGCTGATCGCTATCGGCTTGCATGGGGGACGCTCGACGCGGGTGCCGGGCACCGATCATCCTCACGTCTATTCTGCCATTGATTTGTTGCGGCGGCTCACTTTAAAAGAAAAAATTGAGGTGAAGAAAAAAATTGTCGTCATAGGCGGTGGCAACGTGGCTTTTGATATTGCCCGTAGCCTCGCACGTTTGCAGCGCAACCTGTTTGGTGAAGTCAAAGTTGTGATAACCGCCTTGGAAGATCGTGAAAATCTGCTTGCCTCACCCGTTGAAGTTAAAGAGGCTAATGAAGAGGAACTTCAACTATTTACTAGCCGAGGTCCGCGTCGTTGTGTGGTCAAAGACGGGACTTTAATGGGTTTAGAAACTGTCCGTTGTATTTCCATCTTTGATGAACAAGGCCGTTTTCATCCTAAGTATGACGACAGCGATCTTATATTCCATGAGGCGGACATGGTAGTAGAAGCTATCGGTCAAGCTCCGCAGTTGGACTTTTTAGGCGATGAGTTGACGGAACGCTTGGAATGGGATAAGCGAGGCCGTCCGGTTATCAATCAGGGTGGGTGTACTTCAGAACCTTGGCTCTGGGCAGCGGGGGATGTGGTAGAAGGACCTGATGTGATTCATGCTATTGCGGCTGGGCATCGCGTGGCGAATAGTATTCATCAGTATTTATCAATCAAGTAGGTAATCTATTATGCAGGAAAAAGGAGAAGATTATAAAAGCCTCAAGGAAATGGTCACGATAGGTGAGATATTAAAAAAGGCTAGTGCTTTTGAGCAGAGTGCTTTCAATTTTTATAGCACACTCAAAGTCAGCAAACGTTTGCGACCCTTGGTGCAAGATTTGGCGAAGGAGGAACAATCTCATCTGGATTTATTCCAAACATTGAGCAAGCACCCAGATTTGGAAAATCACATAGCCGATTTGGTCAAGGTTCCGGCTAGTGATCACCGTTTTTCTGATTATATACTCTTGCCGAAACAAGATGATTTCAGGGATGAGCAGGCGATATTGCAATATGCGTTGGGACGGGAACAAGTTGCTATGCAGCAATATGATAGCCTAGCAAAAGAAACGCCACCTGGTCCTATTCAGGATTTATTCCGTTTTCTTGCTAATGAGGAGTTGGAACATAAAAAAGAATTGGAAAAGTGGTATTATGAAATAGTTCATAGTGGCGGTGTGTAATGCGACCACTTCCTCCTACATTTTATTTTTTAGAAGCTTTTTAAACCTGATGATAAATATACAAGCACAATTCGCTCAGTCTTGGAAAAAAAAATTAAATGCTGAGTTTTACAAAGCCTATTTTCAAAATTTGGCGACTTTTCTTAATGAAGAAATGAGGAACCATACGATTTATCCATCTGACTCTTTTATTTTTAATGCGTTTGAGAAATGTTCTTTTGAAGATGTAAAAGTTGTCATCATTGGACAAGACCCTTATCATGGTGAGGGGCAAGCCAATGGACTTTGTTTTTCTGTGAATGAGGGAGTGAAAAGTCCTCCATCCTTGAAAAATATTTTTAAGGAAATTCAAACGGATTTGGGGAAAGAGATACCCTCTTCGGGCAATTTAGAACGGTGGGCGGAGCAAGGCGTGCTACTACTGAATGCGATTTTGACCGTCAGAGCTGGTCAAGCGGCTTCGCACAGAAATAAGGGCTGGGAACAATTTACTGATAGCGTGATTCAGTTAATTTCTGAAGAGAAAGAGCATGTGGTCTTTTTGCTTTGGGGAAATTATGCTCATAAAAAGGGGCAAATTGTTGATGAGAGTAAACATCTGATTTTGAAATCGGCCCATCCTTCGCCGTTTTCAGCCAAACATTTTTTTGGCAATAAGCATTTTAGCCAAGCTAATCAATATCTTCAAGATTGGGGGCAAACTGAGATTGATTGGTGAAGTAGGGGCAATCCCTTTCGTTGTTACTGAGTTTCGGGAATGGAGCTACGCGGATTTCCCGAAACCTAATCCCTGTTTCGTTGTTTCGGGAATGGAGCTACGCGGATTTCCCGAAACCTAATCCCTGTTTCGTTGTTTCGGGAATGGAGCTACGCGGATTTCCCGAAACCTAATCCCTGTTTCGTTGTTTCGGGAATGGAGCTACGCGGATTTCCCGAAACCTAATCCCTGTTTCGTTGTTTCGGGAATGGAGCTACGCGGATTTCCCGAAACCTAATTCCTGTTTCGTTGTTTCGGGAATGGAGCTACGCGGATTTCCCGAAACCTAATCCCTGTTTCGTTGTTTCGGGAATGGAGCTACGCGGATTTCCCGAAACCTAATCCCTGTTTCGTTGTTTCGGGAATGGAGCTACGCGGATTTCCCGAAACCTAATTCCTGTTTCGTTGTTTCGGGAATGGAGCTACGCGGATTTCCCGAAACCTAATCCCTGTTTCGTTGTTTCGGGAATGGAGCTACGCGGATTTCCCGAAACCTAATCCCTGTAAAATTTCAAAAACAATTTTTTTTACAAACCATTTGCAAGTGTTTTTTAAAGCCTTCGCGCAAATTGGGATGTTGTAAGGCATAATCAATGGTCGCTTTCAGATAACCCAGTTTACTGCCACAGTCATAACGTATGCCATTAAATTGAAAACCTAACACTTGTTCTTCCGCTAACAAGCGGGCAATGGCATCGGTGAGTTGAATTTCGTCGCCGGCACCTTTTTTAATTTTTTCAAGATGGCTGAAAATCGCTGGTGTGAGCAAATAGCGCCCCACAACGGCCAGTGTGGATGGGGCTTTATCGGGTGTTGGTTTCTCCACAATACTCTTTATTTTCCACACATTTTCATAAAACTCTTCAGGCTTGATAATACCGTATTTATCCGTTTCGGCTGCTTTAATTTCCTCAATTCCAATTACGCTACAGTGCTGTTCTTTATAAAGATTGACCATTTGTGATAAACAAGCTTGTTCAAATCCATCAATCAAGTCGTCTGCCAAAATGACGGCAAAGGGTTCATCACCGACAACGGGTTTGGCACATAGCACGGCATGACCGAGTCCTAATGCTTCAGGTTGACGGATATAAATACACGAGACGCCTTCGGGCACGATATGTTTTACCATTGCGAGCAAATCATATTTACCGCGCTGCTCTAACTCGTCTTCCAGTTCTTGGTTTTTATCAAAATGGTCTTCGATAGCACGTTTACTGCTACTGGTGACAAAAATCAGTTGTTCGATACCGGCAGCGATGGCTTCTTCAGCGGCATATTGAATTAAAGGTTTGTCGACAATGGGTAACATTTCTTTGGGACTGGCTTTGGTGGCGGGTATAAATCGTGTACCTAAGCCGGCAACGGGAAAAACCGCTTTGCGGATGGGTTTTTTGATGTGTTCCATAGAAATTATTTATTTTGAAAAATCAGGGGGGAGACGCGCACTCAACCAGTGGCTAATATCGACAATTTCTTCGGGGCTCACGTTGTGCTCCATATTATAACTATGCCATTCAACACGATAGCCGAGTTTTTCCAATTCGGTGCGGCTGCGTTCTCCGTGCCTGAATGAAATGACTTGATCAAATTGTCCGTGCGCCATAAAAATGGGGGTTTGACGATTGGCAGCGTGGTTTTCCTTTTCCACCGTGTCGGCTAAGGGTAAGTAGCTAGACAGTGCCATAATGCCGGCGAGTGTCTGCGGATATCGCAAGCCTGTCTGCAAGGCAATCACGCCGCCTTGGGAAAATCCTGCTAAAATAATGCGCTTGGCATCAATACCGCTTTCAATTTCTTGAGCGATGTACTGACAAAGAATTTGTTCTGAGTTTTGTATGCCTTGAGCATCTTGCTGAGCGGTTAAGTCCATACCATAAACATCGTACCAACCGGGCATCACCATACCACCGTTAATGGTAATGGGACGTTGTGGGGCATGGGGAAAAATAAAGCGGGTGTGGCGGGTGAGATTTTCTGGTAATGCTGGGACAATTGGCTCGAAATCATGTCCATTTGCACCTAATCCGTGCAACCATAAGATACTGGCACTGGCTGAGCCAGGCGGCTCAATTATAACTGGATTTGTGTTCATTGGGTAGGAAAAATTATCGTCCCCAAGGGGATTCGAACCCCTGTTGTCGCCGTGAAAGGGCGGTGTCCTAGGCCGTCTAGACGATGGGGACAAAAATGGTGGAGCTAGGCGGGGTCGAACCGCCGACCTCTTGAATGCCATTCAAGCGCTCTCCCAACTGAGCTATAGCCCCCTTAAAAAGGTGGAGCGCATTATAGGGTGTTATTTGATGCGAGTCAAGCTTTTTTTTCATTTTTTTTTTTTTCCAAAATAAATTTTGGACTCCTAAACTGTATGTTAAAACAATTAATTTTTTTTTCGATAATACTTTGTTTGAGTTTCAATGCCCAAGGTGGCGAATGGTCAGGTTATATCGCAAGCGAGTTGCGCTATTTTCCACAATCTCCCCTTTCCATTGATCAATATGAAAATGTTAATATCGCTTTATCGGCACAGCCTGAATACCATCATGAATGGGATAATGGTGATCAATATTTTAGATTTGTCCCCTTTGTGCGCCTTGATCAGCATGACTCGGAGCGCAGCCATTTTGATATTCGTGAATTGACTTGGCTCAAGGCAGCAAAAAATTGGGAATTGCGGTTGGGTATTCGCAAACTTTTTTGGGGTGTCACTGAGTCTCAGCATTTGGTGGATATTATTAATCAAACTGATTTGGTCGATCATCCTGATACTGAGGAAAAATTGGGTCAGCCTATGATCAATTTGGCCTTGTTTCGTGATTGGGGGACGGTGAATTTTTTTATATTGCCCGGATTTCGTGAAAGGACTTTTCCGGGACGTAAAGGGCGTTTGTTTGGCGGTGGCATTCCGATTGATATGGAGCAAAGTCGCTATGAATCTGGGGCAAAAGAAAAACATGTCGATTGGGCAGTGCGTTGGCAACAGATGTTAGGTAATTGGGATATTGGTCTCTCTCACTTTTCTGGCACCAGTCGTGCGCCTCGTTTGCTCCCAGGGACGGATGAGAGAGGTAGATTTGTTTTAATACCTTATTATGAGCAAATTGAGCAAACGGGTCTTGATTTACAGCTCACCAGAGAGGATATGTTGTGGAAACTGGAAATGATTTCTCGCAATGATCAAGATGGACGCTTTACAGCATTGACGGGGGGGTTTGAATATACTTTTGTAGGCGTTTTCGATACGGACGCCTCACTCGGTGTGTTGACGGAATATCAGTTTGATGATCGGCATGATAATGCCATGACTCCTTTTGAAGATGACTTGATGCTCGGTATGCGTTTAGCCCTTAATGATGCCCAAAGCACGGAATTGTTAGCCGGGGCTGTTTTTGATCTCGATAGCAGTGCTCGTTCCTATCTTGTTGAGGCGAGTCGTCGTTTGGGTGATAGTTGGAAATTGAGTTTAGATGTTTATATTTATTCTGATATACCGATTGATGATCTGGCTTATGGTTTTCGCCATGAGGATTTTGTGCAGTTAGAGTTGGCATGGTATTTTTAATATGGCCTTTTATCTGTGAAAATATACCACTTATCCGATTAAAACTTGAAAATAAACATAAACCTAGTACACTGTATCGATGCTTTTGTCGGGTAATGTAGGGTGCGTCCTACGCACAAATAATCCGACAAAGGTGCGTAGGACGCACCCTACAACACCCATCAATTTAACATTGACAGAGTACTAGTGCAGGATCGCTCCAATTTCGAGGCCATAACAGGGCAACCATAAAGGATTGCCCCTACCCTCTGCAATTGATATTGTAGGGGCAATCCTTTATGGTTGCCCATTCTTCTGGGATGGCCTCGAAATTGGAGCGATCGTGTACTAGTCTAAAATTTCGTGCAAGGTACACACTCCTGAAAAAATTTTTATATTATAGGATAAAAAAAATGAAACTGACTATCACTTTATTACTATCTATTTTGACTGTGGGCATAAGCCACGCAGGTGTCTTTGACAGTGAAGATTTAAATCAAGCCTACACATATTTGAACCAAGTGAGAGTTCGAGCTGGCATGACCGAATTTTCACAAAACCCGCAACTTGAAACCGCCGCCTTCAATCATGCCAATTATTTAGCCGATAATTTCCTCACAGGTCATTATGAATCCGAAGATATGCCTGGATTTACTGGTGTTAGGTTAAAGGAGCGGACAACTTTCACCGGTTATCACAGTTTATTGGTATCAGAGAACATTTCTTACTACAATTACGGGGAAAGCAGTATCGACTCCATTAATGCTCTCATGAGTGGGATTTACCACCGCTTTACTTTTCTGGATTTCATTAAAAATGAAGTCGGTATTGGTATTGCTTCTATGTCAGCACATAGTGCCTATGTCTACAACATAGGAAATTCTGAGTATAATGCGCTTTGTCAAGGATCATCCTTTTCTGGCAGTGGCACCATTTATTTTAATGTCTGTGAGCCTAATATTAATATTAAGGGAAGCGATTTTGAAAATGTTGCCATCATGGGCAATAATCCAAACATAGTTCTGTGGCCTGCCGATGGCGATAATGACGTGCCCCCCGCTTTTTTTGAAGAAAGGCCCGATCCGTTACCAGATTATTCCGTATCAGGTTATCCGATTTCTATCCAATTTAATCCGCTGAATTTTACCGAGGCGGTCAATGTCACCGAATTTAAGCTTTATCAAGATAACCGTGAAATACAAAAGACTCGGCTTTTAACTGAAAGCACTGATCCCAATGAGAGATTTTCAGCACTACAATATGTGCTATTTCCCTTGGAACGTTTGGAGTGGGACACGGCTTATCGGGTAGAAGCTAAATACTCGGAGACAGAAACGCTGAAATGGCATTTTAAAACTAAAAGTCTGGGTGTGCCTTTATTCACCGTTCAAGGTAAGGGTGAAGTGATAGAAATTTCACCGAATACCTCAGCATTTGCTGTTTATGTCCCGCCCACTTCTGATTTGCCTGATTTAGGTAAAATCAATTATAGTTTTTATGCCGGTATGACACTGGATATGACATTTGAAGATTCTAATACTCTGCGGATAAATAATTTATCAGGTAATGTTGGTCAAGAGGTCTTTTTTAGTTTGTCAGGTGGACGAAATTTTGTTGTTAAAATCAATTCTGTTGATAGTTGTGAACTTGCCACTCTCTCTTCAGACTTTAAATTGCATATTCCATACCTCGTTTATTCCCCTTCTCCAAGTGAAAATCCTCTGGTATTCCAAGCAGATTTAGCACTGATGGGGGAAAACTTACTGTTTAAGGTTAGCGATTACAGCCTTAAGAATAAGGCGGAAAATTGTGAATCGGCGACTCTCTCTTCAGACTTTAAATTGCATATTCCAAACCTGGTTTATAGACCTTCTCCAGCAGAACTGCCTATAGTGTTATGGGCAGACTTTGAATTGTTTGGGGAGGATTTACAGTTTCATGTTACCAAGTATGGTTTTAAGTAAGGTACGCCTTGCACAGTATTTAGGAGTCCAAGATTTATCAAGGAAGTCCAAGATAAATCTTGGACTCCTATCCGAACTATAAAAATAATATGGAAAACAACACAATACATTTTGGTGAATTATTGCTAGACATAACTTTAATGCCCCTAATTGCCTTTATGGTGGGGCTGTTGTTAGTTTTGATGATGCGTCGCGTGAGGGCAAAAATTGAACGGCGCGTTGGTCCGCCTTTTTTCCAGCCCTTGTATGACATTATCAAGCTGTATGCCAAAAAAACACAAATTTCGCATGGTTACATGCACGACATCGCCATTATGATGCTGTTGGGCGGCTATATTGCCTCGGAGATATTTTTGCCCGTACCCGGCATGGACGGTTTAGCTCATCAAGGCGATTTAATTGTCTTAATCTATTTATTAATGGTGCCAATGCTTGGCATGGCTTTAGGTGTCGGTCAATGTGCTAACCCCAACGGCTCTATCGGTATTTCTCGTGCCCTCTCATCTATGCTGGCTTATGATGTACCATTTATCATTGTCGTGGCAGGGGCTGCCATCAGTTATGGTTCGACTAATTTAGTCCAAATCATTGAAATTCAACAACAAGGCGGCACTTGGGGATTATTTAGTATGCCCTTATTAGGCATTGCTGGTATTATGTCCATGTACGCGATGCTCGGTAAAGAGCCTTTTGAGATTTATGTCGCACCAGCAGAAATTGCGACAGGTCCCATGGTTGAAATGGGCGGCAAATATATGGGTGCCTTGTTTGTGATGCAATGCTTTCAACTTTATACAGTTGGCGTTTTGTACACGACGCTATTTTTGGGCGGTGGCGAAAATTGGTTGACTTTTTTGCCTAAAGTGTTTGCGGTGGTATTGTTAGCCGTTTCTATTACAAATGTGTTTGGTCGCTATCGCACTGATGATGTGATTCGCTGGATATGGAAATGGCCTACGGGGATTGCCTTATTGGGGTTAGCGGTGGTGATGTTGGGTAATTAAAAAGAGTGATAATTGTAGGAGTCCAAGATTTATCTTGGAAGTGTTGTGTAAAAGGTATTCTGCACAGTGAAGCTTTTGACTTATCCCTGTTAAATTGGCTGTCGTTAATGTTTTGTTTTAATCATTGAGACGAATTCTGACTCTTCCATGTTCTACTGTCATTATACAAGCTGCCTCCAGTTCACTACGATGGGTAGTCAATATTTGGGTACAGGCCTTAACTTGTTGTGTACTGGATAAATTAACGAGGCGTACAATGCCACAATGAGGTAAACTATGCAAAACAGCTAATTCACCAAAATCTTTGTCTAAGGTAATAAGTACGCGCTGTTGTTGGTAAGCCAAGTCTAAGATTTTGGCATCACCGGGGTCTGTTTCCCACAGTCCAGACCAGACAACATCATAACCTAATGATATCAGCGCATTATATACTCCACCCCAGACACAGGTGTCCAATAATACCTTTATCATGCGTAGTTTGTCTCCAAAATCAGTGGTTCAACACGTTCATGGCTAACCATATGGTGTGCATAAATTAAACAAGCTTGAATATCTTCATGTTCCAGCCAAGGATAACCTGACAAAATGATTTCAGGCGTATCGCCCGCCGCTAACATCCCCAAAATATGTTCTACGGCTAAACGGCGGCCTCGAATGATGGGTTTACCGCTAAAAATCTGCGGATTAATGGTGATACGTTTTAACAGTTCGTGAACATTCATTTTTTCTCCTTATCATGGTTGCAAACCTGCTCCAGCAAAAATAGGATTTCTCAGACGAGATTTAAAGATTTAAAGATTTAAGATAAAGATAAGAAATCCTATTTTTTTAAAAAATAGGATTTCTCAGACGAGCTTGATTAACACTGTTCCCATGGTAAATTATGAAAGCGCCATCCATCCAATGTACTACGATGATGTTCCGCATCTAAGGGGCCTTCAAATCCATCAGTGATGTTGTAAACATCGCAGAAGCCTTCCTTGATTAAAACTTTTCCCGCTTCTAAGGAGCGGCGTCCACTGCGACAGATCAGTACGACAGGGACAGCCTCTATTTGGCAATCCTTACCCTCATGGTCGGATATAACACCACCTAGCATCAATTTTCGCACATCCGCTGCAAAACGTGGATTGATATCCCAGTCAGGCTCATCGATCCAAGGGACATGTATTGCCCCTTTGGGATGCCCTATAAATAAAAATTCCATTTCTGAACGTACATCAATCAACACCGCTTTGGGATTGTCTTGCAACTTTTGCCAGGCTTTTTGAGAATTAATGGAAATCACTCCGCAATCATTCATATTTTATTCCTTAGCTTTTCACGTCCAAGATAAATCTTGGACTCCTATTTATACCACAGGTTTAACCTTGAGGCGGACACTACCAGCACCAACAACTTTAACGGGTGTACCAACAGGACAATCAGGTCCTTCTACGCGCCAACTACCGTCATCAACTCGGATTCTACCCATGCCATTGACGATGGCTTCACTCACAGGAAAGGTACGTCCTACCAATTCGGCTCCGCGCAGATTGAGATAAGGTTCATCGCTACTCAATGGATGCTTGCCCAGATAGGCACGACCAATCACCACACTCACAACTGAAACCAGTGCCAAAATCAATATTTGATACTCAACAGTGAGCATAGGAAATAACAGCGTGAGAAAACCAATCGCCACCGCCGCAATAGCAGGCCATAAAAAGAAGGAACCAACAGTGCCTATAGCTAAGAATTCTAATATTAACAATGCGATGGCTAACATCCACCAGTGCCAATAACTCAGTTGAAAAAAATCCATCAGTCATCCCCATGTTAAATTATTTATTCCCTTTGATAATATCTTTAAGACTGGCAACAGCACCTATGATACCAGAGGTTTCTAAAGGCATTAGCAAAAGATTGGTATTTTCAGAAGTAGCGAGATTATTCACTGCCCCCATATACTTAATAGCTATCAAATAATTGACGGCTTGTATTTCGCCACTCTCTATCGCGTCTGATATCACATCTGTGGCTTTAGCTTCTGCTTCTGCAAATCGTTCTCTGGCTTCCGCATCACGATAAGCGGCGATTTTACGTGCTTCAGCCTCCAAAATCACCGCCTGTTTTTCACCTTCCGCTTGCAGAATTTCTGCCTGTCGGTACGCCTGCGCCTCTAAAATGGTCGCCCGTTTATCACGCTCAGCTTTCATTTGCCGCGCCATCGCATCGACCAAATCTTGGGGGGGGGCGATGTCTTTAATTTCAACACGTAGCACTTTAACGCCCCAAGGATGAGACGCATCATCAATAACTTGGAGCAACTCTGCATTAATCTCATCGCGTTTAGAAAGTACCTCATCAAGTACCATTGAGCCAATGACATTACGGATATTGGTGATTGCTAAATTTTCAATACCCGTTTCAAGGTTTCTGATTTGATAAGCAGCTTGGGCGGCATTAACGATTTGATAGAAAACCACTCCATCTACATGTACCATCGCGTTGTCTTGTGTGATAACATTTTGCGCTGGAATATCTATGATGGTTTCCATCATATTCAATTTTGTGCTAATCACATCAACCGCCGGGACAATAAGATGTAGCCCCGGATCAAGGGTTTTGGTGTACTTACCAAAGCGTTCAACCGTCCATTGTTCTCCTTGGGAAACCGATTTTACTCCCAAAAAGACCAATATGATTGCCATAGCAAGAAAAATAAAAACAAATATTGCAAAATCGTTTAAAAATAGCATAGATATTTTTTATAGTCGCTGTATTTCATTTAATGACATTCATGTTACATTATTACATAATTTTACAAGAGTACCAAACAAAACGGCTTACACGAATGAGCCTTTTGATTGTATTTTGGACATCGGTACTTAGGGTCAATGCCATTAAGTCTGTCCCGACGTAAGGAGGTTACTTGGGGCAACCATAAAGGATTGCCCCTACGTGAACCGTGATTTTTTGTAGGGGCAATCCCTTGTGGTTGCCCTTAACTTAATGACTTCGGTACTTAGGATGGGTTTCGCATGACATATAAAATAGCACTAAAAATTTCTATTTATGTGATTTTAGTGGTTGTGTTAATGGTATCAATGAAGCCGGTTGCCTTAAAAACAGAATTTTATTTATGGCAACGTGCTTGGACGCCTCAAACTCAAGCCGGCATTGCTCGTGCTGTCGAATATGCAAACGGTTTTATGATTTTGGCGGGAGAATTTGATCTCAAAGAAAAACGCCTAAATTTTCGTCGTGTGCATATAAAATGGGATACATTATCTACGCCCCGTATTTCTGTGACGCTAGTTTTCCGGATACGGACACCAATTAGTTCTTTTTTAAGTGCTGGTCAAATAAAAAAAGTAGGGACTTTTTTGAATGATCGTTTTAACAAAATAATCAAAGAAGCTCATAATAAAGGTGTTCAAGTAGTCGGGATACAACTAGATTATGATTGTCCAACATCAAAGCTTACAGACTATCGCAAATTGTTGGCTTATGTAATGACGCATCATCCCAAATGGATATGGTCTATCACGACTTTGCCTACATGGTCGAGCCATGCTGATTTCAAAAAACTTGTTGCGAGCTTGAATTATTTTGTATTACAGGTATATACTTTTGAGCGTCCTCAACAATTGGGGGATGATCTCGCTATTGTTCATACGACACAAGTTTATGATTATATTAAACAAGTGTCAGAAATAAAAACGCCCTATTATTTGGCGTTGCCCACTTATGGTTATGCCGTTATCTTTGACGAGTCTGGGCGTTTTGTAGGGCTTGAGGCGGAGACACCATCGCATCAATGGCCGCCAACTTATGCTATTAAAGAGGTGATGTCTCAACCAACTGATATTCTGCCAATAGTTACCAAACTTAAAGCTTATCCTCCCAAAGGGATGTTAGGTATAGTCTGGTTTCGCTTACCAATTGATGGAGATATGTACAATTGGAGTTGGCCAACTTTACGAGCCGTTATGGCAGGAAAACTCCCTACAATAACTTTTCAGGTAGAGGTGCGTAAAGTCCATGATAGCCTATATGAAGTTTGGGTCAAAAATCCTGAAAAGTCAGGTTATTTTGGCCGTATCGACATTATAATCAAGCAAACAGAATGTCGCATTGTTGCCAAGGATACTTTAAGAGGTTTTTCAGAGAGAGTGTCAGATAGAGTTCACATCTTAACTGGTAAAGTTCCAGCACCAAATGAGCAAGCGATGGTAACTTGGTATAATGTCACAAATTGTAATAAGGATACGACTAAACCATTTCAAATTCTTGAAATAAAGGCGTTACAATGAATATAAGCCGTTTATTATTTATTATTTTCTGGCTATTTCTGATAATTATCAGAACGACAGAAGCTTGTGCTCCACGTTTTGATACTTCCTACCTTATTTGGGGAAATGAGTTTGGCGTATTTAATATGCCTAGTGCCCATTTCTATCATGAACTAGAAACTTTAGGGTATAAAAGCTCTGAACAAAATAGTTTGGATGATTTGCCAAATGTTCTAAAACTTAATCTCTCTCAATCTCGTTATAGATTAGAGGGTTTGCCAACAACTTTGAAAAATATCCTAAATGATCGGGAATTGGAAACAATGTCTGTGGTGGATGCTCGTGATCTTTATTTTGCTCTGCGTGAAAAAGGCAGTGACAAAGAGATTGCTATTGTAAAACAATATTTAGCTTTACAAAAAAACATCCAAAAACTCAAAGAACTCAATTTGACCTATCTCACTTCCGATGTAGAAGCGAAGGCAAAATTTAATAAGCTAGTCCAAACATCTATTGAGATTCTTGAAATACCTAAAGAATTCAAACAATACCTGACTGGCGTTATCTACTATCAATTGGGTGATTTGAAACTGGCTCAACAACACTGGAAATCACTTCTCAATTTGCCAGTAGCAGAACGTAAGTATAAAACCGCATGGGCTAGTTACATGTTGGCTAAAGTACTTTTGTCTGATGAGGGTAAAATATCAAAAAGTCTGATTTCAAAGGGTTGTGAATTCAGATGTGAATTAGAAAATACCGCCATAGCAGATATTCGCGATCTGTATGTTTCCTTACGTGAAAAAGGTAGTGATGATGAAACGGCCTTTGATATTACAGCGCAATACTTAGCTTTACGAAAAATTGTGCAAGAAGTCAACTCTGTTGCTGGAACAAATGCAATGGAAAAAATTACCCAAGTATATAGTGGCCTTTTAGATAAAATTCCACAAGAGTTCAAACAGTATATGATAGGTGCTATCCACTATCGGTTAGGTGATTTTGAACGCGCCCAACAACAGTGGAAATTGCTTTTAAAATTGCCGGCAGCGGAGCGTAAGTATCGGAGTACATGGGCCAGTTATATGTTGGGCATCTCGTTATCAATTAAGTACTTTCATGAAACACCACGATATGCAAACGAAGGCTTTGTGGATACCCTTAATTTGGCTGGAGACTCCTATGGTCAAGTAGGAAAAATTTATTATCAACAGGGTGATTATATCAATGCTATACACAACTATGTTGAGTATGCAAAATATTCTGAATATGGTCACTCATCATTACGCATTGTCTGTGAAGCAATATTTAGAAATAATACGGTTGATGAAGCACTTGTACACGATCCTTTAAGCCGTCGTGTTTTAACAGCTTATGTCCTTGCTAATCTTAGTCAGACAGAACTCGTAGAGTTATGGCTTAAAAATATTCAAGTTATCAGTCCTGAAACTTTATCTAATTATGAAGCAGGACGTTTGGCTTGGATTGCTTATAATTTGGGGGATATGAAACAAGCCCAGGCATGGGTTGCTATTGATCAATCTAATGATCCTTATGCACGTTGGGTTCATACTAAACTACTTTTACGTGCAGGGAATGTCGAAAAATCTATCAGAATACTTCAAGAGCTTAAAAATGCTTTTCCAAAACAAAAAAATAAATCTTGGTATGTAGGTTATACATGGAGTTCTCTGTACAACGGAAGTTGTCTACCCCATAATAACATTCATGGTGAACTTGGTGTATTGTTGCTTGCACGAAAAAAATATGTTGAGGCAATGGATTTATTTTTGCGTGGTGGATATTGGTATGATGCGGCTTATGTTGCTGAGCAAGTACTTACGACTGCGGAATTAGAAAACTATGTACGCCACAATTACCCACAATGGTTAGTTGAACAAGTGAATGAACCATCAGAATGGATGGATATGGATGTTAAAGAAGCGATGCAAACTTATGGTGAACGTCTTCGTTACCTTTTAGCCAGACGATTGCTACGAGAAGAGCAATGGGATAAAGCTCTTCAATATATTGACTATATCCCATTAGAACTCAAGGAAACCATGCCAACTTATGTAAACCAAATGAAGGGGGGAAGAGACTCCACTTTGTCATACCGTCAACGAGCCGAATATCTCTACGCAGCAGCACAGACACTACGTTCTCAGGGTATTGAATTGTTAGGAACAGAGATCGGCCCAGACTGGGCAGTTGTAGAGGGAAGTTTTGAGTTAACTAGCACAAAACTAGACCGATTAGCTAATAGCAATACTGCTTATTCTCATGTTCCAATACCCTTTCGTCGCCTAATTTTAGCGAGCAACGATGAAAAAAGGCGTACTACTCGCCACGAAGTCCAAATTGATTATAGATTTCACTATCGTTATCAGGCAGCCAAACTTTTTTGGGAGGCCTCAGAATTATTGCCAAACAATGATATACTAACTGCCAAGTCGCTTTATTATGGTGGAAAAGTAACAATAGAGTCTCCTATATATGATGCGAGACACGCAGACAGGTTCTACAAGGCATTGGTTAATCGTTGTCGCAAATTGGCGATTGGTCAAGCAGCCGATCAACTGCGTTGGTTTCCACCTGAACCTTCTGAATGGCGTAAATAGTCGACTTGTATTTAGGAGTCCAAAATTTATTTTGGACTTGATTTAGCACTTACAGCAGTGACCAAACTAAATGTTGGACAAGAAAGCATGATTGATTTTGATGAGCTTGAGATTGAAACCAATCGTTTTATGCTAAAGCTGTCTAGGCAACCAAAGACAAGGCTCAACATGAGCAGGAACGTCGGAAATGGCAAGCAAACCAAGACGCTGAGCATGGCTCAATATGAAGATGAGAAAATTTCTCAAATGCTCAATCAGGAAATTATCAAGGTTTCTCAATCATCTATTTTTTTTCCAACCTTTAGACGTATCGAAGGCACCGATAAGCCGCTCAAAAAAGAAATGGGGGAATTATATGAGGCGTTTCTACAAGAAAAAATATATCACGGACTTGAGAATGCTTTTAGTGACTTATCGAACTATCTCTCGGTGGAGACACACCAGTTTGTGACTTCCATTTCTACAGACGATATTACTCGGCTACTGACTAAACAATATGCCGATATTTCAGAACGCATCAACCAATTACAAAATGAACT
>JSZA02000071.1 GCA_000785145.2 Candidatus Thiomargarita nelsonii
AGAAATCTTGTAGGGTGGGTAGAGCGATAGCCCAACCCACCATTGTTATAAATTTCAACGATTTGGTGGGTTTCGCTCTGCTCTACCCACCCTACAAAAAAGCTTAACTTAATGGCATTGACCCTACATGTATGGGATTTGGCTTAACTTAATGGCAGTGACTCTGCACATACCAATTTGAATATATATATAAGGAGTTTTTTATGAAAAAGTTTATTTTTTTCGGACTGTTACTTGTTCCGACACTGGCCGCTGCCATCTCAAATTTTTCCTCGGAAAGTGGCACGCTGCGGATTCCAGATGTGAGCGTAGATGGAGAAATTCATTTTTACAATGTTGAACTTCACTTGGATTTTGCCACAAAAAGTTTTGAACTGAAGCAATTGACGGCTCATCAACCTGTGAAGGCACAATTGGGTGTGCCCTTTAATTTGTTTGTCGGACAAAGTGCAATATTGGATGATCTTGAGATTCAGTTCGTTGCTATTCAGGAAGATTCTCGTTGTCCGACGGATGGGAATTGCATCTGGGCGGGAAACGTGGTTGTCGTTTTGCAGGTGCCAAAAGGGGGGGAAGTCCTTTTAAATACCAATTCTGATGTCGGACCAACAGCTGTTAAATTGGATAAGTATCGTTTGGAACTGGAAAAAGTGAGCCCTGAGCCCATCAGTACTCAAGCGATTTCTGAATATGAAATCACTTTGGTGGTGACAGGTAGTTTATAGTCAGAAAATCAATGCCATCGCCTAACAGGGGCAACCACAAGGGATTGCCCCTACGATACTTCGTTACCGAAGTAAACGAAGTAACGAAGTAAAAATAACGTCTCCTGTAGGGGCAATCCTTTATGGTTGCCCCTGTTAGGCGATGGCATTGAGTCATAAAATAGGAGTCCAAGATTTATCTTGGACATGAGGAGTGATTTATGATGGATGATAAGGCAGCTTTAAAAGATATACGCAAGGGTGGGCAAGAGGGTTATTCCGTTCTTTATAAGCATTATGTATCAAGTTTGCGCTATCATTTGATAGGCAAATATCGCATCCCCGAAAAGTCAGTGGATGATGTACTACAGGATATATTTTTGAAATTTTTCAAAAGCATTCCTGATTTTAAAGAAAATTGTAGCGTCTCGACTTGGCTGTATTGGCAGATAATACCCAGAGCAGTCTCCGATTTTTGGAGAAAAAATGATGATTCTCGTTTGGAGAGTATAGAGCAGCATCCCGAAAACGAGGATGGGGATGAGGGGGGGTTGCTTGATAATATCTCTCAAGAAAATTCTAAAAAAGCGCAAATTGATCTTGAACGCCAGATGTGTTTAGAACAGGTGTTTGCGCTGTTAAAGCGTGACAGTTCTAAGTCTTCGCTTTGTGAATGTTTAAAAGCCCTCACATTACAGGCACAAGGTTTGTCTATAGAGGAGATAGCTAAGCAGATAGGGAGAACTCCCGTTGCAACTCGCTCTTATGTTTATAGTTGTAAAAAAAAGCTTAGCCAATATCAGCCCCTCCAAGATTGTTGGAAATAGTTTGGTGATTGATTTTTAAAAGGAGTACTTATCATGTCAGATGATCAAGACGGCATTTTTCGGAGCGCATTGCTTTCTCATGCCGATAAAGAAAATATTGATATTCCTTATCCTCATATATTGAATAATGTATTACGCCAGTTAAAAGATGATCCTGATTTTCCTTATTTACCGCAACCCATCCCGTTATGGCGTTCAATTTGGGACAAATTGATTTCTATAGTAGATGATTTTATCAATCCTCTCGTTGTTGTCACTGCTGTATTTGTGTTGGCTGTCAGTTTGTACGTCACTTGTTCTATGTATTGTTATTCTCCTAGCGTTAATGAATTAATTGAGCTGAGTTATAATGAGGTTGACGTTCAGTATTGGGAAAACGTTAGTTCTGAGCAAACTTTTCTTCGATTTTCTGAATCATCGCATCCTTCTTTTGCGCTACAAGCCTTTAATGCGGGGCTGTGGAAAGGGAGACAATCTTTATTATCGTCGCCAAACAAGACAAGTTGGCTCAATAAGGCGTGGTCAAAAACCCAATGGGCAAGTTATTATGAATTAGGGCGCTGGACTGTATTGTTAGAAAGTGTGTGTCGCAGTCTGCCTGATGTGCCAGAGGGTTTTTGGGATAAACAAAAGGTGATTTTCGCTCAATTGAGTCAGGCGATTGTTGAGCGACGAGATAAAAATGATGAACTGGAGGGGGTTGTGATAGAGTGGGTGTTATCGCAATTTGAGGAGGATATTGGGCCTTTATTGGAACAGTTGCCTAATGCGCCACTTGCGGAAAAGTTGGCGGAAAAGTTAAAATTTATGAGAGAGGGTTTGGTCATAGAATGAGGCAATATTATGAGCATTTTCAAGAAATGGGCTATGATGGTTGCATTACTACTATTTGCTGCCACAGTGGCGGCGGAAAGTGATATTATTAAATACTATGGCGGATTAGCCAAAAATTATCCGTTGAAAATTCATGAAATATTTAAGCAAGTGCGAAATGTAGCCCGGGGTGATATTCGGGCTGAATTGAAGGTGGTTAATGGACGACCCAATGATCCTTTTGCGGTTGTTGCCTTGTCAGAAGAAACAATCGTATTGTCAAAACTCGTTATTAAGATCAGTTATAGGGATGTGTCTGAGAAACAGGGCAATGCGCGTCTCGCTTTTATTTTGGGACATGAACTTGCTCATATCGCTAATGGGGATTTTTTACCTAAAGCATTTGTTGGTGCTCAAAAGGGTCGTCAACAGGAAATTAAGGCTGATAAGGAAGGTTTTGTGTATGCGGCGATGGCGGGTTATGCTGTGGATCATTTGCTTTGGGAAAAAGAGGGTAATTTTTTTGTCACTTGGCAAAAGGAAACGGATGAGCATTGGCAGTCTGATGGTGTTCATCCTCCGACTGAAAAACGGGCTGAGGAATTGTATCAGCGTCTGAAACGCTTATTAGCGCATTTACCTTATTATCAGTTTGGGGTGCGTTTGACTCACTTTAATCGTTGTGATGAGAGTCGTTTATTTTTGAAGGCATTTTTAAGGGTATTTCCATCGCGTGAAGTTTATAACAATTTGGGGATTTGTCTTTTAGAAAAGGCGCGAAAAGAATTGGGGTATTCGATTGATTGGTTGCCTTCGCTGTTGCATGTGAGGACGCATTTGGATGATTTTAAGTTGCCTCCGGTGTCGAAAGGTAAAAGCCGCTATGCTAAGCAATTGTTAATTGAGGCAAAAAGCTATTTTGAGGCGGCTTATGAGAGAGACCCTGATTATGTGCCAGCGAAAGTGAATTTGGCGATCACGGCGTTTTTTAGGGGTGAATTGGAGGCGGGGAGAGAACCGGCACCTGATGAGTCGTTTTTTAGGGTCGCGGGCAAAGTGGCTAAAAAAACGTGGAAATTACCCGTGGAATTGGGAACTGATACAAGCGAACTGGCTCAATGGGAAAAAAATGGTGAAGTGAGTTTACACGATTTATATGAAGAATTTTATCGCTTGCCCGATGGGAGCGTTGAGGTTTTGGGGTTGGGAGAAGTGGTGGCAATGGTGGTTTTAAAAAGTCCTGAAGTCACGGTTAATGAGTTGCCTGATTATTGTGGCGTGCCATTACGTGAGCGTCGGGTGGTGAATGGGAGTTTGTTGTCTTGTTATGATTGGGCGGCTTTGGTTGTTGGTGATAGGGTTGAGGAGATTTGGGTAGGACGTCCAAGATTGCCTGATGTCAACTTGAAAAAGGAATATTAATATGCCCCGACAAACGGCGCGTTTTGATAAATTAATTCAACAACTCAATGATTACTTAAATCTAAAAGAAAATTGGGATGGTTATAGCGGAGTCGCGCCAACGGAAAAAACGATTAATGATGCTATCAAATTTGTTAAAAGCTTGCCACAAGAGATACCGCTTCCTGAGCCGATGGTTGCTGGCTCTGGCACTGTTGGGCTTTATTGGGAGAGTCAAGGGATTTATGCCGAAATTGGTTTTGAAGGAGATGGCACTTTTTGGTGTTATGGTGAAGATAATGAAGGTAATGAAGCCGGTGAAGATAGGCTTGACTCACAATTACCCGCCGATTTATTAAAAATGCTTAAAACACTCGCTTAAGGTAGCAAAATGGATTGCCAACTAGTACACTGTCAATGTTGTTTTGTAGGGTGCGTCCTGGGCACAAATAATCGGTAAAGGTGCGTAGGACGCACCCTACATTACCCAAAAAACTTATGTTACAGCGTACTAGCCACAAATCAACACAATAGGCTAAATGTGCCGATATTCGCGCCATTGTAGATGAAGAAAATCAAAGAGCCTTTTGTGTTTATGATACTGCCACTAAAAACAATCAATCTCATGCCGATATTTGCCAAGCCGTTGCAGATACCTGCACAGGAAAAGGAAGAAAACGTGGGAGTCAATAGAAAATTGATGAAAATATTTTCAGAGCATCCGCTAACTAGAGGCTTTTTCAAAATTCACCTAAAATGATTATTGTGGCGTGCCATTACGTGAGCGTCGGGTGGTGAATGGGAGTTTGTTGTCTTGTTATGATTGGGCGGTTGTTGGTGATGGGGGTAGGACGTCCAAGATAAATCTTGGACTCCGGTTAGTTAGGAGATATATTATGCAAAATCAAAATGTTAAAACTTTAGAATCCATCGAACACACTTACCACGATCAATGGGTTTTAGTGAAAGAAACAGAATGGGATAAGCAAGGTAATCCCATCAAAGGGATTGTGATTGCTCATGGTACTGAGCGAGACGCTTTGGTTGAGCCCAGAATACAACTGCATGAGCAGGAGCCAAATGTCAAAACTTACGCTTTTTACGCTGGCGACGTAGTTCCTGAAGGGATGGCAGTGATATTATGAATCGACATAGAGCAGACAGAATACTGGGAATAAGCGGATACAAAGGGCTTTTAACGGTACGTTGTCAAGTTAACGAGAAATATCAAGGTCGTTTTTTAGTCGATACGGGGGCTACATTCACCGTCATTTCTCAAAAATTCGCCCACGAAATGAAGTTAGATATCACTCAACCAATACGGAAAATACAAATTGCTTCAGCCCATCAAGTGGCTCAAACGCCGGTAGTACGACTGGATTCTTTGCAAGTCGGTGACAAAAAAGGTCAACAATCTGGAGGTGTTAATTGTTGCTTTACCAGTTGCTTTACGTGTAGATGGCTTATTGGGAGTGAATTTTTTAGAAAAATTCCGTGTTACTTTTGAATTTGATCAAGCCACACTCGTTTTACGCTAGAGGACAAAAAAATCAGAAATATATCGGCGTCCAAGATAAATCTTGGACTCCGGTTAGATAGGATAAATCTCATTGAATACCCGCTAACCCGCGTAGAGCCACTAAATATAACAATTTTAGAGACGCGCCCGAAGGTTTATTGACACCTGATTCCCACTTTTGGACCGTAGATGGACTGATATTTAAAAAATGTGCAAAGGTAGCTTGGTTCAACTTGAATTTTTTTCTCAACGCAACAATAGCACTCGGAGAATAGTCTTTAATCTCTGGGACACATAAACCTTCTATCTCTCTGAAGGTAACATCATCAACTATTCCACTTTTGTTGAGGTCTTGAACCGTACCCAGAATGGACTCTCTAATAGATTCTCTCATCTTATAACTCCACAAACTCACCATTTTTTTATAGCCGTATCAAAATCTTTATCAGACAGAGATAAAAAAATATTTAGTTGTTTCGGGAATGGAGCGGAGCGGATTTCCCGAAACAATTTAATGGCATTGACTCCTGCTCAGATTATTGCCTAATTACTTTAATACTGACTTGCCCAGTCGCCCATTCATCATTTGAGTCGGAGCGTGGCTCTTCCAATAATGAAATATCAATCTGAACTGTACTGGTAATGATCTGAATCGTATTATCTCCGCTTTCATCCATTAGCAAAAGCGAGCTCACTTTCCGTTTTTCTCCCTTTTTGAGATGGGCGGATTCTGTGTTATCAGGAAAAATAGTGTGGATATCATCAGTTGGATCGATCTGAATTAAGTAACAATAATAATCCTTTTGAGATTGATTATGCAAGCTAAAACTAAGGATGTCATTTTTATTCAGTTTTTCAATATTTTGTAAAGCTAATGGCCCCTTTTTCAGATGTAAGCCTAAGCCATAGTCGGAAAGCTGTACACAATTTGCACCTTTTGGACAAGACGTTTTCTTCCTTAAAAGATAAGTTTGCACGTTCACTGGTAAAGTACGATGACTTTTGAGTGCTTTCAGTTCACGGGCACGGGCCATTTTTTTTAATTTGATCTGTAGTAACTGAAGCCCTTTTTTTTGATTGGAGAATGGAATTTTAAGTCCTTTTTTGAATAAGCGTTGATCGGGTGTCAGTATCCATAATTCAGGTGGCTGATTGGGGAAAGATTTTGGCAAGGTATCATCAGGCGAGCCATAAATGAGTTGCCCATCTTGTTGCTTGGGGCGCAAGAGGTACAATTGTAGATTAGCCTGCTCTGGATTATTCGTGAGCTGGTAGGCTTTAAGTGTCCCAAAAGCCGCCGCAATCTCTTTTAATAATGGCTTATCTAAGTCCGCCCCTAAGTGAACTTTAAAAGGTGTCAAATGGTAGGCATGACTTTCTTCTACGACTAAATCACCAATCTTGAATTTGCCTTTGGACTCAGCATAACTGGCGAAAGGGGTGACATGGTAAATCTTTAAGCGAGGAGAGTTTTCGGGCGAGTTATATAAACGATAAACTGAGCCTTTGGTAACGCCAAGGAGAGAGCCTGCTTTTATTTTGATTCTCCTTTTAGAGACAATACGGATAATAGGAATTGTCGGCGATAGTGCTGCAAAAGCCTGGTCCCAACACTTCTCTACGATGCTCACCCTTTATTTGTGGATGTTGCGCCATGCCGCGCTCTCTTGTCACTTGGGCATAAGTCCGCTTAAAAACGTCATTCCAAGTCTCATCGATTTGAGCCTGCTGTAAATTTTGCGTCCAATACCAAGTAAACAGACTGTAATATTGTCCATCTTTTTGAGCTTGTTCAATGGCGGATTCGTTATCTCGTGCGGCACCAACATGAATACCATAATGGGTTTTTAGAGGCTGATAAAGGCGTTTTCCCAACAAATGGGGTCGTTTATCCTCTTTGATCGCTCGGCTCGTTGCGGCTGCACCTCTGGTGACTGTCGCGGAGTGACAAGAGTCTGAGATAAATATGACATTTTTCGTTTTTTGATATAAGTTGGACAACCATTTATCAATTTCATCATCTAATACATCGTAATTGTCTTTATCCTTATTGTCGGAACGGGTACGAGCACCATAAGAAACCCAAGTTTGGTCATAGCCACTGGGTTCATCACCGTTTAAATCTTTGGTTTGTGAGCCATGGCCAGAATAAAAAATATAAACAAAATCATTGGGTTTCACTCGCTCCTTCAGTGCATTAAAAGCCTTTTCAATGCCAGTATGAGTGGCTTTCTCATCCTTGAGAATAATAAAATCATGCTCGACAAAGCCAAAACGTTCACGTAACACGCCTTGGGTCAATTTGAGGTCATTGGCGGGACCTTTGAGAGAGTTGAAAGTTGTTTTGCTATAGTCTTGGATAGCAATCAGCAAGGCGTGTTTGCCCGCCGCGAGAGTGGACGTTGGTATCAATAAAAAAATAATAAGAATTTTATTCATACAGTTGAATTCCTAAACGAAATTTTGGAGTCCAAGATTTATCTTGGACTCCTTTTATAGCGAGTGTAGGGTGCGTCCTACGCACCAATGCCACCTTCGTATCGAGGGCAACCATAAAGGATTGCCCCTACAAACCGTGATTTTTCGTAGGGGCAATGCCCTAGTGGTTGCCCGACACGATATGGCATTGGTCCTACGCACCGGTTATTAGGTTATAAGGAAGTTGGATGGGTAGCCATTTCCTAAGATTACCCATTAGGACAAGACATTTAGCACATTAACCATTAAGCGACTAGCGATAACATAGAGCAATCATAAATTATTTGTAAATAGCCATAAATAAAATTTATCCTCACTTTTTTAAATTTGCGTCGTCTAAATAAATAATGGTAGGCAAACAATCCATGCGTGACTGCCATAAGAAAATGATGAGTCACTCATTTTATTTTATTTTATTTTCAATTTCATTTTTATTATTGGAGGCTAAAAGATATGGCAAAGTATCGTCTATTGATTGCGACTATTTTACTGTTCTCGGCACCCGCTTATGCCGAATTAACGTTTAGTTTGGATCTGATTAAAGATTCAGGTGATCGGGATTTGGAGCTGAGTAATTACAGATTTCAAGTTGATAGCAGTTTTAACGCGGACAGTACGGGTTATCGTCTGCGACTGGGTTTAGGTTCGGTTGCCGACAGTCGTGCCGAATTGTACTTTTCTCAGTACGAGGTTGATGCTCAAGGGCAATTTAACTCAGAGAATGAATTGGATTTTGGTGCTAATTACATCCTGACATTCCCTCAAAAATCCCTGATACCCTTTCTAAAGGCTGGTATAGGTGTGGGCCGAGCCGATACCGATACCAAGTTCATAACCAGTACGGGTGATACGACCGATAACATTTGGAATGTCCATTTTAACCTTGGTGCTGGCTTGAGCTACTCTTTCACAGAGAATCTGGCCGTCACCGCCTCACTTGGATATGTTTATCGGGTTTGGGAAGAGATAGATTACGGTAGTTCCATCACTATGAGTATAACAGATAGCATCTTTCGGTTTGGCGTTGGGGTTGATGTGAGTTTTTAATATTTTATCAGTATTCCATTATATATTGATTTAGTAATTAATTCTAACAGATGAGACTTGGTATTCATCAAACTAAAAACCTCCGATGTTTAAATAACTAACTCTCACTAAAAAGAGGAGTCCAAAATATGCTAAAATATAAATTGGCTTTTATTAGCCTATTAATCGTGTTAATTGCGAGTTGTGCCTCGATAGGAGGAACTAAGTCGCCAGGTGAGACGCGGCTCACCAGTATGATTTCACCGTCTATTGAAAACATTCCACTTTCAGAAGACGAAGCTGAAAAAAAACTCGCTGCTATCTTTCAGTCATGGGAAAGCTTAGATGAAACTGTCACAATCGAGCCAAATAAAAAGGGTTTTACCGTCAATGGGCAACAGTTTTTAGATCCAGATGGAAAGATTCTCAAATATGCTGTGAATCATTCAACGGGTTATGTTACCTATTTGCTAGATACAGGCTTAGGTGAATATGTCATCAAAAGTAGCCGTGTACCACTGGTAGAAGAACCGATTACGATTGCCACTGGGCGTATATCTGGAAAGGGTATTTTGTCAATACAAACAAACAATGAAAAACAGCTTCAAGGTTTAGATGTGATTTTATTGTCAAAAGGATTCCTAATCGTGGGTAGAAATTCTGTATACAGATATTTACCCGGCAAGGGATTTTCAAATTTTGGTACTCCAGGAGAGGGTTTCCATATAGCGTCTTACCAAAATGGTGATGTTTCTAGTACTAATTACATATTACTAGAAAAGACCAAAACTTGGAGTGATAACAGTAATGATCCTCTTGATAACATACAAAGCTTATGGGATATAACGATAGATCTAGCTGCAACGTTCGGTTTGACAACAAAAGAAGACTACATGTTAGTCAATCTGAAAACGGGAAAAGTGCATCCGTTCGACATATCAATATTTGGAAAAGATGATCATACTTACTCTAATTGCCAAAGGCAGAATGATCACGTTAGAAAATGCCATAATATGCATTCTTTTGAGTCTCTTTATACTCTAAATGGATTACATCCAAATTACAGTCATTATTTTTGGCGTATTAAGTGGTTTAATACCCCATCTGGAGTCATTGCTATTGCCCAAGAAAATGAATCTCACGATATTACACTAGCAAACTTAATCACTGGGCAAAAGGTTGTTGCTTTTAATAGTTTCACTGGGTTTAATGCTGGGTTTAATACTGTTCAAGATACTTCAGGGAAAATTACACTGACTGTTGCTCAGAAAGCCTATCTACCTGCTAGCATACCGTTTTTGGGTCCACAAATGTTGAATGCAGAAGTGAGTAAAGAAAAAATTGATGATGTTGCTGAATATATAGCGTTGCACAGCAAGATGAAAAACATGGAATAGAATTTTAGATTTCCATTATCTGGTGCAGGAGGGTGAAAATTTCCGCCCGGCTGCACTAATAACTTATATTCAATTCCTTGATTAAGGAGATTTTATAATGCTCTTCAAAAGAAGATTTGTAATATTAGCTGTAGTTCTTATTAGTTTGCTTGGTTGTATTAGTGGTACAACAAAAGACATTAAAGAATTAGTTAAAAACTATGACAAGCAAACCCATTATTTTTACCAAAAGGGCTTATATCAAAAAGCTTTCAACTCCTCTCAAAAATCTGTCATAATAAAAAAAGCCATTCTAGGACAAAAGAACTTAGGCACTATTATTGGCCAAAATAATCTGGCTGAATTGCAAAAACAGCTAGGACATTTTTCTGAAGCTTTAGCTTTGCTTGAAGAAAACTATGCCTTATCCCAAAAATATTTTGGAAAACAGCATCAAAATACTGTTCAAACCCTGAATGATCTAGCCATCATTTATCAAAACCAAGGGCGCCTAGAAAAAGCCTTAACTTTATCTCAACAAAGTCACCAATCAATCAAAAAGATTTTGGGGGGCAACCACCCTGACGTTTTACAGAGTTTGCAGACGATTGCTTCAATTTACAGCGATTTAAGTCAATTCTCAGAAGCCTTATATTTTTCTAAACAAAACCTCAAAAAAAGAACAGAAGTCTTGGGAGCAGAAAACACAAATACGCTTGATGGATTAGAAAATTTAGCAATTCTTTACATGAGATTAGGCAAGCTCTCTGAAGCTTTGCGACTCTCCGAACAAGTTTATTTTTCAAGAGAAAAAAAATTAGGAAAACAACACCCAAAGACTATTCAGAGTTTTGGAAATCTAGCCAAAGTTTATCAAGCATTAGGGCGCCAGAAAGAGATTTTAACTTGGGTTAAAGACGTTCATAATCGCTTGGAGGCTGCGTTGGGAGAAGAACATCCTAATACACTTAAAGGATTGCAACATCTCGCCAAAATTTATCAAGAACTCGGACTGCTAGAAGAGGCTTTGCCCTTATTTGAAACCAGCTATGATCTTTCTAAAAAAACATTAGGAAAAGAACACCCAGATACAATTCAAAGTCAGGCAAATCTAGCGCTCATTTATAAAGACTTAGGGCAGCTAAAAAAGAGCTTACCTTTGCTTAAAGCAGTCTATGATCATTTGAAAGTCAGAGAAAAAAATGTCAAGACGATAAAGGCACGGCATCATTTAGCAGAAGTTTATCTAGGCTTAGGAAACTTATCAAAAGCCTTGCCCTTATTTAAAACCAGCTATCAGCATTTCAAAGAAGTGCTCGGAAAAAGACACCCAGATACACTCTTAAATATGGCGAGTTTAGCATCTGCTTATACAAAAAAAGGAGAAATGAACAAAGCCATTAAACATTTTCAAGAATACGTGGACAATGCGGAAAAATTACGAAATAGTCACTTATCCGCAGAAAATCGCCAATTTTTATTTCAAAAATGGGTACCGGATTATTTTACGCTTTCCAGTTTATACATGCGCCAATCTAGCCCTGAAAAAGCATTTTCGATAGCCGAAAAAACGAAAGCGCGTACATTATTGCAATCAATGGCAGCAACACTCGCTGCTGAACAAAGTGGACTCACCAAAGAAGAGCAAGCACAACTGCAAAAAGACGAAGAAACGCTGGCTATTTTGAATGATCGCATAGGGAAAGCCCAAGAAAATAATCGCTTAAATGAAAAACTGACTTTAGAGCGCGACAAAAACCAACTCGTTAAAAAGCTCAACGACATTCATCAGAAATTAATGGCAAAATACCCCAAATATGCCCAACTGAGCAAAGTGCAGATTATCGGTGCCAAAGAGGGTGCAAAATATTTGCCTAAAAATGCCGTATTAATCAGCTATCTTATTGATGAAAGTCATATTTTAGCATTGACATTACAAGCGAACGGAAAACTCACCACACACGATTTAGGCGAATTTCCTAATCTTGAAAAAGAGTTGGATACCTACCGTCGCGGACTGGCTCCTGTCCAAGATAGCCGTCGGGGTCAAAATCAAGTTTACAGACCCCATCGAGCTAAGACGGTTCAAAAGACACAAGCTCTTGGTATAAAACTTGGAAAACGTTTATTAGAGCCACTAAAAAACATCATCAAAGATAAACGGCATTGGATTATCTCACCGTCAGGCGCTTTAGCGTTGATACCCTTTGAAACCTTGCATTTTGAGGGAGAAAAAGAGCCTGTGATTGTCCAGCATCAAATCAGTTATGTGCAATCTCTGTCGATTTTGGTTATGCTACAAAAACGCGAAAAAGCGGGCATATCGAATCGGGGCAGCTTATTAGCGATGGGTGCGCCGATTTACGAAAAGACGACAAGCAATCCCAGCGCAACAGATTTTCAGATTGCGCGTCAAATGGTCAAACGCGGTGGCGATTATAGCCGTGCCTTGAGACAATTAAATCTAAAATGGAACAAACTGCCCGGCACCTTGAAGGAGCTAAAACAATTAGAAAAACTCTTTAAAGGACAAAAACCACGCATCTATAAACAAGCGGATGCCACCGAAATGATGCTACAAAACCTCAGTAAACAAGGCGTATTAGCCAAATACCGTTATTTAGTTTTTTCCGCACATGGCTATTTGAGCCAAGAAGTGCCCGCCTTATCTTCTATTGTCTTGGGACAAAACAATAATCCAGCAGGGATTGATGGCTATGTCACCGCTGGCGAATGGACGGGCTATAATTTAAAAAGTGACTTAATGGTATTATCCGCCTGTGAAACGGGCTTGGGTGAAGTGATTGGCGGAGAAGGCGTGATGGGATTGCCTTATGCCTTTTATGTCGCCGGCAATAAAAATACTATACTCACTTTATGGTCAATTTCTGATAAAGTGACGGCAGAGTTTATTACTAGCTTTTTTAGGAAATTGAAGGCGGGAGTAGGACAAGTCAAAGCGTTGACAGCGACTAAGCGCGAGTTCATTAAAAGGGGGGGAGAGTATAGTAAACCTAAGTATTGGGCAGCGTTTGTGTTGTATGGAGTTTAGACTGACTAGGACTTGATAGCACTGAGGTTAATCTTGTAAATACTTTACTATAAGGATGGTGTTAATTATGAAGCAAGCAAGGACTTTTGCACTTATTACAATTATGCTTTTTTTGAGTGGATGCGCCACTACCTTGGAAAAAGTAGGGACTAATACAATGGCAGAAGTTCCTTCTATTGTATTCAGAGGAGAAACCAAACCAATATTTAACCGGAATTCACCACACCCCGATAAAACGGGTATGATCCAATTTGATTATAATGGGGCAACTTATGATACATACTATACCAAAGAGCCACATTGGAAAATCACATCTTACGGCGGGTATATGAACTTTACCTTTAACGGTAGGCATGATTTTCAGTTTCAGGCTTTAGGTTCCACTTCTCATGATGTTTCGTATTGTTATGTGAATATCTATGTCAACGGGAAATTGATTGAATCCAGGAAATTTATTGACCAAAGCTGGAAGGACTACACAATTCCCGCGTCAGAATTCGGCTCAGGGGTTAATTCTGTCAAAATGGTGTTGATAGGAGACACACATTTTTGGATAAAAAAAGTTGCCGTTGGCTCATCTAGCTACAATAACAGTCAGTCGCTAGAGTTAGCTGAAACATACAACAATCAAGCATATCAATATTCTCAAGAAGGGCAATTTAAGAAAGCCCTACCGTTGTTTGAAAAAGCCCTTAAAATAAAAACTGAAAAACTGGGTAAAAAACATCCAAAAACTCTCATAAGCCTAATTAATTTGGCTGAAAATTATCGAGCCTTAGGGCTCTTATCCAAAGCTTTACCTTTGTCTAAAGAAAGCTATCGTCTTTCTAAAGAGGTGTTTGGAGAAAAACACCTAAACACCTTACTAAGTCTAAATAATTTGGGTGGCGTTTATGTGGAGTTAGGTCGCTATTCTGAAGCATTGCCTTTGTTTGAAACAGGTTATGCTCTTTCTAAAGAGGTGTTTGGAGAAAAGCACCATAATACCATCAGAAGCCTGAATAATTTGGCTGGGATTTACGGGTATTTAGGCCGCTTATCTGATGCATTGCTTTTGTCTGAAAAAGGCTATCGTCTTTATAAAGAGAGCTTAGGAGAAAAACACCCAGATACCCTCGTTAGCCTGAATAATTTAGCGGCAATCTACAGGGACTTAGGTCGCTTTTCTGAGGCTTTGCCTTTGGTTAAAAAAGGCTATCGTCTTTATAAAGAAGTATTAGGAGAAAAGCACCCTTTAACCATCCTAGCCATGAATAATTTGGCGATGATTCACAGAGAGTTAGGCAAATTATATGAGGCTTTGCCTTTGTTTAAAAAAGGCTATCATCTTTATAAAGAAGTGTTAGGAGAAAAGCACCCTAACACTCTCACCATCCTTAATAATTTTGCTTTAATTTACCATAACTTAGGTAGATTTTCAGAGGCATTGCCTTTGTTTGAAAAAGGCTATCGTCTTTATAAAGAGGTGTTAGGAGAAAGGCACACTTTAACCTTCAGAAGCATGAATAATTTGGCGGGAATTTACCTATATTTAGGCCGCTTATCTGAGGCATTGCCTTTGTTTGAAAAAAGCTATCGTCTAAAAAAAGAGGAGTTAGGAGAACAGCATCCTACCACCCTTGTAAGCCTGCATAATTTGGCTCATACTTATGCAAAACAAGGTAGGATTACTCAAGCCATTAAACATTTTGAAAAATTCGTAGCCGACGTAGAAAATTTGCGAAGTGGCGACTTTTCCGCTGAAAACCGCCAAGCCTTGTTTAAAAAGTGGGTACCGGGTTACTTTGAGCTTTCTGATTTGTATATTGATCAGTCTCGCCCCCAAGACGCTTTCCGCCTAGCCGAAATGAGCAAAGCCCGCACCTTGCTCGAATCTCTAGCGGCTAAACTCGCGGCTCAACAAAGTGGGCTAACCGCTACTGAGCAACAAAAACTGCAAGACTTTGAGGCGAGTGATGCCTTTTTGAACAACCGTATTGCCAAAGCTTGGGAGGAAAATCGCCTAGAAGAAAAAATCACTTTAGAAACAGAAAAAAACCAACTCGTTAAAAAGCTCAACCAGTTCCATCACGAGTTAATGGCAAAATACCCCAAATATGCCCAACTCAGTCAAGTGCAGATTATCGCTACCAAAGAGGGTGCTAAATCTTTGCCAGCGGATGCCGTGTTGATCAGTTACCTTGTTAATGGAAACGAGGTGTTAGCTTTTACCTTAGAATCTAATGGTACGCTCACCACACACGATTTAGGCGAATTCCCTAATCTCGAAAAAGACTTGGACGACTACCGTCGCGGACTGGCTCCCAATCAAGATAGCAGGAGGGATCAAAATCAAGTTCACCGATTTGGTAGTTCTAAAAGAAAGCAAGAAACACAAGCACTTGGCATAAAACTGGGCAAACGTTTATTAGAGCCACTAAAAAACATCATTAAAGATAAACCGCATTGGATTATCTCACCGTCAGGCTCTTTAGCATTAATACCATTTGAGACGCTGCGTTTTGAGGGACAAAAACAGCCAGTGATTGTCCAGCATCAAATCAGTTATGTGCAATCTCTGTCGATTTTGGCTATGCTACAAAAACGCGATCAAGCTTATAAGCGGATTAAAAATCGGGATAGCCTATTGGCAATGGGTGCGCCGATTTATGAAAATACGACTACGACAAGCAATCCCAGCACGACTGATTTTAATATTGCCCGTCAACTCGTCATGCGTGGCGGCGATTATGCGCGTGCGTTTGAACAACTCAATCTAAAATGGAAAAATTTACCCGGTGCCTTGGAGGAATTGTCACAATTAGAAAAACTCTTTAAAGACACAAATCCGCGTATTTATAAACAAGCACAAGCCACTGAAGCCAATTTACAAACGCTTAATCAACAAGGCTTGTTAGCGCAACACCGTTACTTAGTCTTTTCCGCACATGGCTATCTCAGCGATGACGTGCCCGCATTATCTTCTATTGTCTTGGGACAAAACAATAATCCAGCAGGGATTGATGGCTATGTCACCGCTGGCGAATGGACGGGCTATAATTTAAAAAGTGACTTAATGGTATTATCCGCCTGTGAAACAGGCTTGGGTGAAGTGCTTGGCGGAGAAGGCGTGATGGGATTGCCTTATGCCTTTTATGTCGCTGGCAATAAAAATACTGTGCTGACTTTATGGTCAATTTCTGATAAGGTGACGGCAGAGTTTATTACCAGCTTTTTTAGGAAATTGAAGGCGGGAGTAGGACAAGTCAAAGCGTTGACAGCGACTAAGCGCGAGTTCATTAAAAGGGGGGGAGAGTATAGTAAACAGAAGTATTGGGCGGCGTTTGTGTTGTATGGAGTTTAAGAGCGTGTTTGTTTAAAAGCCTATTTAAATGTCAAAGAAATCCGATTTATACCATAATGAAACAATATGACTACTGAACTATTGAATTTATCAGAATGTAAGGGTTTTGAATGGGAATGAAAAGAGGAGATATAGTATTTTATGAAAACCAAATTACCCACTTTTGAAACTGAAGAGCAAGAACGAGAATTTTGGTCTTCACACGACTCGATAGAATACGTGGATTGGGATCGAGCCCAACTGGTTTCTATGCCTAATTTGAAACCGTCAGTTCAAACCATCTCGGTTCAATTGCCCGAATCAATACTTGATGGGTTGAAAACTTTAGCTAATAAATGGGATGTCTCTTATCAATCGTTGTTGAAAATTTTTTTGGCAGAACGTATAGAAAGAGAGCTTGGTTTACAATAAAATTGTCGGAGTCCAATCTTGGACGCCCAAACTGAAGTTTGGACTCCGGAGTCCAAAATGCGGGCAGCCTTGATAGCACTGATTTAAACAAGCCTTGCAGATTGGCAAAGCATTACAAGAAAAACGCCTAGAAGACAAAGTGCGCTTGGAAACCGATAAAAATAGCCCAGTTCGAGCGACAATTAAGAGCCAAATACCCCAAATATGATCAACTCAAGCAAGTGCAAATTATCAGTGCCAAAAACGGTGCGAAATCTTTGCCGAAAAATGCTGTGCTGATCAGTTACCTTGTTAATGGAAACGAGGTGTTAGCTTTTACATTAGAATCTAATGGTACGCTCACCACACAATAAGCAAGAAGAGGCGACAGAAGCCAAATTGCAAAGTCTTAATAAGCAAGGCATTTTAGAAAAATACCATTATTTAGTCTTTTCGGCACATGGCTATTTGAGCCAAGAGGTGCCCGCCCTGTCTGCGCTGGTGTTAGGGCAAATCAATAATCCAGCAGGGATTGATGGCTATGTCACCGCCGGCGAATGGACGGGCTATAATTTAAAAAGTGACTTAATGTGATAAGGTGACGGCAGAGTTTATCACCAGCTTTTTTAGGAAATTGAAGGCGGGAGTAGGACAAATCAAAGCGTTGACGGCGACTAAGCGCGAGTTCATTAAAAGGGGGGGAGAGTATAGTAAACAGAAGTATTGGGCAGCGTTTGTGTTGTATGGAGTTTAATCAACCCATTTGGAGAAGAAAAATGCTAAATAACAGAATACATTTGCGCCGATTGTCAGTGCATGGCTTTAAGTCACTTGATAACTTTCATTCCGATTTAGAGCCGGCTCTTACTATATTCATTGGGCAAAACGGAGCCGGAAAATCCACTATTTTGCAAATTTTCACTTTTATTCAGGCGTTTATGTCAGGAGAGCCTTTGCGTTTTTTTGAAGAGAGAGCATGGCTAGTTGAAACCATTAAGCCTGTTTTTAAAAAATCTCACTTGATTGAAGTTGTTCTCTCCTTTGGCAGAGAAGATGAGACTCAAATTATTTGGGCTTTTCAATGGGACTTTAAAGAAAATCTCAATAAAGGCGAAAGTCTTAAATTTCAAAATCAGCAGAAAAAAGTAGAAGTGTTCGCTAATGGTAATGGCATCAAAGTCGGTCATAACCTCATCGAAGGATTGCGCTTATCGGGTTCAATTTTTTCGGTATTGGATACCAATATCATTAATAGTGAAGAAAGCAGGGCAATTGCTAAAGCCGTGCAAGAATGGGGGCAAGGCATTTTTTCTCTTGAAACGAAGTAACGGAGCTCGCGACGTTCATTGATGAATCCTGCGATTATGCGTCACGGAGCCAGAAGCGCTTCCTTGCAAATGGGGTATCAAGGCAAAGGTTTAAGCGGTTTTCTGGCTGCACTTTCTCCAGCGCAAAAAGATCGTATTGTTAAGCGATTGAGCCAGTTTTATCCATCACTCAAAGCACTTCAGACGATTCAAAAAAGTGCAGGTTGGTTTGATTTGCAAATTGCAGAAAATTTTTCAAATACTCAGTACATACCGGTTGAACATATCAGTGATGGATACTTGCGTCTCATCACGCTGGCATCACTACCAGAATTAGGTGATAAAATCAGTCTGATATTGATTGATGAAGTTGAAGACGGGCTTGATCCTCATATTTTACCGGACTTAATTGAGAACATTCATCAAGAGCAATTAGCCCAGTTAATTATGACATCACATTCCCCGGTTTTAGTGAATCGGTTTCAAGCGGAACAAATACGTTTTGTCGCTCGCAACACAAATGGTGCGGCTATTTCAGTCGGATTTGATGAAATCAATGAAATACAAAAAGACTTTGAATATCAAGGCGCGGGTGAAATTTGGTTTCATACTTCAAGCAACACCCTAGAACAATGGGTTAGAGATGCGGTTTCTCGTCGTTCAAGGGGGAAATTTGATGAAAATACTCATTTGTGGAGAAGGTGAGCATGACGGGAAAAACATATTATCCTCGCAAAAATAGTTATGATATTAACGAAGGCTGGATACAAAAATTTATCCGTAAAATGAAGCCTAATTTGGATATTTCTTTCCTTTAGTGGCAAAAAAAAGCGGTTTGGGGGCACGGAGAGAAAGCATTTTCTGCTATGATGGTTGCCAAACGTGAGGGTTATGATGCTGTGGTTTTCATGGTGGATGCTGATACGAAAGATTTAAAACAATGGAAAGTAAAATACCAGGAAATATTGGATGGCTTTAGCGCAGTAGAAGGTGCCCCTATTGCCTGCGTTCCAAAAAGTGCCTCCGAAAGTTGGTTGCTCTGTGATAGTCAGGCTTGGGCAGCTTTGGGATTGAGTGATTTAAAAGCACTCCCAACTGATCCAGAGACAATATGGGGAAAAAGGAACGATCCGACTGCTAACCATCCTCATCAGTATTTTAAACGTATTTGTCAGAAAGCGAATAGGCCAGATAATAAATATACTCGTTGGGAAATCGCTGAATTATCTGATATAAATATTATTGAAGAAAAATGCCCTAAGAGTTTTGCGGCATTTCATCAAGCATTGGGGTAAAACTTGGCGAACGGAGTTGTTGCAAACCTTATTCGTCACTGACAATTCAAATTTTTCAAAAAAAGCTTGTCCCGACGCTAGGAGGGAAAATAAAGTCACCTATAATTGATTGACACTGACAAAAATGTGCGTAGGACGCACCCTACGCTTCAAACCGTCGCGGACTGGCTCCTGTCCAAGATAGCCGTCGGGGTCAAAATCAAGTTTACAGACCCCATCCAGCTAAGACGGTTCAAAAGACACAAGCTCTTGGTATAAAACTTGGAAAACGTTTATTAGAGCCACTAAAAAACATCATCAAAGATAAACCGCATTGGATTATCTCACCGTCAGGCGCTTTAGCGTTGATACCCTTTGAAACCTTGCATTTTAAAGGAAAAAAACAGCCAGTCATTGCACAACATCAAATCAGCTATGTGCAATCCTTATCCATATTGGCAATGCTGCAAAAACGCGATAAAGCGGGCATATCGAATCGGGGCAGCTCTACCCGGCACCTTGAAGGAGCTAAAACAATTAGAAAAACTCTTTAAAGGACAAAAGCCACGCATCTATAAACAAGCGGATGCCACCGAAATGATGCTACAAAACCTCAGTAAACAAGGCGTATTAGCCAAATACCGTTATTTAGTATTTTCGGCGCATGGCTATTTGAGCCAAGAGGTGCCCGCCCTGTCTGCGCTAGTGTTAGGGCAAGTCAATAATCCAGCAGGCATTGATGGTTACGTCACCGCTGGCGAATGGACGGGCTATGACTTAAAAAGTGACTTAATGGTATTATCCGCCTGTGAAACGGGCTTGGGTGAAGTGGTTGGCGGAGAAGGCGTGATGGGATTGCCTTATGCCTTTTATGTCGCTGGTAATAAAAATACTGTGCTGACTTTATGGTCAATTTCTGATAAGGTGACGGCAGAGTTTATCACCAGCTTTTTTAGGAAATTGAAGGCGGGAGTAGGACAAATCAAAGCGTTGACAGCGACTAAGCGCGAGTTCATTAAAAGGGGGGGAGAGTATAGTAAACCTAAGTATTGGGCGGCGTTTGTGTTGTATGGGGTTGAGCACTAATGGGTAGAAAACGAAACATAAGGAGAAAAAAAAATGGCTTCCGTCTATGATATTGGCAAGAGCTTTCTTTTGCTTGATGATAAAAATGATGGTGAAGGCATCACTAACCTTAAACTTCAAAAGTTAGTTTACTATGCACAAGGTTTTCATTTAGCCCTTTTTGACAAGCCACTATTCGATGATGAAATTAAGGCTTGGAAACAGGGTCCAGTCGTGCATGATTTATATCAGGCAGAGCCTGTTAAAGATTGTTTACCTTTGCCTGATGATTTTAGTCTTGAGCAATTGAGCAAAGACGAGTTTGAATTGGTTGAAGAGGTTTACCGTGTTTTTGGACAATATGCCGCTTGGAAATTAAGGGAAATGACACACGAGGAACCGCCTTGGAAAAATCATGAATTTGATATGGGTGTTATCCCTAAGTCTGAATTGAAAGAATATTTTAAGACAAGGCTAGATGGGAGATAAAAAACCAAGCCGATTTAAAAAAGCAGGGGCAAATAAGGGTAAGAGGATTTTTGCGTCGGAGTTGTCTCCTGACTATGATAGTATGCCTCCCCTATTTTCACTTCAATGGATTCAAGACAACACCAAATATGGATTTTCAGAACTGACTAAAGAGGATAAAGTTTCATTTTCTGATGCGATTTATAAAAGGCGGAATATTTCTTGGAAAGAACTCAAGCAAAAGTCTAGGCATGGCTTAGGATTTTAGAAAATTCACAAAAACAGTATAAATGCGCCATTCCCGCCGTTTATGAGTGACGATGTTGACCATTTTCTAGCATTCCGATACAGTGGCAAAAAGGCTATGGTTGGTTATCGTCAAAAAGAGGTTTTCTTTGTTTTATGGTTTGATCATGATTTTACGTTGTACAAACATTAGACTTGTCCCTTAATAACTGATGTTACGCATTCTCGTTCCCAAACTCAATTTGGGAGGATGGTCAAAGAAATCCTATTTTTTTAAAAAATAGGATTTCTCACAAACGGGTTGGCAAAACTTATCCCCAATCTAACTCTTAGAACAACGTTTTTTGTCGTGATGCTGAGTACAACTAATGGTAAAAGGAAATACAAATATGCGAAAAACCATACCACTACTATTAATATTGAGCTTTCACCTATCGGGCTGTATGCCTGAACGATCAACTTCACCGCCTCCCCCTCCGCCTGACGAAAATAAATCGCCGGCCCTATGTCAGACTGTACAGCCCAAAAAAACCCCCAGTAGCAAACATGCCCTGCTCATTGGTATCGAAAAATACAATCACCCCAAGATATCTGATCTCGGAGGCGCGATCAATGATGTCAAATTAATGCAAGGCGTATTGCGTACCCAGTTTGATTTTCAAAACGATGATTTTATTACTCTGTTAAATGAACAGGCCACCCACACCTGTATTGAAAATGCCTTTAAAACGCTGATTAAGCGGATTCAACCCAACGATTTTGTCTATATCCATTACGCCGGACATGGCTCCCAAACGCCTGATTTAAACGGTGATGAACGAAGTGGCCAAGATCAAACTTGGGTCTCATTCGGCACTCGTCAGCCCGGGCGGAAAAATGAGATAAATGAGATAAATGAGATAGATAATTATGAAGTGTTAGATGATGAAATTAACGCTTGGTTGGCCGCGATTTATGCTAAAACGGCTCAAGTGATATTTGTCTCCGATTCTTGTCATTCCGCCACCGTTGCTCGTGGAAATGCCCCCGTCAGTCGCGGCTTAGAACCCGATGAGCGTTCTCATCCGCTGGGCAGAAGGGCTTATACTCAACTTAATGAATATCATGGTATCCATATCGGTGCCGCACGAGACAAGGAGTTTGCCGCTGAAACCGCCGGAGATGATGGTAAATTTTATGGGCTATTCACTTGGCACTGGGCGAAAGCCTTGCAACAGGCACAAGTGGGAGATACTTGGAATCAGGTATTTAAACGTGCCCAGACACCAGTATTCTCTATCCGTGGAGAAGCGCAAAGGCCACAATTGGAGGGAGAGCGTCATCGACAAGTTTTTGGGGGCCATTTGACTCCGCCAGTGGCCACCGTTGCTGTGAGCAGCGTTAAAGGTGAAAGGATCAAAATTCAAGCCGGCGCGACTGCTGGTGTCACTGTTGGCTCTATTTATCGTTTACAATCAGAAAACAGAGCCCGTCTTGAAATTACCAAAGTGGGGACTTTTGAAAGTGAGGCCAAAACAACGGTGGTTGGCGCGTTTAAGGTTGGTGATTTAGTGGTAGAAAAAAGCCATGCTTACCGTTTTGACCCTATCAAGGTGTACCTGTCTGCGGATTATCCTAAAGATCGGCCCCTATTGCAAGCCATACGCGCCGCTTTTCAAGGCACCAGCGAACTTCCCGGCTATGTTCTCACTAATAAACCGGAACAGACAGATTTACGTTTACAGCTATTACGTCCCAAGCGGGGGAGAGATGGGCAAGCCATTTTTGAAAAGGATAACGACGCTTTACCAAAATCATTTCCTAATCAAGCACCCGAATTATGGATACTCACGCCCGATCAACACTTATTACATAAAAAGCTGCAAATTAAATTCGATGATCCAAGCAAAGGGGTTGAATTGGTCAAGTACAATTTGAACCACTTGGCGCGTGTTCGTGAAGTTAAAGCTCTCCAGAGACGCTATCGCGGTGCCACTTTACCTGTGACTGTGCAAGCGGATATTCTCACACCTTGTCCGACTGGGGGAGATTGTATGCAAGTGCATGACTTGGGTTTGTATGACAAGAAGAGCACTTTTCGTTTGCAGGAAATTGGGAAACGTCGTTTAGATGAGATGCTCAGTTTGACTTTGCACAATCAATCTAGGCGGGATTATTATTGCTATCTGATCAATATCAGTCCTGATGGCACCATCTACGCGATTTATCCTGATCCCGAAGAACGGATGGAATATGCGCGTGTCAAAGCGGGAGAAAAGCGGGAATTGATTGATGATGTGGTGTTGATTCTGAAAAACGTCGGAGAACAAACCCTCAAATTGATCGCGACGACTCGCCCAATGGATGTATCGTTGCTACAAAAGGAGGGTTTTAAAGGACGCACTGAGGATGATTTAAATCCTTTGGAACGCTTATTGGTGAGTGCAGCGCATGGGGCGAGGGCAGTATTATTACGCTTGTCGAATGATCAGTGGTTTACGCGGCAGGTGACGTTTGAGGTTAAGTAGGCGATTAAATTAAAGATTAATCAGGTGGATACGCCCGCTTAAGGAGCCCTACATGTATGGAATTTTCGCGGCACGATATGGCATTGATACGGATGATAGGAATTGTCGGCGATAGTGCAGTTGATTTTATACACCAAAACCACTAAAATAACCAAAAATACCAAATTAGGTTATGTATAAGTCAACTGGTTTTTTTAGCAAAAGAATATCTGTAACAAACGAGCCAAAATGGGATCAAGGACTCGATAATGTCCACCATGTCAAAAAGACAAAAGGTGGACATTATCGAGTGTGGGTTGAAAAAGAAAAACTCACAACCATCTATCTGGTATGCCAGAGTGTCTAGTACATCGCTCCAAAGCTCTCTTAAACAACAAGAACAATTGCTAAAATCCATGAGAAATACCCTAATGCCAGATTTCTCTCTGATGTTGCCAGCGGATTTAACCCAAATCGACGAGGAAATCAAACCTTTTTGGAACTCGCTATCAACGGCAATCCATCGCCTTTTGTGGCAACCACATCAGAGAGAAAATGTGAAGAACATGATATCATCTACAACAGCAACCTTATTCAGTCTGCTTACCGCAAAGCGTGTGATACACGCACTGCGGTGATTAAAAACCGGGTCAAAGGTGAAAAGGCTTCCATGTCTTTCATGTCAAGAAATGCACCTCAGCAATATTTTGTGGTTCCTAGATTATCAGCAAACCGGCAGATATTCCCTAGAATATTAAAGGGCTGTCAATGGACAGAAGAGGTTCCATCAGAAGCGATAGGTCAAACTGTTATCGTGACTTATACAAATGGTCAATGGTTTGCCAGTGTCAAATTTAATCAGTTCGTCGAACCAACAAAAACTCAAGCTTTGTCCATTGCTGCTCTTGATCCTGGTGTTAGAACGTTTCAAACCGCCTTTAGTGGAACTGATGCGGTTAGTTATGGTGATGGCTTTGTTAATGATCGGCTAGTAGCACGGATGTTGGAACTTGATGCTCTTTTATCTGCACGCGATAAGCTTCATTGTGAAGAGAAATCTAAACAATGGGTCAAAGAGAGATTGAAAAATCTCAACCGAAGAATTGCAAAGGCTAGAGCTAGACAACAAAACCTAGTAGACGATTTGCATAGACGAGTTGCTTATGATTTGGTTTCAAATCATGATGTGATTTTATTACCCACTTTTGAGACCAAACAAATGGTCAAAAAAAGTGATGAGACACGAAAACGATTTCTAAGACGCAAAACCGTTAGAGGAATGCGCAGGAAGTGCTCACTATAGGTTTAAACAAACCTTGAAGTGGATGGCCAAGAAATATGGCAAAACGGTAATTGATGTGAATGAATCTTATACTTCAAAAACCTTGTGGGATGGTTCTATTCTAAAAAACTTGGGAGGGAAAGCCTCAATTCTTTTCCGAGGAAAAAGAGTAAACCGAGATATACATGGTGCGAGAAATATTTTGATTCGCTTTTTAACCAAGGTGATAGATGGTTTATCACCCCAGGGAGCTTGCTCCTTAAACATAACCAAAGCCGGTTTTTGTGGTTTTGGCGTTTTAAAGTAAGAGCAGCGCCCAATGCCATATCGTGCCGCCCCAAATGAACGTTCCGTTACTTCGTATCAGACCTACGAGGAGACCAATACATCGCAGGTCGTTGTAAATTAAACGAAAAAATAACCTACGATGTTTTGGCAACCTCGTAGGTTTGTCTTAACTTAATGGCATTGTCACGTAACACGCCCTTTGTCAATTTGAGGTCATTAGCAGGACCTTTGAGAGAGTCCTAAACGAAATGCTATAAAAAACCCATAACCCCACTCAAATCATAAGGCGATCTATTAGCCCAACTCACATCAGGCAACTTTGGATCGTACTCAAAAAAACTATACAAATCAAACAACGATGGCTGGCTTCGACTAATAAATGCTTTGATAACATCGGCTGTCGTGGCAACTTCGGTGCTACTGGATGAATATAAACTTTTTACCTTTGGCATATCTATCCAGATCACTTCTTTGTATTTAGTGTCTATCAAGCAAACAAGCATCTGCTTTATATCAGAATCTTTTTTAATCTGTGTACTAAACAACAATCTTGCCGGTTCAAAAGCCTTGCCATTCATAGCAATGTCTTTCATATTTTCCTGGCCACACAACCCTTCGATGCGCTGCGCGTTCATAACAGCATGGGAGGTTTCAAAACTATTACCTGAGTACAGGTTCAAGAAAATAGCAACATAAGTCCATTTAGATTGACAAGCTTTATTCAACTTAACATCAATAAACTCAGCAGCCCCGTGTGGTTTAGGTGCATTTACTAAATCTCCACTGAACATGCTAATAGCGTTTTCATCTATATAATTAGAATACCATCCAATCTCCAAACTTTGACTAAAGTCTTTATTATAGAAAATGCCCGACAAATCAATATCTGTAGGACTGTCTTCATACTCATTAAACCAATGTACACCAAAACGCAAATAGTCAACGTCGCCCAACGGAATCCGAGTACCAAAAGGCAACTGCGTACCATCCGAAGCCGATCTCATATTCAAAGGTAAAGGCACTTTTTTCATAGCGTCATCAACTTTACCAATCTTAAATTCAGAATACCTTTTTTGGAGTTCAACTTTGATAATGTCAATAATACTAATAATGCTGTCAATTGAGGTTTCACTAGAAATGGGTTGCAGAGGGCTAATCACTTTAAGCTTACCATTTTTTAGACGGATAATCCGGTCATTTTCAATATCCCTATTCATAAAGTAGCCATACAATTGCCATAAAACCCGATTGGATATTTTATTGATAGTGTTTTTAAATAATGACAAGTCAAGGCAACCTTTACAAAGTAATTCATTTAAGCGCCGCGCCAACAGGCCGGGTTTTCTGGTAAATAATTGACTCAATTCATCCGTATCTTGTAAAGCAATAGCCTCTTCCAATTTGCTCTCAAATGTCCTTAATTCTAATTTATAATTTTTGGTAGCAAACCGTAACAAGTCAACACATGATTCAGGGCAATTTTTGTGTGGCATTATGTGGTGTAATAATTTTTGCCAACGCTTAGCATTAGCTGCCATGTCTTCCTCAAAAGCCACTGGATTCGAGGCTGCCAACGATTGCAATCTGGCACAAAGGTTACGCTTTTGATTTAATGATAGCTTAAATTTAGTGTTCTCTATTAAGGTATAATCGCCATCAGAAAAAGCTGATGCTACCCGTAACACATCGGTTACGGTGTTGCATTGTTGTATGGCAAACAAGGGTTGTTTTTGAGCTAAGAAAGCTAAGGTTTCTTTAAATTGTATTTGATATTTGTCGTCTTTCACCAAGTCAAAATAAGTCAACACCGCGTCTTTTTGTTGTTCAGACAAAGACACGCCCGATTCAATCCATGCAGCAATGATAGACTTTAATTCTTCTCTATTTATCAGTTTTAAAGTTTTAAATTCAGTCGGAAAATATTCACTGCGAGAGTATGCTTTATGCGGTGGGATAAACTGCCCACCACTCCAGTAGTGGATAATTGCATTGATAATCAATTCAAGCTCAGAAGTTTCAACGATTTGCTGTGGGAATCCGGGGTACATCGGTTGCCATTCTCTGTCAGCTCCGGTAAAATCTTTTAAGGTTTTAATGAGGTTTTGTGCAAAATCATTAAAATTTTCACAGATAGATATGCTATGGATATCCTTTTCGCTAAAGATATATCCTAATTGCATTATATGCGCTTGTAGGGCATAAGCTTGACGGTTTGAAAACTCGGTTACAGCATAGCTTGTATCTATAAAAATTAAATTTTGTGAGATAAGTGCTTTATGTTGTTTCATTTTTGGTCATTTATTGGGTGGTGTGTGGTAGGATTCGAACCTACGACACTCGATGCAAAGTTTTGAAGGAAGTCAATCCATAAAAAAATAGATCAACTCAAATATCGCTGCTCTACCAGACTGAGCTACACACACCAAATAAAGGAAAGGAAGCAACTATTCGGTATCTTTGGTAAAGATGTTAATGAAGGAAGCTGCTTCATAAGGATATAGCGGGACGTATTAAACCTTAAAAATAAAATAATGTCAAGTTTTATGTTCAAGTTTTTTTATCCTTTTTTATAAAAAAATCCTTGTAGTTATGGTGATTAATATGAAATCCATTTTTTTTGTCGGTGTTAAGCTGTTTTTTATTTTAACGCTAACGCTTGTTTTTAGTCAGTCTGGTTTCTCAGAAGAGCCGTTAGAATTGGCTAAAACCTATAACAGCCAAGCCGTTCAATATTATCAACAAGGGGAATTTAAAAAAGCCCTGCAGTTGGCTGAAAAAGCCTTAAAAATCACAACTGAAATACTTGGAGAAAAACATCCAGACAGTATCACCAGCCTTAATAATTTAGGTATATTTCACGTTAAGGTAGGAAAATTCGATGAAGCTTTGCAGCTTTTTGAAAAAGGCTATCATATCTCTAAAGAGGTATTTGGAAAAAAACACTCTCAAACACTCACCAATATGATGTTTTTAGCTGGCATTTACAGTGAATTAAGTCAATTCTCGGCTGCTTTGCTTTGGTCTGAAAAAGCCTATCCTCTCTTTAAAGAGGTATTTGGGGAAAAGCATCTTCAAACGCTCACCATAATTAATAATTTAGCACGCAGTTACAAAGGCTTAGGCCGCTTATCAGTGGCTTTACCTTGGTTTGAAAAAGCCTATCAATTCTCTAAGGAGGGTTTAGGAGAAAAACACCCTCAAACGATTATGAGCCTGAGTAATTTAGGAATTATTTATAATGACTTAGGCAGATTGTCGGCGGCTTTGCCTTTGTTAGAAAAAGCCTATCATCTCTCTAATGAGGTATTAGGGGAAAAGGACGATGATACGCTCAGCCGTCTAAATAATTTAGCGGGAATTTATTACGACTTAGGCAGATTGTCGGCGGCTTTGCCTTTGTTTGAAAAAGCCTATCATCTCTCTAAAGAACTGTTAGGAGAAAAGCACCCTCAAACGCTCAGCATTCTTAATAATTTTGGTATTATTCACAGAGACTTAAATCTATTTAATGAGGCTTTGCCCTTGGTTGAAAAAGCCTATCATCTCTCTGAAGAGGTGTTAGGAGAAAAGCACCCCGATACGCTCCGCAGTCTGTTGAATTTAGCATTAATTTATAACAATTTAAAAGGATTTTCAGTGGCTTTGCCTTTATATGAAAAAGGCTATCGTCTCTTTAAAGAGACGTTAGGAGAAAAGCACCCCGATACGCTCCTCTGCTTGAGTAATTTAGCTTATATATACCAAATACAAGGAGACTTTAATCAAGCCATTAAACATTTTGAAAAATTAGTAGAAGGCGTGGAACATTTGCGAAGTGGCGACTTTTCCGCTGAAAACCGCCAAGCCTTGTTTAAAAAGTGGGTACAGGGTTATTTTGATCTTTCTGATTTGTATATTGTTCAGTCTCGCCTCGTTGACGCTTTTCGCCTAGCAGAAATGAGCAAAGCCCGCACCTTGCTCGAATCCATAGCGGCTAAATTCGCGGCTCAACAAAGTGGGCTAACCGCCACGGAGCAACAACAATTGCGAGACTTTGAGGCTCGTCTAGCTTTTTTGAACAACCGTATTGCGAAAGCTAATCGCCTAGAGGAAAAAATCACTTTAGAAACTGAAAAAAACCAACTCGTGTTCAAACTCAACCAGTTCCATCATGAGTTAATGGCAAAATACCCTAAATATGCCCAACTCAGCGAAGTGCAAATTATCGGTGCCAAAGAAGGTGCTAAATTTTTGCCGGCGGATGCCGTATTGATCAGTTACCTTGTTAATGAAAACAAGGTATTAGCTTTTACCTTAGAATCTGATGGTACGTTCACCGCGCACGATTTAGGAAAAATCCCCTCACTCAAAAAAGATATAGAAACCTACCATCACCGATTGACTTCATCTCATCGAGCCACTCGTGGGAGAATCGTGCCATTTTTCGGTAAACCCCCAGAAATTCAAAAAAACGACGCTCTCAGTCTAAAACTTGGAAAAGTTCTGTTAGAGCCACTTGCCGACATCATTAAAGATAAATCGCATTGGATTATCTCACCGTCAGGCGCTTTAGCATTGATACCCTTTGAGACGCTGCGCCTTGAGGGAGAAAAACAGCCCGTGATTGTCCAGCATCAAATTAGCTATGTGCAATCCTTATCTATATTAGCCCAATTGCAAAAACGCAATCAAGTCTACAACAGACTGAAAAATAGGGGGACTTTATTAGCGATGGGTGCGCCGCTTTACGAAAAGACGACAAGCAATCCCAATTATAGCGGTGCATTGAGACAATTAAATCTTAAATGGAAAAATCTACCCGGCGCATTGGATGAACTGTCACAATTAGAAAAGCTTTTTAAGGAGACAAAACCACGTATTTATAAACAAGCCCAAGCCACCGAAGCCAATTTACAAAGGCTTAATCAACAAGGCTTGTTAGCGCAATACCGTTATTTGGTGTTTTCCGCACATGGCTATCTCAGCGATGAAGTGCCTGCCTTATCTTCTATTGTGTTGGGGCAAGTCAATAATCCAGCAGGGATTGATGGTTATGTCACCGCCGGCGAATGGACGGGCTATAATTTAAAAAGTGACTTGATGGTGTTATCGGCGTGTCAAACGGGCTTGGGTGAAGTTGTCGGAGGTGAAGGTGTGATGGGTTTGCCTTATGCGCTGTATGTGGCGGGCAATAAAAATACTTTGCTCACTTTATGGGCTATCTCTGATGAGGTGACGGCAGAGTTTATTACCCGCTTTTTTAGGAAATTGAAGGCGGGAGTAGGACAAGTTAAAGCGTTGACGGCAACTAAGCGCGAGTTTCTGAAAAGGGGGGGAGACTATAGTAATCCGATGTATTGGGCGGCGTTTGTGTTGTATGGCATAAAATAGAAGTCCAAGATAAATCTTGGACTCCTACTCAGACGCTGTCACTTTAAAAATGACTTGCCCAGTCGCCCAATCATCAATCTCAACCGCCGTGTCACTCCGCCATCCGTGCGTTGCATTAGCCAATAATTGTTCTAAAGGATTTAATCCCAAGCGTGTGATTGGCGGTTGTTCCAATAACGATATATCAATCGCTTGAGGGCTGATGATCAATTTTAGGGTTTCCTCTCCTAGTTCTTCAATACTTAATGTGTTGATCACTTTTCTTATTTCGCCTTTCTTGAGACGAGCAAATTCCATCCTTTCCCAATAAGGGGGAAAAATCGTATTAATAGCATCGTTGGGACTGATATTAATCAGATAACAGTAATAGTCTTGCTTTACATTGTTATGTAAACTAAAAGAAAGAATCTGGTCACTATTCAAAGTCTTGCCTTCAATCTCAGAAAAACGATATGAGCCAGTTTTGCGATACCACACCTTATCTCCTTCAAAAGTGTATTGTTCCACACAATCTGGTCCTTTTTGACAATAAGGGACTTGATTTAATGTTTCAATTTTGACTTCCACTGCTAATGTGCTACTAAAAGGGGTTTTGAGTGTTTTAAGCTCACGCACGCGGGCTAATCTTTTTAATTTGCTTTGTAATAATTTAACGCCTTTTTTTAGATTCGAAAATGGAATTTTAAGGCCTTTTTTGAATAGGCGTTGATCGGGTGTCAGTACCCATAATTCAGGTGGCTGATTGGGGAAAGATTTTGGCAAGGCATCATCAGGCGAGCCATAAATGAGTTGCCCATCTTGTTGCTTGGGGCGCAAGAGGTACAATTGTAGATTAGCTTGATGCGGATTGTTGGTAAGCTGGTAGGCTCCAAGTGCTTGTGTATCAAAAGCCGCCGCAATCTCTTTTAACAATGGCTTATCTAAGTCCGCGCCTAAGTAAACTTTAATAGGCGTAAAATGGTAGGCATGACTTTCTTCTACGACTAAATCACCAACCTTAATCTCACTTTTGGACTCAGCATAACTGGCGAAAGGGGTGACATGGTAAATCTTCAAGCGAGGGGAGTCTCCGGGCTTATATAAACGATAAACTGAGCCTTTGGTAACGCCAAGGAGAGAGCCTGCTTTTATTTTGATTCTCCTTTTAGAGACAATACGGATAATAGGAATTGTCGGCGATAGTGCAGCAGCGCCTGGTGCCAACACTTCTCTATGATGCTCACCCTTTATTTGTGGATGTTGCGCCATGCCGCGCTCTCTTGTCACTTGGGCATAAGTCCGCTTAAAAACGTCATGCCAAGTTTCACCGATTTGAGCCTGCTGTAAATTTTGCGTCCAATACCAAGTAAACAGGCTGTAATATTGTCCATCTTTTTGAGCCTGTTCAATGGCGGATTCATTATCTCGTGCGGCACCAATATGAATACCATAATGGGGAGGTCCAACAAATGGGGTCGTTTATCCTCTTTGATCGCTCGGCTCGTTGCGGCTGCACCTCTGGTGACTGTTGCTGAGTGACAAGAATCCGATATAAATACGACATTTTGAGTTTTTTCATACAAGTTGGACAACCATTTGTCGATTTCATCATCTAATACGTCGTAATTGTCTATACCTTGCCTGCCGGTACGAGCCCCGTAGGAAACCCAAGTTTGGTCATAGCCGCTGGGTTCATCACCGTTTAAATCTTTGGTTTGTGAGCCATGGCCAGAATAAAAAATATAAACAAAATCATTGGGT
>JSZA02000083.1 GCA_000785145.2 Candidatus Thiomargarita nelsonii
GTTGGAGTACAAAGCTTTAGCTTTGTCAGACAGTACAAAGCTAAAGCTTTGTACTCCAAAAAAACAAATTGACAGCGTACTATGAGTTGGTTTTGGATACCATCGAATCGTGGGTATGGATGTTGCGGTGTTTTGAGGTTTTTTGAGGTTTGTTATTTACTTAACTATTGGAAATAATTTTATGCACATTTTTGAACACAGCAGCCCCGGACGATTCGCAAGCTCACAATCGCCTGCCAATCGTCCTGAAATCACTGACATTCCCACCCAATTTCTGCGTAAAACGCGCCCCCACTTGCCAGAAGTCTCAGAAATGCAAGTCGTCCGCCACTACACGCGCCTGTCACAGAAAAATTTTTCTATCGACACCCATTACTACCCACTCGGCTCCTGCACGATGAAATATAATCCCCGTGCTTGTAATACTTTAGCCATGTTACCCGGCTTCCTATCCCAACACCCTGCCGCTCCAAGTCAAGGGCTACTGGCTTGCCTCTATGACTTGCAAGAAATACTCAAAGAAGTCACCGGCATGAAAGCCGTTTCCTTGGCACCCGCCGCCGGCGCACAAGGCGAATTTGCCGGCGTTGCCATGATACGCGCCTATCATGATGCACGCAAGGATACGCAACGCACCGAAATGCTAGTACCCGATGCTGCACACGGCACTAATCCCGCTTCAGCCGTCATGTGTGGATATAAAGTGCGTGAAATTCCGACTAACGCCGAAGGTGACGTTGATATTGCCGCCTTACGAGCCGCTATTGGTCCCCAAACAGCCGGCATTATGTTGACCAATCCCTCCACCCTGGGTGTCTTTGAACGAAACATCACTGAAATTGCCAAAATTATCCACGAAGTTGGCGGATTACTCTATTACGATGGTGCCAATCTTAACGCCATTTTGGGCAAAGTACGGCCCGGCGATATGGGATTTGATGTGATTCATATCAACTTGCACAAAACCTTTTCAACACCGCATGGCGGCGGAGGACCGGGCGCGGGACCTGTCGGCGTCAATCAACGACTCCTGCCCTTTTTACCCGTACCAGTGGTGGGATACGATGGCAAGACTTATCGCATGTTGACCGAAACCGACTATCCACAAACGATTGGGCGGCTATTAGCACATCCAGGCAATATTGGAGTCATTTTGCGAGCCTATGTTTATGCCCGACTACTGGGTCGTGAAGGAATGACAAGGGTGGCAGACTTTTCGACGCTCAATGCCAACTATTTGCAAGCCAGCCTCGCTAAAGCCGGATTTGATATGGCTTTTGGGCAACGTCGCGCCAGCCATGAATTTATTTTGACGCTGAAACGTCAAGCCAAACAACAAAGTGTCACCGCGATGGATTTCGCCAAACGGCTACTGGATAAAGGCATTCATGCACCGACAACCTATTTTCCCTTGCTGGTACCAGAATGTTTATTGATTGAACCCACAGAAACAGAGGACAAACAAACTTTAGATAACTTTATCAGTGCCCTGTGTGAGATTCAACAAGAGGCGGAATCGTCTCCTGAGATTTTAAAAAAGGCACCCTATACTTTACCGGTGCGACGTTTAAATGATGTCAAAGCGGCTAAAGAATTAGACATTGTGTGGAAAAATGCATGAACCAAGACACAGGATTAACCCGACTTGTCAAAGCCTTTGGCTATTCAGTGGCTGGTTTTAAGGCGGCTTGGCTTAATGAAGCGGCTTTTCGGCAAGAATTGGTATTAAGTATCATATTAATACCTATCGCTTTTTGGCTAGGTGAGAATGGCATTGAACGGGCTTTGTTAATATCGTGCTTATTATTAGTCTTGCTAACAGAATTACTGAATTCAGCGATTGAGGCGGTGGCGGATCGTTTGACTCAAGAAAGACATCCGCTGATAAAACGTGCCAAAGATGCCGGTTCTGCGGCGGTATTCATTGCCTTGTGTTATAGCGTTTTGGTATGGGGATTGGTGTTGTGGTCGTAATTGAGTTGATGTAAGGTTTCGGGTAGTTTCAGTTGTTTCGGGAATGAGGGCACGATTTCCCGAAACGAAGTCAGCGTAGCTAAACCGTTGTGGCGACTGAGTTTCGGGAAATCGTTACCTCATTCCCGAAACAACAAAAAAACACTCTTAGTTATCAGCCTTAGAACTTTTTAGTTGGTTAAGATAATCCTCAATTTCTTGCGGTTTAAATGCAGTTAACAGCTCTTGCGGTTTAAATGCAGTTAACACATCTTGCGGTTTAAATGCAGTTAACACATCTTGCGGTTTCAACCCAGCCAACCGTTCCTCAACGCCTAACATAGATAAATATGATTGACCCCACATTTTACCTATTTTAGTGACTTCCTGCTATCTAATTTGTGAGCAAAAGTGATCACGGTTTAGTTCACGATTCAACCAAGCTGGTTGCATCCAGAAGTACTTCTGAAAACAGAGCCGTCTTGTCCCCGTGCGTAAATTTCCGGTTAGCCCCCGGTATTTCCATCAAAATGATCTCAAGTTCCTACGGGACTCGTTACTTCGTTTCTGCTCTAACAGGCTAGCTTCGAGATCAAATCGCAATGCTTGATCATGCCCTACGCAGATGGAAAATTATTTTAGCAAAACAGAAATGAATGTCAAGTGTTTTTTTTATGTACTTTGTGCTCACATTTTATGGCGGTTTAGTCATCACCTTAAAATCTGGCTGTACGAAAATTCCTAGTGGAGAAAGTAGCTCTTTTAGGAGACTTCCTAACAATTGATGCCATTTAGTTGGGGAGGTTTTTTTCATTTGGCTAATATTTAAATAAAAAAAAATGGCAAGCCAAAAATCCTATTTATTCAAGAAATAGGATTTTTATGCTATATTATATTTCAATACGAAACGTCTGGTATTTTGGAGTCCAAAGCTTTAGCTTTGGACTTTAGTTTTTTGCGCTCGCGGAGGTTTTATTTCATGATAAAACAAAAAAGAGAGTCTCGATACCAATTGAGCAATTCAGCACCAGAAAATGTTGAGGTTTACGAAGATGGAGAACACGTTGGGCATTTAGACAACATATCAGTTTCTGGCGAAGGCTTGATGTTTTTCTCAAAATATCCTTATAAAAATGGCAGTTATTTGGCTTTAGAAGTCGAATTGCCAAACACAACGCTTTCCATTAATGGAGAGGTTCGCTGGTATCAAGCAGAACTAAGCTCTGTTGGACTACAACTAAAGCAAAGTTCGAGCACAACGCAGCTTAGCAGATATTGTCATGGAAAAATGATGGCGCGTCCAAGATAAATCTTGGACTCCAAAAAACCTTGCATTTCTCATGATGGTTATGATACAATGCGCCCACTTTTGGTAGACCGTCCAAATTATCTAGCATTTAAGGGCCTGTAGCTCAGTTGGTTAGAGCCGTCGACTCATAATCGATTGGTCGTAGGTTCGAGTCCTACCAGGCCCACCATTTTTTATTTTAGCCCCCGCGTTGATCTATCGACACATAATCCCGCTCCTCACTCCCAAGATACAACTGGCGCGGACGACCAATCCTCATATCAGGCGCCTCCATCATCTCCATCCATTGTGCAATCCAACCAACCGTCCGTCCAACGGCAAACATAACCGTGAACATATTCAAAGGAATGCCCAATGCACTCAAGATGATCCCAGAATAAAAATCCACATTAGGATACAATTTACGCTCAATAAAATAATCCTCCGAAAGCGCAATCCGTTCCAACTCCATCGCAACTTCAAATAAGGGTTAATAACAGTGTTGATAAATCTATTACTATCTATTACTAGAGGACATTATCTGATACAGGAGAGGCTTTAGAAAGGGGGTTGTATTTTTTATTGTGGTTTGAGAGAATACACTTCAACTTAGTTGACAATGAAATTATTAACAAAATTATGAGTCAAAAAACCAGACAAATTAAATCTTCGAAATCTGATACGACCAAGGTACCCATTAGCACTTATCAAACGCGTTTAGCTCAGTTACCAGAAAAGACTTCGGCAGCCTTAGATGATTGTGCTGACTTGTTGTCACAAGTAGAACGTAAACTTTTTGCACATAACCAAAAGCGAGGATCATTATCTGGAAAGGTTTTGAATCAGATTAAATCTCTTTTCTTATCCATGTTTGGGATTTTAGCTAGGCATTTCAATTCTATTAATTTTATTTTACAAGGAAAGATTGATTCTTATCGTTCAAATCTTGATCGTTACATAAATGAAAATCAAGAACGAATTGATATAACTCAAAAAACCATTGAAAAATTGTGTAAAAAAGAGATTGAACCTAATAAACGAGCAAAACACTTGTATAAAATACATCAAAAAAAGCGTCGTTTAGCAAGGTTAGAGAAGCGTTTAGAACAAATGAAACAGGATAAAGCCAACAAGCGTGTTCGTATTTGCTTCGGTTCAAAAAAGTTATTTCAAGCACAATTTGATTTAAAAGCTAATGGTTATAAAAACTTAGAAGAATGGAAACTTGATTGGAAAAAGGCGCGTAGTAATCAATTTTTTTTGGTAGGTTCAAAAGATGAAATGGCTGGCAATCAACTTTGCACAGCAAGACGGGAAGATGGAAAATTGACTTTGAGACTGCGTCTGCCTGATGCTTTGGTATCTAAGCATGGAAAATATATTGAAATTAAGGGAGTACAATTTGAATACGGTCAAGATATTATTGAAGCAGCATTAGGTGATAATGAAGCACGAAAAGTATTAAAAGGTCTGAAACGTGTAGAAACGAAACTTTATGGTCAAGCGATAAGTTACAGATTTTTACGTGATGATAAAGGTTGGCGTGTGTTTGTAAGTACTGCACGAGCTGTTGTTCCGATAAAAACATTGAAAGATATTGGTACAATAGGAATTGATTTAAATGCGAATCATATTGCTTTGGTAGAAACGGATAGATTTGGGAATGTTATTGATACTCAAACAGTTCCATTAAATACTTATGGTAAGTCAAAAGGTCAATCGGAAGCTATTATTGGTGATGCCGTTAAAATTATTGTTGAACGTTCTGAAAATACTTTAAAACCTATTGTTATTGAAGATTTAGAGTTTTCTAAGAAAAGAAGTATTTTAAGAGAAAATGGTTCTAGTCGTTATGCTAGGATGTTAAGTTCTTTTGTTTTTAGTAAGTTTCGGGAGTTTTTGGAATCAAGAGCCTCAAGGAATGGGGTAAGAGTTTATAAAGTCAATCCAGCGTTTACTTCGGTAATTGGAAGAGTTAAGTATGCTACTCAATATGGTTTGACTGTTCATCATGCTGCGGCTTTGGTTATAGCGCGGCGGTTGTGTAGGTTTTCTGAACGCGCCCCGTCTAGTTGTCGAAATGAGGTTCTCATTCCGAACAATAAGGGTGGTCATGTCACCTTCTCTCTACCCGTGAGGAATCGGGGGAAGCATGTATGGTCATTTTGGCGGCGTGTGTCTAGGAAACTTAAATCAGTGGTGTATGTAGCACAAGTTCGGGCGGCGGAAGTAACCGACCGATCCAGTCACCCGCAGGGGCTGGTAATTGGGATAGGGGGGCAACTCTCTCTCGAACTTTGACTGGTGGAATTCCAGCACACGAATCCTTGGCAATACTGCTCGGCTAAGGTGATTTCATAATCTATTATCAGATAGTCTGAGATTTTTAGGAGCGGTTGCTGTGTGGCATCCAACTCTTGCAATAGCGTGTGGCAAACCTTCCGAATAATTTTGGCACGCGGATCATGTTTTTTATAAATACGATGCCCAAATCCCATCAATCGTGTAGAATCGTTCTTATCCTTAAACTTCTTAATATAAAGCGGGATGTTTTTTGGTGTCCCAATTTGTTGTAACATGCGAATCACCGCCTCATTGGCACCACCATGTGCTGGTCCCCACAAGGTTGCAATTCCCCCCGCTACACAAGAAAAAGGATGCGCTTGCGAACTACCCGCTAAGCGTACTGTTGAAGTACTCGCATTTTGTTCATGGTCAGCATGCAAAATGAGCATGATTTCCAAAGCTTTGATGGCGGTTTCATTAAAGTGATATTTCTCTTTGGGCACAGAAAACATCATGTGCATGAAATTGGCGACATAACTTAAATCATTGCGAGGATAAACATAAGGTTGACCAATCAAATACTTATAACTGTTAGCCGCAATGGTTGGCATTTTAGCAATCAGGCGTATAGCACTCATATTGCGATGTTCAGGATTTCCAATATCCATCGCATCAGGATAATAAGCTGATAAACCCCCAACGACAGCTACGAGCATTGACATCGGATGAGCATCATGTCTAAATCCTTTGTAAAAATCCAGTAAACCTTCATGCAACATAGTGTGTTGGAAAATCGAGACTTTAAAATTCTCCATTTGCTCTTTCGTTGGCAATTCACCGTATAACAATAAATAACACACCTCAGGATAGCTGCTATTTTCAGCTAACTGCTCAATAGGGTAGCCACGGTATAATAAAATGCCTTTTTCACCATCAATAAAGGTAATACGACTTTCGCAACTGGCTGTGGTTATATAAGCCGGATCAAAAGCAAACATCCCCATTTTTTTGTATAAAGCTTGGCAATCAACGACAGGTGGTCCATGTGTTCCTTTTTTAATAGGGCATTCAATGGATTTTCCTGTGCGATTGTCAGTGATTGTCACCGTTTCTTGGCTCATTTTTATCTCCTTAAAAAGTAGTTAAGGGCAACCATAAAGGATTGCCCCTACACATGATTTTCTCGTTCCCACGCGAGGCAAAGGAATGCCTTCAGGGACGCTCTGCGTCCCGCACCGCAGAGCGGTGCAAACAGGCATTCCTTTGCCTCGCGTCAATGCCATTAAGTTAAGGTTTTTTTGTAGGGTGGGTAGAGCGAAACCCACCATTGTTATAAATTTACGCCCGGATCTTCGTTTCAACGATTTGGTGGGTGCAGCGAAGCTCTACCCACCCTACAAAAAAAACGTATTTCTGCTTAACTTAATGGCATTTTTGCTCCGCGTGGGAACGAGGATAAAATAATGGTTCGTGTAGGGGCAATCCCTTGTGGTTGCCCTAGTTGTTTTAATCAGCCGGTTTCCGAAAAGCATCTATCAGCAACATAACAGCACCGACACTAATGGCACTATCAGCGATATTAAAAGCAGGCCAATGCCATTCGTGATTATAATAGACATCAATAAAATCAACTACATATCCATAAATAACCCGATCAATCACATTGCCCAATGCGCCCCCCAGTATTAAAGCAAGCGCACAAGCCAACCATCGTTGTTGACGTTTAAGACGGCTCAACCAAATCATGAGCACGCCACTGATCACGATTGCAAGTCCACTCAAAAACCAACGCTGCCAACCGCCCGCTGTTGCGAGAATGCTCCAAGCGGCGCCCTCATTATGTAGCAATGTCAAATTAAAAAACGGTAGCACAACGATAGATTGATACAAGGCTAAGTTAGCACTTATCCACACTTTAGTCACTTGATCCAGTATCACAACTAATAGCGATAACCAAAACCACACTAAAGCTTTTTCACTAGATTTCTCAGGCATAACGACGCTGCTCTCCTCCACCGACAACATTTTCTACACAACGCCCACACAATTCGGGGTGTTCAGGATGACTACCCACATCTTCACGATGATGCCAACAACGGACACATTTAGGATGCTCAGAGGGTTTGACTTGAAACCAGAAACCTTCGCCTGTCACCACTGGTTTAGCGGGATGTACCCGTGCGTAGGCACTAATAAAAACAAAGCGTAATTCATCCTCTAAAGCGGTCAATTGTGTGTAAAGCGCATCATCACAATAAATATCAACTTCAGCATCCAAAGAGGAGCCGATAGCCTCAGAACCCCGCAGTTTTTCCAATTCCTTGTTTACCGCCTCACGCACTTCAAAGATTTTTTCCCATCTTTCATCAGCATAAGAAAAAAGTCCCTCATACCATGAAGATTCCAACAATACAGATTCTCCCCGTTTACCCGGCATAGCTCGCCAAATATCCTCCGCCGTAAAACTGAGGATGGGTGCCAGCCAACGTACTAAAGCTTCGACAATGTGATATAAAGCCGTTTGTGCAGAGCGTCGAGCGAGACTATTGGTTTGGCAGGTGTATTGACGGTCCTTAATAATATCAAGATAAAGACTGCCCATGTCAACGGCACAAAAATGATGGATTTTTTGGTAAACGACATGAAAGTGATAATTTTCGTAGCCCTTGAGCACCTCTTCTTGCAAGCGCCAAGCGCGATCCACAGCCCAACGATCAAGTGCCAACATTTCCTCTTTTGACACACAATCAGTCTCAGGATTAAAATCGTGCAAATTCGCCAATAAAAAGCGAGCAGTATTGCGTAAACGTCGATAAGCGTCCGCAATCCGTTTTAAAATCTCATCAGATACTGTGACTTCACCACGATAATCCGTTGCCGCCACCCATAAACGCAAAACGTCCGCGCCCAAGTTTTTAATCACCTTTTGCGGCGCGATCACATTGCCAAAGGATTTAGACATTTTTTTGCCTTGAGCATCAACAGCAAATCCGTGTGTGAGTACCGCTTTATAGGGCGGCGCACCGTCTCGCATAGCGACAGATGTCAACAAGGAAGATTGAAACCAACCGCGATGTTGATCGGAGCCCTCCAAATATAAATCCGCCGGCACACTGAGTCGAGTCTCCAAAACCGTCGCATGAGTCACACCCGAATCAAACCACACATCAAGCGTATCCGTCACTTTCTCATAATTAGTCGCATCCTGTTCTCCCAGCAATTCTGCGGGATCAAGATCAAACCAAGCATCAATACCATCTTGTTCAACTCGCTGTGCGATAGGTTCAATTAATTCAGGCATACGCGGATGCAATGCGCCACTGCTTTGATGCACAAACAAAGTGATAGGCACCCCCCAATGACGTTGTCGTGAAATACACCAATCGGGACGGTTAATCACCATGCTTTCAATGCGTTGCAGACCCCAATCCGGTGTCCAAGTCACCGTTTTAATGGCATCCAAAGCCTTTTGTCTCAGCCCTTGTTTATCCATACTAATAAACCACTGTGGCGTCGCACGAAAAATAATAGGCGTTTTATGTCGCCAACAATGTGGATAGCTATGGCGAATACGTTGCTCTGCCACCAGTCGATTACGCCCTTTCAACACCTCGATCACATGTTCATTAGCCGAAAAAACATGCTCACCCGCGAACAATGGCGTATCTGGTAAAAATTTGCCTTTTCCATCAACCGGATTATCAATGGGCAATCCATAACGGCGACCAACAACATAATCATCTTGACCATGCCCAGGCGCGGTATGTACAGCACCTGTCCCCGCCTCAGTGGTGACGTGTTCACCTAAAATAATGGGCACTTGACGCTCATAAAAGGGATGTTGCAATTGCAAACCTTCTAAGTCTTTGCCTTGGCAATAAGCCACAACATGATAATGCTCTATGCCATAACGCAACATAGTATCTTTGAGCAAGGCTTCGGCGACAATCAATCGCTCATGACCATCTTCACATTGCACCACCGAATATTCCAACTCAGGATGCAAGGCGACAGCTTGATTGGCGGGTAAAGTCCAAGGCGTGGTTGTCCAAATGACAACTGATAAAGCACCTGAACCCATCGCATCGGGGGCATGATGACAACAACTTAATAAAATTTCTTCGTTGACGACGGGAAAGCGTACATCAATCGCCATAGAATCCTTATCTTCATATTCCACCTCGGCTTCTGCCAAAGCGGAGCCACAGTCGCTGCACCAATGTACCGGCTTATAGCCTTTATCTAAATCTCCCGCTGTCACAATTTGTCCCAAGGCTCGGATAATGTTAGCCTCAGTCTGAGAATTCATTGTTAAATAAGGCGCATCCCAATCACCAAGGACACCGAGTCTTTTAAAATCAATGCGTTGTTTATCAACTTGTTGTCTGGCATACTGGCGACAAGCATCACGAAATTGGCGGGCATCGACTTTTCGACCGGCTTTGCCAAGTTTTTTTTCAACTTCTAATTCAATGGGTAAGCCATGACAATCCCAACCGGGCACATAAGGCGCGTCAAAGCCACTTAAAGTCCGTGCTTTGATGATGATGTCTTTGAGGATTTTATTGACGGCATGACCGATATGAATATCGCCATTGGCGTAAGGGGGACCATCGTGTAGCACAAATTTAGGGCGATCTTGCCCTTGTTCTCGAAGTTGTTCATATAAATTTAAATCTTCCCATTGTTTTAAAAAGTCAGGCTCACGCTTGGGCAAATTACCCCGCATGGGAAAATTAGTTTTAGGTAGATTTAAGGTATCTTTATAGTTGCTCACAATATTCTCATTAGTTGACTGAGTTTCGGGAAATCCGCGCAGCGAAATTCCCGAAACAACTTTTTCGGGAAATCCGCGCAGCGAAATTCCCGAAACATTTACGATTTTTCGTTGTTTCGGGAATGGAGCTACGCGGATTTCCCGCAACGAAGATCGCTACGCTAAACCCAAAATTTCGTTGTTTCGGGAATGGAGCTACGCGGATTTCCCGAAACTATTAAAATAAATGACCCAAAGACAAATAGTAATTCAAACTCCCCTTCTTTGTATAGCCCACACCCAAAAGCAGTGAGCCAAACGGCGTATCCCACGCGATACCCCCCAAGCCACCATAGAGTAAATCCTTAACACTGATGTTTTCATAATTATCCCAAGCATTGCCAGCATGTAGCAAGCCCAGCCATCTGACAGCAAAGGGGCTCTCCGAATTCTGATTGTCAGGATTGAATAATCCACCAATTGCTAAGAATAATGCGTGTTTACCACCAATATCGCCTTCAGGATAACCCGCTAAGTAGTTTAAACCGCCCATTGAAAAACTTTGATATTCAGGTGGCGTTGCATCAAAAAATGTGAACAAATTGGCTTCAGCCAACCATGTCAGGTAGTCATTGGCGGGCAGCATTCGACGAACAGAAAATGTCATTTTTTGGTAATTTTTTTCTGAGCCGATAAACTTTTCGTAAAATTCTCCAGTGAGCTTAATACGTGTGCCGCGTTTGGGAAATATATCATCATCCAAGCTATCATAGCCAAACTCAAGTTTGAATAAATTTTCTCGGCTCGATCCTGTGGACAGCACATTAGGATCACCAAACCGTAAATCAGCTTGTAGGTAATTATATAAAAGTCCAGCACGCAATTCTGCTACATTCTCAAAATTCATGCCGACATCAACGCCTAAAGAGAAACGTTTTAAGTCATACTCGCCAATGCCACGCTTATTTTCAAAAACATCGATAAACGAGCGCTGAAAATCTGCATAAGGTGAGATGAAAAATTCTCTGTGATAATCTAAGGGCTGATAAAATTCACTAAACAAGCCATAATCAGAGCCAATGCTTAATTCTGTCACCCATTCGGCACCCAGGCGATTAATATTTAAGCGTTCATGGCGTAACAATATCTTGAAATCCACTTTATCCCCAAAATTTGTCCTCGCATTGAGTCCTAAACGAAAATAACTAGGCCCCCAGGGTTTTTCACGCACATTGAACAATAATCCCGTTTCTCCTCGTTCATTGTCAATAATTTGGTAGGTGATTTGTTCAAAATCATTTAAAGCCATGAGTCGATTCGTTTCCAGTTCAATATCTTCGATACTTAATTGATGGCCAATCAAATTCTTCAATTTTGCCTGTAAAGCAATATTGCTGGTGCGTTGGTTACCCGTAAATTTGAGGAAACTTGGAGTAATGTTATCTGAGCTTGGGGGAATTTTAGCAGTCACCGCCGCACGATAACGGGCGAATGCCGCCGGTTTTATGCTAATACCTTTAAATAAATAATATTTTTTGATGACAGCTTCGTAGCCTTTAGCTATCATTTCAGTCCCTTTATTAAAATCGGCAGGACCGTAGCCTTCAAGATTTGGAGTAATGATAATGTCAGCATTTTTCAAAGCACGCCGCGTATTTTGAATCAATGCAGTATCCAGAGATTGTGCTGCCATTCTTAAAAATGAGCTGTTTGATTTGATTTCCTTTAAGGGCTCAGAAATATTAACAGCTATCACAATATCAGCCCCCATCGCTCGTACTACGTCAACGGGCAAATTATTGAGTATGCCGCCATCTACGAGTAAATGTCCATCAATCTCGACGGGAGCAAAAACAAGTGGTACTGCCATTGAGGCTCGCAAGGCTAAGGCAAGATCACCTTTTTCTATCCAATAGGTTTCGGCAGTGTTGACATCAACAGCAACCGCTTTAAATGGTATAGGTAGATCAGAAAAATCGTCTAAATGGATGTCTTTGGTCAATCGTTTTAGTGCTAAAAATAAGTTTTGTCCTCCGACAACGCCAGAAGAAGTCGCTAAACTGAAGTCTTTATCTAATCCAATATCGACTTGAAATAAACGGCGTTGATTTTGTTTTTCACGATAAGACAGATCATTCCGATTAACATTTAAATTGAAAATATTATTCCAGTTGACCGATTCGACAGCATGTTGTAAATCTTGGCTCGATAAGCCGCTGGCATATAATCCGCCGGCAATGCTGCCCATACTGGTGCCAGCGATGTAGTCAATAGGCACATGGAGTTCTTCTAAAGCTTTTAATACGCCGACGTGTGCAATGCCCCGTGCCCCGCCGCCTGATAAGGCGATCCCAATTTTAGGACGGCTTGCTGTTTCTGCCGCTTGGATGGGTAGCAAGCAGAAAAAAATCACTAAAAAAGTGGAAAGTTTAGTTAACATAACTATATGTTTGAGTGGGAGAAGGAGGATATATTCTCGTTCCTTTGCCTCGCGTCAATGCCATTTAGTTAAGGGCAACCACAAGGGATTGCCCCTACCTTCAATGCCGTTTTTGTAGGGGCAATCCTTTATGGTTGCCACTTAATGGCATTTTTGCTCCGCGTGGGAACGAGAGCTATTAATTTTCTCGCCTCACAATTTTAACCTTATTAGGCAAACGATGCAAAACACTACTCAATTGCGCCCGCGCCCGATCAATTTGGACTTGCGCCGTGAATAAAAAATACGCACTAGAAACGGAAAGTTTTTGCGCTTCAACCTGTAAGCCTGCCAAAGCGTCATGGCTCACAAAATCTTGTACTGACTCAAAAGGTTTTTCATCCCTCGCCGCTATTAAAGTCCTCGCATCCGTTTCGCTCAAATCCTTGACTAAAGCCATTAAAATTGGCAAAGGCGCGGTATTGACATTAATCTGAGTACGAATGGGCAAAGTACTAATATAAGGTAATAATTTTTGATAACTCTCCTTATCAAAACCCGATAATAAACGTATTTCAGAGGGGCTGCTAAATAAAGTATTTGAAGTCCGATAGGCGGGCGTTTTAATAAGATAAGCATTATCTTCCGCTCCGTTGGGATAGCGTATCTTCTGATCGCTGTCTATCCAATCCACCACAACTTGCGCCAGTTCCGGGGATAAATCTAATACACCGAGTAAGCGTTCAAAAAGGACAATGTCTTCGGGGCTGGCTTGCTCTTCTTTTACTAAATTATTTAAATTAAAGCGGCTTTGTAAATCTTCAAGTTGCGCTTGGAGACTGCCGCCCGGTATAGGCAAAGCCGGCAAGCGCGTTGCCCAAACTTCGTTCAGGCTATCAATGCTGCTCTTTTTGGCATCGCGTAGTAAAATCCGTTTGACCCAACTTTCTCCCCCTAAAGCATATAGATAGGCTTGTTCACCGTTAATAACATTAGCGGTGCGGCGGATATCGACTTGTTGTCGCGTCGTCATCGCCACGGCTGCGAAAGTAGCTAATGCGACTACTAATAATACAGTAATTAAGGCAATGCCTCTTTGTTTCATGTGCCGGGTACTCTAAATAAACGAATAATACGCCCCCAGTCAAGGACAGTCAAAGTCACTTCAATGGCTTTAAGCGATCCCTTTTCATTAGAGGACCATTGCTCATGCCATCGTAGATTTTCATCCAAATAGCGCAATTCTATCTCATTAACATCATTTAATAAATCCATTTTGAAGGTGCGAGCATATTGGGCACGATCAAGTACCGACCAATAGGAGCGCATAAGTATTTTATTTTCTAAGTGATAGGCAACCCGTTGTAATGAACTCCGTTGTTGTTGAGCCGGATTACGCCAACCAGCGCGTGTCAGTTCTAAATGTGAAATGGTCCCTTGTAGAGCCGGTTGACTATTACCATACTGATCACGAATAGGGCGCTCGATATATTGTTCAATATCGCGCCCTAACCAGATAAAAGCCATTTGTAAACGCGCCAATTGTGTCGCATGTTGGTCCGTTTGTAAACGCGCCGTGAGAATAGTATCTAAGCCACTATAAGCCATCACAGCAATTAGGGCAAAAATCGCCAAAGCCACTAATAATTCAAGTAAAGTAAAACCTTTTGAGCATCTCAATGCGTATTGTTGTCCAAAGTGTGTCATAATGTGAAATCGTTTAATAATAACTTTGAGGAAATAATGTGGCAACCATTGAATTGACAGATGCTAATTTTGAAAAAACGATAACAGACAATGACATAGTGTTGGTTGATTTTTGGGCACCCTGGTGTGCGCCCTGCCGCTCTTTCGCGCCGATTTATGAAAGTGTCTCCGAAAAACACCCGGATGTGGTGTTTGCTAAGGTGAATACGGAAGAACAACAGGGTTTAGGGGCTCATTTTCAAATCCGTTCCATTCCCACCCTGATGATTTTTAGAGAACAAACCATCATTTTCTCGCAGGCGGGCAGTTTGCCGGCAGAAGCCCTTGAAGATGTCATTAGTAAAGCAAAGGAATTAGATATGGAGATGGTGCGTAAGGAAATTGCCAATCATGGGCAAAGTAGCGCCGAATAACAACATATCGTGTCGGGCAACCATAAAGGATTGCCCCTACAGCAGACGTGATGTAGGGGCAATCCCTTGTGGTTGCCCTTAATCCCTTGTGGTTGCCCGACACGATCTGGTAAGGGCAACCATAAAGGATTGCCCCTACAGCAGACGTGATTCTGTTTGGGATGTTTGGGAATTTTTACACCGGTTTTGTCCCAGCCGCTTGCTGATCGGCATGATAAGAAGAACGCACCATAGGACCACTCGCAATATTTTTAAAGCCCATTTCATAGCCCAGTTCAGCTAACTTTTCAAATTCAAAAGGCGTGAGATAACGTCGTACTGGCAAATGGTGGCGGCTGGGTTGTAAATATTGCCCTAATGTGAGCATGTCACAATCATGGGCGCGTAAATCCCTCATCACTTGTAACACCTGATCAATCTCTTCTCCTAAACCTAACATCAATCCTGATTTAGTTGGCACTTGCGGATGCGCGGCTTTAAAGCGTTTGAGCAGTTGCAATGACCATTTATAATCGGCACCGGGGCGGGTATCTTTATATAAACAGGGCACTGTTTCTAGATTATGATTAAATACATCAGGCGGTGCTTGGTGAAATATTTCTAAAGCGATTTCCATCCGCCCGCGAAAGTCAGGGACTAATATTTCAATACTTGTCTGCGGAGAAAATTCGCGCATGGCTTGAATGCAGGCGACAAAATGCCCGGCACCGCCATCACGTAAATCGTCGCGATCAACTGAAGTAATGACCACATATTTGAGTTGCATAGCCGCAATAGTTTTGGCGAGATTGATCGGCTCGTCAGAATCTAAAGGTGCAGGACGACCATGGGCGACATCGCAAAATGGGCAACGCCGTGTGCAAATATCTCCCATAATCATAAAACTTGCCGTGCCACCCGAAAAACATTCATTTAAATTGGGACACGCGGCTTCTTCGCAAACGGTATGTAAATGATGTTTTCGCAGCGTCGTTTTTAGGCTGCCGACTGCGCCACCGCTTGGGACTTTGATGCGAATCCAGTCGGGTTTACGGAGTGGTTTTTCTGTCAAGGGAATACGGACGGTTTTTTCGGCACCGCGTTGTGGTTTGCCGATAGGGAAAGTGTTCATATTTTTTTTTGACTGACGCGATGTGCAATTTTTCGACGCAAAGCGTCGCGTGTTAAAATACAAATCATTTAGGATGCTTATAATAAGGATAAACCTTAATAATTACAATATCTAAAAATCCTATTTATTAAAGAAATAGGATTTTTTTTATCACGTTTCAATTTTAATTCACACGACTACCCCTTCCCATAGAAAATATATTATGCCCTTTTTCTAGCACGATGTATAAATCTTCAGGTTCAACGATTATTTATTAAATCCATTTTTTGAATCATCTTAACTCTAAAAAATAATCCATCGGCAATCCTAAACATTTAGGCGGTTGGTATTCTCTAAATTTTTTTCCTTCACTTGTAGCTATCCAGCCCATTAATAAGAGAAAATCAACCAAATATTGAAGTTTTAAATTATTCATGTTATCAATCAAAATAATCAAATATATAATTAAAAAAATCAAGGTGAATTAAATTGGATTTGGGAATTTCTATCCTTTTGTTACTTTTAGGCTTGACATATTCTAATTCAGAACTGTCATTAGGATAATACCAATAAGCACACTTACCCATAATAAGATGTTCTGAAGTCACTTGCAACCAATTTTCGGGCTCACTTGGAAAAATAAAAAGAATAAGTATTAAAGGAATATCTTTCCTCCTTTATCCTAAATACTAAATCATTATAATTTAATTTTTTCCCCTTAAATCATATTTAATTTTATTTGCGGTTTCAATTAGATGTACGCTTGTTTCTACGACTGACTTAACTCCCCGTTTCACAAAAGCTATTACCATATCGGGCAACCTTAGCTACATGTAAATCCGTTCCATAATCTTTACCACTTAAAACAAAATATCCCTTTCTATTAGCTAGAATTTCGATATATCTTTTGGATAATTGTTCCATTATATCTGATTCACTTACTTAAAAACGCCAAAACCACAAAAATCGGCTTTAGTTATGTCTAAGGGGTAAGTTCCCAGAGGTGATAAAACATCTACCACCTTTGTTAAAAACAGAATCAAAATATTTCTCGCACCATGTATATCTCGGTTCACCCTTTTTCCTTGGAAAAGAATTGAAGCTTTCCCACCCAAGTTTTTTAGAATAGAACCATCCCACAAGGTTTTGGAAGTATAAGATTCATTTGCATCTATCACCGTTTTGCCATATTTTTTAGCCATCCACTTTAAGGTTTGTTTAAACCTATAGTGAGCACTTCCTGCGCATTCCTCTAACTGTTTTGCGTCTGAAAAATCGTTTTCTTGTCTCATCACTTTTTTTCACCATTTGTCATAAGCAACGCGCTGATGCAAATCGGCTACGAGGTTTTGTTGTCTTGCTCGAACCTTATTTCTTCTTAGGTTGATATTTTTTAACCTATCTTTAACCCATTGTTTAGACTTATCCTCACAATGAAGCTTATCGCGTGCAGACAAAAGAGCATCAAGTTCCAACATTAGGGGTACTAGCCGGTTATTTACAAAGCCTTCACCATAACTAACCGCCTCTTTTCCACTAAAGGCGGTTTGAAACGTTCTGACACCGGGGTCAAGAGCAACAATGGATAAAGATTCACTTTTGACTGGCTCTACGGACTGATTCAATTTGACACTGGCAAACCATTGACCATTCGTGAATGTCACGATAACCGTTTTGCCTACGGCTTCATTTGGAACATTTTCTGTCCATTTACACCCCTTTAATATTCTAGGAAAAATCTGCTTATTAGGTGATAATTTAGGTACCACAAAATATTGCTTGGGGGCATTTCTTGACATGAAAGACATGGAAGCCTTTTCACCCTTAATCCTTTTTTTAATCACAGCCGTGCGTGTATCACAAGCCTTACGATAAGCAGCCAGAACTAGATTGCTATTATATGTGGTTTCGTTTTCCTCACACTCCAATTTACACCAATCACAAATCTGTGTTCTGAATTCACTGGATGGTTTACGTCTCTTTTTCATGAATTCAATACTGACTTTGTAGGCGCTACGAAAAAGATTCAAAGAAGTAAACCATAAAAGTTCATTTTCAGGGTAAATCCTTATCTTTTTGCTTGTTATTACGTTTTGCGTTTCGTTTTCCGTAATAGGAATTGATAAACTTCGTTCTGAAAGCGATAAGTGTTTTTGTGTCAAACGAAGTAACGGAACTTCGTTGCGTAAATTGTTCGGGACAATCTGTTTCTTCCAAAAGTTCGATTCCTCCTCATGATAGTTAGCTTCGCTGACCTTCTGTTGCAATAATCCATTTAATAAGTGGGAATCATGTTCGGGTAATTCTATCTGATGTGGTTGCCACAAGGTGCAATGGATTGCCGTTGATAGCGAGTTCCAGAAAGGTTTTATATCCTCGTCTATTCTGGTTAAATCCGGAGGCAATGTCAGAGAGAAATCGGGCCATTGGGTATTTGCTTTTGAGCAATTTTTCTTGTTTGTCAAGAGAGCTTTTTTGTTTGGAACTGGAGACTCTTGCATAGAGAATAATGGTGGTTGGTTCATCAACCACCACCCGATAATGTCCTCCTTTGGTTTTTTTGACTTTCTCAAATTTTCCGTCCTTTATCCAATTTTGGATAGTTTCATTTGTGACTGAGTATTCTTTAGCTAAAAAACAGGTTGATTTATACATATCATAAAATCACCATTTTGTTTTTTTCGCAATTTTAGTATTTTTAGTTTGTAATGTCAACAGTCATAAGTTGATTACCTGCAAAGATCAAGACTCTCTAACAAATACGACAAAAATTGTGCCGACACCTGATCAAAATCCTCAATCATCCCCAAATCCCGCAATTGCGTCACTTCCAACCCGGCATAACCACAAGGATTAATCCCCTGAAAAGGCGTTAAATCCATATCAACATTTAAGCTTAAACCATGATAGCTACAACCGCGCCGTATTCTGAGTCCCAAAGAGGCTATTTTGCGATCATCAACATACACCCCCGGTGCTTTTTCACGGCGCATAGCACTCAAGTCTTGACTACCAAGATAATCAATCACGGCTTGCTCTAGGGCATGTACTAATTTTTTGACACCCCAATTGCGCCGCTTAATATCCATTAATATATAAACAATTAATTGTCCAGGACCATGATAAGTCACTTGTCCACCGCGATCAATCGGATAAATGGGGATATTGCCAGTATTGAGTAAATGTTCAGGTTTAGCAGCTTGCCCTAAGGTGTACACGGGCGGATGTTGAAGGACCCATAATTCATCAGGCGTGTCGGCACCACGAGCATCGGTAAAACGCTGCATCGCTTGATAAGTGGGCTTGTAGGGCACAATGCCACGGTGGCGAATCAGGAACGGAAAGGGTGAGATGTTTTTCAAAATTTTTGGCCTATCGACGCAGAGCGTCTAGGCAGGCATTTCCACGCAGAGCCTCACTGCCATATCGTATCGGGCAACCACTAGGGATTAAGGGCAACCACAAGGGATTGCCCCTACAACGGTATGATGTAGGGGCAATCCTTTATGGTTGCCCCTTAACTTAATGGCAGTTTTGCTCCGCGTGGGAACGAGAAATTATTTTTTAGTGTCCTCATCCTCAATACGAGCAATTTCAGCATCCATTTCATCTTGAGTGAGCGCTGGAGGATTTTCTTTATCCTTTGGCTCTGTTTTTTTGACTGGCACTCTACGCGATAAAAACAATCCCACTTCAAATAATAACCAAATAGGCACCGCTAACAACGTTTGAGAAATCATATCCGGCGGCGTCATCAACATACCTATCACAAAGGCAGCTACAATGATATGAGGACGTTTGTCAGCCAGCGCCTCTGGCGTGACGATGCCCATCCGCACTAAGACAATTGTAGCAATAGGCACTTGAAAGGCCATGCCAAAGGCAAAAAGTAGCTTGAGTACAAAATCCAAATAGCGACTGATGTCGGTCATCATTTCCACCCCATCTGGGGTCATATTGATCATAAAACCAAACACCAGAGGGAATACCACATAATAGGCAAACATCATCCCCAAATAAAACAAGAGAGTGCTGGCAACCAACAGAGGAAAAATCATTGACTTTTCATGCTGATACAAACCGGGCGCGATAAAACCCCATAATTGATAAAAGATCACCGGCATCGCTAAAAAAATGGACAGCATCAGCGTCAATTTAAAAGGGATGAAAAACGGAGAAGCCACATCAATTGCTATCATCTGCGTACCGTCGGGCATCAAATGCAGCAACGGTTCCGCTAAGAGATTAAATAAATCACTCGCAAAGGGCATCAGTACCAAGAGAATCAGCACGACAGTCAATATCATTATTAACAAGCGAGTGCGTAACTCTAATAAATGCTGAACAAATGGCATATCGTTGCCGATAGGAGAAGTCATATCATAAATTAGCTAGTTTCAGATTTGTGAGAAGAGTTAGTCTCGCTGGAAGCTGAATTATCTTCCGTTGGCTTTGTCGGATCAAGACTAATAGGTTTATTCAAGTCGCTCAAACCCGTTTTAGTTTCTTCGATAAACTGATGGAGACCTGTTTCGTCATTATTTTTGATAGCGTCTTGCATTTCTTGCAAGTGTAATTCTTTATCAATATCTTGCTTGATGCTGCCGATAAAACGACGGGCACGACCTATCCAGAGTCCAGCAGTGCGTGCGGCACCCGGTAATTTTTCTGGTCCAAATACTAATAGTGCAACAACCGCTATCAGGCAAAATTCCCAAAAACCTAGATCGAACATGATAAATACGTTTTTCCCTTTCAACCAAGTTAAGGCATTTCGGAGTCCAAGATTTATCTTGGACGCCCAAGATAAATCTTGGACTCCGAACACCACGTTTGTTCCCACGCGGGGCAAAGAAATTTATGCCTTATTCGTTTGCTTCTCAGTCACTTGACCTTCAATAATTTTACCCTTATCATCTTGACTCATTTGAGTCTGAGTGGCAGGCTCTGATTGCTTATCTTTATCTTTATCTTCATCTTTTTCACCATCACGCATAGAGTTGCGGAAATTTTTAATCGCGCTACCTAAATCGCCGCCGATATTCCTCAACTTTTTCGTGCCAAATAAAACGATTACAATCACTAAAATAATTAATAATTGCCAAATACTAATACCCATCATATTATTTTCTTTCCGTTAAACTGCCCTTGAAAAGCCGACGCCGCTTAAACCCGCGCCGCCTAGCAAATGAATATGTAAATGAAAAACGACCTGTCCGCCCCCCGGGCCAGTATTAATCACAGTACGAAAGCCCTGATCAAGCCCTTGTTCTTTAGCAATTTTCGGCAACAAGCGCATCATATACGCCATCAAACCGTCATGCCTTTCATCAAGTTCATTGAGGCTAATAATATGTTCACGGGGCACGATTAACAAGTGGACCGCCGCTTTCTGATTAATATCTTTAAATACAACAACATGTTCATCGCTATAAACTTGCTCAGAGGAGATTTCCCCCGCGACAATCTTACAAAACAGGCAATCAGTGCTCATATTTACTCACCCTGTATGTGACGCTGCGCTTTTTCCTCAAGGCCAGACAGCCCAAAGCGCCGCTCCAATTCGTTTAACACCAACTCAGGCTCCAAACCTTGGTGTACTAACAATACCAAACAGTGAAACCATAAATCGGCCATTTCATAAATAATTTGCTCGGAGTCGCCATTTTTTGCAGCGATCACCGTCTCTGTGGCCTCTTCACCGACTTTTTTTAAAATCGTATCAAGCCCCTTGGCATATAAACTGGCCACGTAAGACTCATTTGGTGAGGCCGTCTTACGTTGCTCTAATACTTGCGCTAAATGTTGTAATAAGTCGCTCATCTTAATGATATAAGGTAGCGGGATCTTTTAACACCGGCTCAACGGCTACCCACTGACTATCTTGTAATTGTTTAAAAAAACAATGATGTCGCCCCGTGTGACAGGCAACGCCCCCAACTTGTTCGACACTCAACAACACCACATCATTATCACAATCAAGGCGAATATCCTTAACATATTGAATGTTACCAGACTCTTCGTTAAACTTGGCGATGTAGGTCACTCCCCTTATCCCCCATGAAGGCAGGAGTTTGGAATACACCCCACAAAGCCAGTCTTCAAAACCGGACTTGAGACTCTCGAACTCATCCGGCTCCTCGGATTAGCATAAACTAGATGCTAAGTAGAATATCTATCAATAACTTCTCTCATTAATTGAGGGGACATCCCCTGAGTCAATTTACTCCAAGAACTTTAGAGTAAATCTCCTAACTACTTAGACGACTTCAAGTTTCCTTGCTACCGTCCGATGCAGGTGTTATTATTCCTGCGCCTTTTCCGGTTCTAAGTACAGTAGAGGTACCAACAGGTGGTTTCATACCTTCCGCTTGAAAGGCAGGTGCCATACCATTGTTTAAAAACCCTTGTAATTCTGAGCTAGTCTGGCTAACCAGTTTGCCTTTGATACCTGGATTCTCCCGATGAATTTTGTCATGGCAATGTAGATGAACCAGCACTAAGTTCGTGTGAAACAGTATTTATCCTCACCTCCCAGATGTCTTGGGTGTATATGATGTGCTTCTGGCAAATCTTCGTTGCCAAATCTACATTTGCATACAGGACAAATCCCATCTTGTCTCTTTAGCATTTTCGCTTTAGACGGTGTGATGTTGCCATAGCCTTTGGAAAGCCTTTCCGCCCAGTAGGCGGTGTCACCGTCATAGTATGACCTATCGTAACCAACTCTATCATAACTCCCCGTTCTTTCTTTGTGCTTGGAATATCCCTTGAGATATTTGACGATTTTTCTGTCTTTGCCCTTGCCAACAATCTCTGCAAAAGTCCACCTCCTACCATTGACAGTGCCAAAATACTTATCTGCCACCCAGCGTTTACCTTTATTTGGATGCCTACGACACGCCCATTGGTATAATCTCTTCCACAATAGGTGGTCAAGTTTGCCGAAGGCTTCACTTGAGTGTACTGTTCTGTAGTAGTTAGCCCAACCTGTTATCTTAGGTTGTAGTATTGCAATTAATTGCACTGGAGTTGCTGCTTTTAATTTCCAGATAGTATCGCTTATCTCTCGATAGTGACCTTTTATCTTTTCTTTAGTTGGTTCGACCCGTAATACATGCGTTGCTTTAGCCCTTCGTTGTTCAGTGGGGGTACCGTTTAGTAGTTTTAGTTTATAAGTCCCCTTGACTCGATTTTCATAGTGCCTGATATGGTGGCCTAGAAAATCAAATCCCTCAGTTGAGTGAACAATTTCAGAGGTAAATGTTTTTGCGCGCGCGCAAAAACATTTACCTCTGAAGGTTTTTTCTTCAGATAAAGTTAAACCTCTTACTTCAAGCCATTTGCCTATAAATCTTTTGGATTCCTCAATAACCTCTTTATCCTCGTGGAGTACTACAAAATCATCAGCATATCTAATTAGGTCAATTTTTAAATGACTTCTGGCTTTGTAAGACTTCTTTGCCCCCTCATAAGCCTTCTCTGGCTTCTTATGAGATTCTTTAATCTCCTTTTGGGGCTTCTTTGTCTTCTTGACTTTGGTCATTATGCTAACGGTTGTTGTGCCGATTTTAGTTTTCCAGCCTTTTAAGGAGCGTAGGTGCTCAATCAGGTCGGTCTCCATTTGGTCAAGGGCTATGTTAGCTAGTAGTGGCGATATAGTGCAGAGGCAAAAGTTTTCGCGCGCGAAAACTTTTGCCTCTGCACCTTGAGGCGTTCCCATATTGGTTTGGTTATAGTCAGATTTCTCCATATAACCAGCCTTTAGCCACCGTTTCACAATTGGTCTCCAATGTTGCAGAGGCAAAAGTTGCGATGCTAGAAATTTATGGTCAATGTTATCAAAACAGCCCTTTATGTCTGCATCAAGAACCCATTTCTGTTTTTTGAGTAATGCCCCTGCGATTTTATCAATTGCATCGTGACACCCCATAGCTGGTCTGAATCCATAACTGCATGATTCAAACTTCGCCTCATAAAATGGTTCAAGTGCGATTTTAGTAACTGCCTGCATTGCCCTATCCTTAATGGTTGGAATGCCTAGAGGTCTAAGTTTTCCGTTTGCTTTTGGGATGTAAATCCTCTTTGGCGATATAGGTCACTATTTGTCCCACCCACGTTGGATTGTATCTAACATATTTTTAACTAAAGCCATCTTTCTTTTCGGCGTATTGGCTTTAACTCTATCTACTCCGGCGGTGCGTTTTCCTTCAGAGGTAAATGTTTTTGCGCGCGCGCAAAAACATTTACCTCTGAAGTTTTCCGTTGTGACGGTACGCACTGCTAGTAGCGTTGCATAATACGAGTTTTGCAATAGGTACATTAAGCTTTTTGCCTTTCTGTACCGACCTGATTTCGTAGCTTTATAAATTCTCTTTTGCAAATTGAACACAAATCGACGCACTTTACCCCAGACGAGTTTGTCCCAGTCCCACCTTGCCATGACGACATCAATACTCTCGTATCTCAGTTCGCCAAGGTGAGACACGGGAACCCAGTCAGGGTTCGGGTGTTGCCAAAGTATATTCATAATTTAAGGTTTTGCCTTATCGTTATCAAAGCTGGTTGCTCAACATATTTGTTCGATTGAATTTATAACACAATTATTCCGAGAGTGAATCGGCATATCCAGTTTCCCCCTTTGGCGGTTTCTACTGGCATTGGCTTACCACTCTATCCTACCCGATGTTGTCGCTAAGTGTTTGCACACTCCTCTTGCGCTCCGGCAAGTGACAACCTGACATCGTTTTTACTCGTTTCTCTTATATGTCTATACCTGTGGACTTAGGTTATATTCAGTAATCGGATGTGTATCGGACAACGCATACAGGCAAAAGACGACCCATATACCTAAAAATCTTTTGACCCCAAGGAGTCTTTGGTTTACCGACCTTAAAAATATATCCAAATGTGATTTCTCACTATCCATAACGCTTGCCCTTTTGAGGCTTTGAACCCTTGCACTGGCGATACTACCACCGGCCTCTGCTTTCTAGCTGCTGCCTAGCTAGGCGAATCCTTTCACACCATATAAGAAATTTTACATTAAGGCTTTGTTTTCCCTATAGAATTAGGCCAAACGAGTCGCACCCCCTTAAACCAAAGTTTACCACGAGAACGCGACCAATAAACAGCGCGTTTTTCTTGGACAGTTAAATTTAAAGCATCCCGATTCATCCAAGCGAGCATCAACACTTTACCCGTGCCGACATCTTGAGCAATGGCGGGGACTAAGCCTTGCTCGTTCCAACCGATTTCGTCTAAGTAATTTTTCATAGTTAATAGAAATTATTTATAGCATCGCCTTAATATCCTACCAGCTTTCAGATTTAACAACAAACAAACGGACTCCTCGTATGTTATCAGTTATCAGTTTAAAAGAGTCCACCTTCGGTCTGGACTTCCTTGATAAATCTTGGACTCCGTTATATTTCTTCCTTTGATGCCACATCTCCGTTCTTCTCTCAAGTTCCGTTGCTCCGCAAAGGAATGCCTGCCGCTCTGCCTCGAAAAATTTTAAATTTTTTTATAACTTGAGTCTTGATTAAATTCCATTATATGTTATAATATATATCAAATTTGAACACAGTAAACAAACTGAGTCATAAAACACATATCTCATGGAAAATCAATAAGATGAATAGCCATCAAACTGAACAGCAAAACCTTATCAAGGCATTTGAAAAGCTACGCGCTGACTATCAGCTTGAGTCCGCTCAAATTGCCACCAAACAGGATATCGCTGCCCGACAAAAAGACAAAGAAATTGTTGAGCAAGCCTCTACCTACACCCCCGATAGCCTTTTTCAATCCTTAGCTCAATTGCAATCCACCTTTGGTCAGTCTGTTGATGGACTCACTAAAAATATGACCACTGAAGTGGAAAAATTAGCGCAAATTCAACAATCCATTCAGGTTGAAAATCAGCGTTTAAGCACCTTGCATAACATCCAAATCGCGGCTGAAGCTCTGAATATTTTACAACAAGAGCATCAAAAGGCATTACAAAGCCTTGAAGAGGATGACTTGCAAAAGCAGGAGGCTTTGGAAAAGGAAATTTCCAAGCAACGCGAAGTTTGGCAAAAACAACAGCAAGACAATGAGAATGCAAAAAATAAACAAGAGAAAGGCTTGGAAAAAAATCGTCACTCGAAAGAAGAAGAGTACGATTATAAGCTCAAGTGGCAACACACCGAATATGGCGATGAATATGAAAAAGCTAATCGCAGCTTAGATCGGCGACTGGAAGAAGAAAAGCAGCGTAAGGAAAAAGACTGGACAGAGCGCGAAAACCATCTTGACAAACATCAAACCGAGTTTGAAGAGTATAAAGTAAAAATTGACGCCATGCCCAAGGAAATCGAAGAGGCGGTGAAAAAAGCCCGTGAAAATGCGATTAAGGACACTTCCCAAGATGAAAAAAATCAAGCCACGTTGTTGGAAAAAGAGAGAGAAGCCAAGCATAAGGCTTTTGAATTAAAAATCGAATCCCTCAACCAGACAGTGGAAGAGCAAAAAGCACGCATTGCTAACTTGACTGATAAATTTCAAACGGCTTCACAGCAAATACAACAACTTGCCGCGACAGCGGTATCAAGTACAGGACAATCTGCTTAGCCGGCTCATTCTCGTTCCCACGCTCTGCGTGGGAATGCCTGCATCGACGCTCTGCGTCGAAAAACTCAAGGAAATTGAAAATGCTTAAAAAAGTAACTAGTCGAAACACAAAACCGGAAATTATCGCCGCTTACAATGAATTAGAAAAGGCTTACAAAGAATTAGAAGCCAAACAGGCACAGATGGCTATCCCCCTAACTCAACCCGTTAAAGCCCCTGCTAAAAAAGCCACTCAAGAAGTGACACAAAAAGCAGTGGTACCAGAAAAAGTAGCGATGAAAGAAGTGATTACCACAGTGGGGCAAATGGGGGAAAAATTCAACACGGCTTTAAGCCAACTGTCCACAAACTTACTTGTGGAAGCGTCACACTTAAAAGAAGTCCGCACCACGCTTGAAACCGAAAGCACTCAATTAACGAACTTATATGATCTTCAAATTGAAGAAGATACCCTAAGCGATTTACTCAAAGACTACACTGACACCGCCGAGCAATATCAAGACAGGCTCAAACAAAAGCGTGAAGACGCTGAAAAGGCGTGGGTTGAAAAAAACGAGGCTTGGCAAATTGAAAAAGAGGAAACTGGGCAGCATTTGCATGAGCAAGAATCCGTCGATAATCAAACCCAACAACGGGAAGAGACGGAGTATAGCTATAACTTAGGCTTAACTCGTGGCATCAACGATGAAGAGTACAATCAACAGAAACAACAACAACAACAAGCCTTAGATGAACTTGAAGAAACACGCCGCAAGGAGTGGGATGAGCGTGAAAAAGCACTGGCAGAACGCGAAAAGCAGTTTGCTGAAGACAAAACCAAGGTGGAGCGTTTTCCCAAAGAATTGGAAAGCGCCATCAAAAAAGCCAAAGAGGAGGGCACCGGTATTGCTCGTCATCAAGCCAAGATTAAGGTAGAGTTAGCTGCCAAAGAGTTTGCGGGTGAAGAAGAGGTTAACCAATTGAAAATTCGTTCCTTAGAAGAACAAGTCGCTGATCAAAACACCCAAATCGACAAACTTTCTAAACAATTGGAGGCGGCTCTCAAACAAGCCCAAGAATTGGCGGTTAAGGCGATTGAAGGCGGCTCAAGTCAGACTTCTTTCCAAGCCCTAAAGGAAATCGCCTTAGAACAGGCTAAAAATCAGCCTAAGGCTAAGTAAAAAAAATGTTATATTAGGAGTCCAAGATTTATCTTGGACTCCTTTAATTTTTATGGAAATTTTGTTGTGAATATATTTCTGAGTATTTCTGCGATTATTTTATACATTGCTGCGGCTATCTCACGAATAGCCGTATCATCTAAACACATTTTACTATTATTAGGTGGACTAGCAGTCTGCCTACATGCGCTGCTGTTGTATCAAAATATAGTAACATCATCGGGCTTAAATTTGGGGTTTTTCAATGCAATCTCCCTAATGACTTGGATGATTGGGGTATTATTATTATTGAGTCGTCAACCCGTAGAAAATCTCGCCGTGGTACTGTTTCCCATTGCGGCACTCGCTATCGGCTTAGATGGGTATTTTGATACAGAGAGAATTTTATCCCCAGATCAAAATTTTGGCGTGACACTTCATATTTTATTTTCCATTGTTGCCTATAGCTTATTGAGTATATCCGCCTTGCAAGCCGTATTTTTAGCCTTTCAAGATTACCAATTACATCACAAACGCCCCGGCTGGGTGATGCAAAAGTTACCCCCATTGCAAGTTATGGAAACGCTGCTCTTTCAAATGATTGCATTGGGCTTTCTCTTACTTAGTCTAAGCCTGATCAGTGGCTTTATATTTTTAGAAGATATATTTGGACAACATTTGGTACACAAAACCGTTTTGTCATCAGTGGCATGGAGTGTTTTTGCGATATTGCTATGGGGACATTGGCGTTATGGTTGGCGTGGAAAGACTGCGATACGCTGGAGTATCAGTGGTTTTTTTGTACTGATGTTGGCTTATTTTGGCAGCAAGTTGGTACTTGAACTGATTTTACAGCGGTGAAAAAAAAAAGCCCCAGGGCATAACGCGCTGGGGCTAAAAATGGAGCCGGTAACAGGAATCGAACCCGTCACTCCTGAATTGGGTGGGTTGCCATATCTCGGACTAGCAGTTCGAGACCACAACAACCTCCCACCGAACCCTACGTGCAGCTTTCACCGCATAAGGCTCTCTGGTCTTTAATGTCCACGTTATAGGTTAGTTGACTCTGTTGGCTAATTGGGACACCTTTAAACCGTCATATTTCCCCGCATGTATTTCATGGTGACACCACTCGCATACTGGTACTTGTTTTTGGTTTATTATTGCCATGAGCTTTTGGAACCCTTGCACTTTTTGCCCCATTTTTCGGATATGCTTTACGTGGTGCATATGTACTGCTTCTGAGCTACCACATACTGCACACTCGTCATATAGCCTTGTAGCCGTCCTTCTAGTGATATGCAAATCCCAATCAAACTGGGCTTTCATACCCTTGAAGTTTGTCGTGTCTTTCTTCCAGTCATTGTTTAGGTTTAGCTCTACTACCCTGACAACCTCATCACCCTTTATTACTTTTGTTTTAAGGGTTTTCCCTCTTGCCTTCAAGATTTTGGTCATCTTGGTTTTGTGCTTATGAGCCAGCGTCTTTGCCGCCGAGAACTGTAATATATACTGTATTCTACCCAGTTGACTGTAGTTATCCACAAATGAGTAATAATTTAGCAAGCCTCTGTTGATTGAATTGTACTGTTGTATTATCTGTATATCATCCCAGTACGCCCAACCACACTTCGATATTGGCTCACCTTCGTGAGTACACACACCCTTTTTGGCCAATCTTCTGATGATTTCTTCTGTTGGTGCTGTTAATATTGGTGTCCAGCCCGTTGTGCGTCTTTGAAATGTTTTGCCATTCCTTTCCACACGTATAACTCTCTGTTTTTTGTCACCAATCTTTATGTCTACGCCCAAAAACCTTGCCGTTTTTTCTTTGGCTGGCTTTATATGCGTCTTTTCCCAACTTAATTCCAGTCCTAGTTGATTCTTTAAATAAGCAGCGCACCTTTCCTTAATTTCTTTTGCTAGTCCGAGAGGGCCATTTACCCCTAAAATCCAATCATCTGCGTACCTAACATATTTAATGCGGATGAAATTACTATCATTTGGGTCATAGCTGGGAATATTTCTGCTTTGTAACTTCAAAGCTTTGTACTCCTTTATCTTGGCCATCCGAGTATTGCCAGTGCTTTCCTCAATTGCCTTTTTGCATTTTGCAATCTTGTACGAATGGCTTTTGTATGTTTGCCATACGACTCGTTTTGTACCCCTCTCGTATTCCTTTATTAGCCCCTCAACAAATTTATCAAACTTGTCAAGATATACATTTGCTAACAACGGCGATAGTACGCTACCCTGTGGTGTCCCTATTTTGCTGTGTCTGGTTTGATTGTTCTCAATCCATCCCGCGTTTAGGGTTTTCCTAATCAACTCTACGAATCTATCATCTTGGATTTTCTCTTTCAGCACTTTTATCAGGTTTTCGTGGGGGATATTATCGAAACAGCCTTTAATATCACCTTCTACAATCCAACTCACTCCACTCCACTCGTGAAATATCTGCTTTAACGCGGTGTGGCAACCTAAACTCGCTCTAAATCCGTGACTGTTCTTACTAAAGTGGGGTTCATAAATCACTTCTAAGATACTTCTGATGGCTTCTTGTACTACTTTGTCCTTTGGCGATGCGACGCTAAGTTTACGCATCCTGCCATTTGCTTTGGGTATCATAGTAGCCCTAGCTGGTTTGAATTGATACTGCTGTTTCTTCAGCAATTCGATGGTATTTTCTATCCAATCACTTGACATACCATCCAGCGTTTTACCATCAGGGCCAGCGGTCATGTTACCCGCTTTTGATTTAATCTTTTCATAGGCCATTACATATAAATCTTCATCGTACAACATTCGATATAATGACCCATCCCCTTTCCATACCCATGACGGGTTTTTCTTACCTATTTCGTGGATTGCAATTAGTCTTTTGGAGACTTTATTATCCATTCGGAATGCCTCTTTGTTCAATTGCTAAAGTCCTAGTCCCCTTCCCCTTCAATAATTGTTAGTTATTCGTATGGTGTCTCTCGACACTGCGGGTACTACGGGACTTCTGTAATCATAGGAATCACTTCCCTTAGATTATCCCATAGTTAATATAAGTACGAGACACTGCCTTTAGGTTCCCCACTAATCCTTTCATCTCTCCTTGAGTGTGGCTACCAGTAGATACTTAGCATTCCGCCGTAATCTTCAGAATACTATACTGGTAATACGCTTTCGTGTATGGTTGCGTATCGCTCCTGTGGTGCGACCTCGGATTGGGGTTCAAGCTACCGCTTTAACCGTGTGCAGTTTAGCAAAGTCACCCTCTATGAGTCATACCACTCTTTCAATGACCTTTATCACAACATGCTACTGTTCCCTCTATCTTTCGATATTAGGTAAGTTGCTGCTTTATATCTATAGTATCAAGATAGTACATCTATGTACGTCGTACCTATACCCTCTTATGGCGCACTTACAAGTCAGGTGCTTTACCTACTAAGCTATACCGGCAATTGATGCGTCAATGCCATTAAGTTAAGCTAAAAAACCATACATGTAGGGTGGATTAAGCGGAGCGTATCCACCTGATTAATCTATCAGTTTTGGTGGATACGCTATCGCTTAATCCACCCTACATAGTCTTAACTTAATGGCATTGAATTGATGCGTGCGTATAGTAATCCAACTAAAAAAAAAAAGCAAGACTTTTTTACGCAAAATTTTTAAATAGGGGGATTAGCCTTTGGAAATACATAAGGCTCAGGATAATCCACACCACATAAATATAAACCATCGGGGGGGGCTCTCACGCCGCCTAAAGTCCTATTGCGTGCCTCTAAGACAGTCTGTGCCCACTGGGCGGTTTGCTCACCATGACCTATAGTCATCAATACGCCTGCAATATTGCGTACCATGTGATGCAAAAAAGCATTGGCTGAAATTTCTATAATCACATGGTCATTAACACGAGAAACCTTTAGGCGCGAAATGGTGCGTATTGGCGTTTTCGCTTGACAGGCGGTAGCGCGATAAGAGGAAAAATCATGCGTACCTAACAGATAATTGCCCCCTGCTTGCATCTGCTCAATATCTAAGGGTTGATAATCCCAAGTCACTCTTTTAGTTAATAAAGCGGGACGAGTTGGGCGATTTAAAATGATATAACGGTAGTGACGTAGTTGTGCTGAAAAACGGGCATGAAAATTTTCATCAACCATCTGAGCCCATAATACACTGACATCATCGGGTAAATTCGCATTAGTGCCCAATATCCATGAGCGTATGGAACGTTGTGCCGTCACATCGGCATGTATAACCTGCCCTAAAGCATGTACACCGGTATCAGTGCGCCCAGCACAAACCGCTTTGACGCTGTGATTGGCGACTTTGGATAAAGCCGCTTCTACACAAGCTTGTACACTAGGGGCGTGAGGTTGGCTTTGCCAACCAAAAAAATTATTTCCAGCATATTCTATGCCTAAAACTATTCTCATTGTCCGATGAATTGGGGTTGGAGTACAAAGCTTTAGCTTTGTCAAAATATTGGAGTTGGAGTACAAAGCTTTAGCTTTGTCAAAATATTGG
>JSZA02000076.1 GCA_000785145.2 Candidatus Thiomargarita nelsonii
ACTTAGCAAACGGACTATGCTAAGCCGAGGAGCTGTATGAGCGCGAAAGTCTCACGTACAGTTTTGAAGACTGGCCTTGGGCAGTGTTCCACCTTTCGGGGTGAGTGATGTTCAGGGCCAAGTTTAACCTATATGCTAAAGCCGAGGGCGTAGTCAAGTTTGAAATAAAAGGCCCTAAAAACCGCAATTTTATTAACGTCATTGCGCCTGAGCCTGCCGCTGCGTAAGATATTTTCCATCTGTGAAAAATCCTATTTCTTAAAGAAATAGGATTTTTTTTACTTTGGGTTAGCAATATGAACGACAATAACAAAGAACATCTCATCCCCGCCTATGAGAAAATGATGACGCGGGTTGAGCAAACACAGAAAACGGCAACGACTAAAAAAAGCTTGCGACAACATATTGAGTCGGCTACCGAGGCGGCTGTTCAACTTGAAGAGCTGACTCGCGAAGAGGCAGAACGCATTGGTGATTATTTACGGCGGGATTTGCACAATGCCGCTGAATTTATTGTTACCACTGAACGCGCCTTAGCGGATTGGATGCGCTTTGACTTAACACTGATTGAACAGCCTTTGCTCAATATGTTTAGCCTGATGGTTGATCAAACTCAATTGGAATTGGAAAATCTCGCCGAATCGGCACGTTTGGCGACTGAGTGGAATAGTGGCGAAATTGTCGGGCTAGGTACTTTGTACTGTGAAAATTGTAATCATGCTTTGCATTTTCATCAACCTGACTACATCCCCGCTTGCCCCAATTGTGGGGCGACTCAGTTTAGGCGGGAAATAAATGAAAATGAGGCTGAATAAACAGCGTCGAATTTGGTAGGAGTCCAAGATTTATCTTGGATCCTCCACTTTAAACAGCTCAAGCCCCGATATTTCACTCGTCGCCAAATACAATTCCCATTCTCGGCTATGTTCCTCTGCAATCAGTCTCTCCAAAGCCGATGCCTTCAGGCGCACAATCGGTTTACCATCAGTGCTACTACGTTGCGTCACTCGAATTTCATCATAAGAATAAACAGACAACTCAATCGGAAAAACACGCATATAATAAATATGCGTATAATCCCTATACTCACCACCGACACGAATCGTCACTTCTTTCGTTTTAAAGCGCCACCCAAGCTCAGTAAGATAACGCTCGACTTCATCAATATTCTCACTAAAGACATGTAAATCAATATCACTACCACGCCGCACATGCCCAGTACTCACTGAGCCTATCAATCTAGGACTAAACTGTTGAAGGGAAAGCATCGTTTCAAGCGCGATCACCCGCATCGCAAAAAGACGTTGCTCACTGAATTCGCCCTCACTGAATTGGACAATTTCTCGCAGTGCCGCTTGTATTTCACCATTTGAAGGTAAAAATTGAGGCCGGTAGCGTATATTTTTGCCGCCAGTACGTCCAAGAATACGTTTAGCCGCGATGCGTTTAGCATTCAAATATTGATCCACGCCCTCTTCATACATCAAACGAGCAGCTTCCTGGGCAAGTGTTTGGCGAAGCTCTGGGGACTGTTGTCTTTTCATCGTCTTTTTTTAATTAAGCAAGTGGCTTGTTTTTATAATAAAACGCAGAATCGTCGCGAGACTGAATGACAGAAGAGTGCTTCATTAGCATGTCAATAGCCTCTCTGGGAGTCATGACAGTCGCATCAGCTAAACGCCCATTCGTATCCCAAGTACGTAATAACTCAAGTTCACGGAGTTGGGGCGTATTGCGTAGCCAGCGACGGGTCGAGCGGGGCGCGACGAGTAAGTGCAAATGATGGCGGATAAGCCACACGATGCGGGGAGACAACAGTCCTTCCAATTCATCAGCACCAATATCAGCATGATCCGGGGTACTCACCGCTTTGCCAATATCATGCAAAAGCGCGGCTGCCCACAATTCAGGATCGTCGCTGGCTTGGTGCGCCAATTGAAAGACTTGTAGTGAATGATAAAGAGCATCCCCTTCGGGATGATAACGCGGACTTTGACACACCCCATCAAGGGATGTCAATAAAAAATGAAGGTGTTTTTTCAGGAATGCCGGCGTGCCGGCATATTGATTTTGTCTCATATCAACCGGGTTTTGCCCCGGCGGGCTTAAAAAAATAAAATGATCTTGACATCAAAGGCACTTGGAGTCCAAAGCTTTAGCTTTGGACTAGCCCAAAGCTAAAGCTTTGGACTCCAATAACAATGTCGAGTATCACAACGTTGATAAAGGCAATCCTCGTACTAAGCGAGAAGAATGGCCATTTAATCCCGCTAATTGTCGCACAAATCGTTTTTTTAAGAAAGGCAGCGCATCTGTGACTAATAAGCCCAGATTACGAGCAACAACCAACGGCGGAAAACGATTAGAAAAAACCCGCACCAACGAATCCGTTATAGTAGTGATACGTTGCTGATCAGGCAACTGCCATGCCATATAGCGTTCTAAAACGGCACCTACATCATCACCCGCCCAGAATCCCTCTACTATCGCCTCTCCCAAACTCGCCACATCACGCAATCCCAAGTTGAAACCTTGTCCAGCAACCGGATGCAAAGTATGGGCAGCATTGCCGATGATCACAACACGCCCGCGTGTATGTTGTTGAATGCGACTTAGGCGTAAAGGATAAGCATGGCGTTGTCCAACTCGGATCATGCCACCTAAACGCCATCCAAATTTGGCTTGTAGTGCCTTTAAAAAGGATTGATCATCAAGTGCCATCACTTCATCAACCCGGGCACAAGTCCACACTAATGAACAATCATTACCCGCCAATGGCAACATAGCCAAAGGTCCAGACGGCGTAAAACGTTCATAAGCTATATTTTGATGTGGATATTCTACCGTTACATTAGCAATCACAGCCGTTTGTCCATAATCCGTCTCAGTCGTGCTGATGCCCAATTGTTGACGTACTTTAGAATTGCCCCCATCTGCCCCGACTAATAAGCGGGTTTGTAAAGTCTGTACTTGCTTGTCCACAACGATTTGCACATCAACCGCTTTGTCATGTTGACTGATTTGCAAAAGTTGTGCAGGGGCTAAAATGTCGATAGATGACGGTGTGAGCACTTCATTAAGCGTTTCACCTAAATGACGGGCACTCACAACATATCCTAAGACGCCTAAATCCTTATTATTTAATCGAGTAAAACCAAATTGTCCTTGATCGGAGACATGAATATGTTTAATAGGCGTGGCTTCAGGCGCGATTTTGTCCCACAGCCCTATGCCAGAAAAAATTCGATAGGAGGCATAGTTTAATGCGATGATACGATCATCATAACTGGGTGGACAGCACTTAGTAAACCAAGGTGCCGCTTCAATTATCGCTATTTTGAGCGGAGTCGCCTCTAAGGCACTGGCGAGACTGGCGCCAACCAGTCCACCGCCCACAATGATGACATCATAAATAGAAGACATGTTTTTACCAATCTAAAAAATTCTTCAATAAAGTTAAGCCGACTTGTTGGCTTTTTTCGGGATGAAATTGTACAGCAAACACATTGTCTTGCGCCACCGCCGACGTAAAATGAATCCCCCCGTAGGGCGTTGAGCCAGCGATGACACGATTTTCTTCGGGATCAACATAATAACTGTGTACAAAATAAAATCGGCTATTATCTGGTATGCCTACCCATAATGGATGAGCCTGTGCCTGTTGGACTTGATTCCAACCCATGTGGGGGATTTTAAAACGCTCACCGCTCTCGACAAAACGCCGCACTGTGCCGCCAATCCAATTAAATCCCGCCGTTCCGCCACTTTCTTCGCTGCGAGTCAATAAAGTTTGCAAACCGAGACAAATACCGAGAAAGGGTTTATTTTCAAGGGCTTTATTAATAACCTCAGCAACGCCCGTTTGATTGAGCAAAGTCATGCAATTACCTATCGCACCTTGCCCCGGAAAAACGACTTTATCCGCATGGAGTATCACCTCAGGCTTGTCGCTGACTTGAACAAGCCAATCATTACCCGCGACATGTTCTAAAGCTTTACTCACAGAGCGTAGATTGCTCATGCCGTAGTCAATCACCGTTACGGTTTTCATTTATTAGTCCACTTAATGCCATTATACTTGATTTAGGAGTCCAAAATTTATTTTGGACGATTACAGGTGTTAGACTCGTCCAAAATAAATTTTGGACTCCTAAAAAGTCCATTGCTGTTTATGAAAATTTTTTGATCAGATACTTATATTTAAAATGGAGCCAAGAATGCTTAATGAATGAACGCAGTTTTCTCAACTTCCACAAACTTTTTTGAACAATCTTATCACTACTTCGTGCCATTTTATCACGACTTCGTACCTTTTCATCCTGAACGTCTGCCTTTGGTGCTTGGTGATAAAACTGGACTTCTTCAATAATCCAAGCTCGCACTTTATTTCTAAACACTGGACCATCTACACCAAGCATAAAACGATAAGTGGCTGAAAATGGCAAAAAGGGTATGGAAAGCAGTACAGCTCCCGCGATAATCAAAAGGGCTATGAAAAAAGTAGCCGCAATGTCGGGTTGATTGGGAGAGAGCGGACCAAATATACTTAAAAAGCTGCTTTCTTTCCAGATCATATGAAATATCGGATACCAATCTGGAATACGGTAAGCTAAAACGGCACCCCCCAGCGCAATCCCCACCAGACAAAAATCGGCGAAAAATCGTATAGAATACCATACAAAATAAATACCCAAAAAAACGAATATAGCAACAAGAAATTCCACAAATCTTTCCTCTGTTCAAATGAAAATTGTTTATATTGTCTCGTTATTAGGGGCTTGTGTCAATGACTGATTGAATATCAAGTATAACTTTCAGGTATTTTGGAGTCCAAGATTTATCTTGGACGGTCGCATTCTGGTTGACATAGTATTGCAAGCTCGGTTATATTAAAAAAATTTAAACTTGAGGAGATAATTTAATGCTTGATACCTTTCTGATTTATACTAAGTAACGGAACGGAGTGACGTTCAACTATTGAGGTGAAGCCACTAACTATCATTATTGGTCGCAAAAGCGTGTGGCATACGCGCTGTCAGAACGTGCCGAAAGCCCCTTTGAGCTTGAAATTGATGGCCTGGGTGATGACTTTCTTCGTAATCGAGGTAGCCAAACAACAAGATTGGCGTTGGTGGATTTGGTTTGATATGAAAGAACAAGAATTTATTATTACCCCTACGAACGGTGCTAAAACGACACAAATTAATAATGCGCTTGAAGAAATGCGTCATTTTGCATCTAAAAGTATCACAAATCTGCAAGTGATGGCACTTGATGAGCCAGCAAGACCCTTTCCAACTTCTTTCGATACAAATAGCCTATTTCGTATATTTACTAAGGTTAAGCAACCATACAACTCTATTTCTCCACCCTACATGTATGGAATTTGGCGGTACGATATGGCATTGACGCTCCGCATCGAATAAACAAGGACTAAACAACATGCTCTATAAAAGACTACTTTTACTAATATTATTAACCCTCTCGGCTTGCAATGATCAAACGGTTAAACCCGTGCCGTCGAATAATCAGCGCGGCGAAACTATTAGGCTACAGCCTAAACAAAGCCATCCCAATCAACGGATAGCTTTAATCATTGGTAACGGGGCTTATGCTAAAAAAGAAGATGTGTTGCCCAATCCCCCCAACGATGCCGATGATATGGCAAAAGTACTCAAGCAAGTGGGATTTGAGGTGATGCTCTCCAAAAATATTTCGCTGGAGGCGATGGAAAATGCGATTAAAGATTTTGGTGATAAACTGAATAAAGGTGGCACTGGTTTGTTTTATTTCGCCGGGCATGGGGCGCAATATCAAGGAAATAATTATCTATTTCCGATTGGTGCCATGCGCTCTGTTAGTGCCGCCGAACATTTGCGTTATAAAACCGTGAACGTCAATTATATTTTAGGCACGATGGCGGCGGCTCGAAATAATTTGAATATCGTCATTTTGGATGCCTGCCGTAATAATCCTTTCGCTCGTTCATTGTTTAACAAACGAGGCATCAAAAAACAAAAAAATGGTTTAGCCTCGATGGAGGTACCCAGTGGCACTTTGATTGCTTATGCCACTCGTCCCAACAAGACCGCTTTAGATGGTACCGGGGGACGTAATAGTCCTTATGTCAAATATCTCAAACAAGAATTGCCTAAGCCGGGTTTATCCATTCTTGATATGTTGACTAATGTGCGGATGGCGGTGAAGAAGGAAACCAAGAATCGTCAAGCACCGGGGTTTTATTCGGAGTTAGATAGAAAATTTTGTTTTGTGGCGCCCTGCGGTGTCGCGCAAACCTCTCAAGCGCCCCCTGTTATCTCTCAGACAGCCCCCGTAGATAGGGATAGAGATGGTGTGGCAGATAGTGAGGATAAATGTCCAAATAATACGTCGGCTGAAAAGGCGAAAGGTGTTTATAAGGAGGGCTCAAAAATAGGTTGTCCGATGGAGAGCGATAATGATGGGGTGCCGGATTATCGTGATAAGTGTCCAAAAAATAAGTCGAAAGAAATTGCAGCGGGCGTGGATTCACAAGGTTGTCCTTTAGATAGGGATCAGGATAATGCGGCTGATTATCGTGATAATTGTGTCAATAATACCTCGAAAGAAATATCTAAAGGTGTGGATTCTCGCGGTTGTCCTTTAGATAGGGATCAGGACAAAGTCGCCGATTATCGGGATGAGTGTTTAGGGACTTCTGCGGGTGTGAAGGTAAAACAAAATGGTTGTCCAGTGCTTCCCACCACCAGTGCTGGCAAAGTTTTCCGCTCACGTTTGAAAGATGGCTCGCAAGGACCGGAAATGGTCTGGATAGCTGCCGGTTCTTTTAGAATGGGCGATATTCAAGGCGGTGGTTATGATAATGAAAAACCGGTGCATCGCGTGTCTATTAAACGGTTTGCGATGGGGCGTTATGAGGTGACGTTTGCTGAATATGATAAGTTTGCTGAAGCGACGGGTAGAGAAAAGCCAGATGATGAGAACTGGGGGCGTGGTAATCGTCCGGTGATTAATGTGTCTTGGCATGATGCTGTGGCTTATACGGAGTGGTTAAGTGAGCAAACGGGTCAAACCTATCGCTTGCCTACTGAAGCCCAATGGGAGTATGCCGCCCGTGGGGGGACAGATACTAAGTATTGGTGGGGTAACACTGCCTCTCATGAGTATGCTAATTATGGTGCTGATCAATGCTGTAGTGGTTTAGCCAAAGGAAAAGACCGTTGGAAATATACAGCCCCTGTGGGTTCTTTCGCACCGAATCCGTTTGGTATATATGACACTGTGGGGAATGTATGGGAGTGGTGCGCTGATTCTTGGGATGATAGCTATAAAGGCGCACCGACTGATGGTCAAGTTTGGAGGGGAGGTGATGAAAACCGCCGAGTGCTGCGTGGCGGCTCGTGGGGCTACGAACCGAGGTACGCCCGTACCGCCAGCCGCTACAGGGTCGACTCGGTCGGGCGGTTCGACCTCATCGGCTTTCGGGTGGTGTCGTCCGTGGCGGACTTTTAGCCTTTTGCCCTTATCGCGCGGGGGTATGGGGGCTCAATGCCATTAAGTTAAGAATAAATGCTCGCAATCGTGGTATTCGGAGTCCAAGATTTATCTTGGGCGTCGCCTCTCCCAAGATAAATCTTGGACTCCTAAAAACCTTAACTTAATGGCATTGTATGGGGGCTGCGCCCCCATATCTATTTTTTTTTGGGGTGCTGTAACTACAAGGATGTTTTTTTTTGAAAAAATCGGATTTTTAACTATTCTAGGCGCGTGAGATAATGGTTTGGTTTTATCCTTTTTTATATAATAAAAGCCTTGATACCCATTTCAGCGTTCAGTTTGAGTATCGGATCAATTGTGATTACCTTGTTATGAACACATAAAAGTAGGGTGGATACTCGCAAATAATAATATACCAGTCAGGGCAACCACTTCGTAGGGGCAACGCCCTAGTGGTTGCCCTTGGTATATTATTATTTGCGAGTTGCCTTAGTTGTACTAGACTTTAGAGCCATTGTATTATTTAGGGCAATGCCATATCAATTCAAAGAAATCCTATTTTTTTCCATCGATGGAGTCCAAGATTTATCTTGGGCGCCTTGTCCAAAATAAACTTGTGTCGGCTCGATGAGCGCTTCGCTAAGGGAACGAGAATATAAAACGTTACGGAGCAGGTTGCAAACCTGAACCGGCAAAGTACAACGGATTAGGGGAGATCACTCCTAACCCTCGATGAACAATCCGTTTATTCTCCGAAACGAAGTAACTTCGCTGTGCGGAGTAATCCGTTGTACTAGACTTTAGAGCCGTTGTACTAGACTTTTTTCTCGTTCCCTTAGCGAAGCGTCAATGCCATTAAGTTAAGGAAAATCCCATACATGTAGGGTGGATTAAGTGGAACGTATCCACCTGATTTATATATAAATATCGGTGGATACGCTACCGCTTAATCCACCCTACATGAGCTTAACTTAATGGCATTGACGCGAGGCAAAGGAACGAGAAAAGAATTACGAGCCAGTTGAAATAATAAAACCCTTGAATCACGGATGAGACGGATGGCGCGGATTTAAAATCAAAGTCAAAAGATCAGATAATGAGTGTTTTCAGGTTTTTAATCCGTGTCATCCGTAAAATCCGCGATTCAAGGGTTTTTAAACCATAAAAAATTATGTCACTAATCATATTATTATTTATCTCAATCTTGTTATACTCTTTCATCCATGAATGGGCGATCATTCCCATCGCATTGATATTGTTCGGAATCGGCTTGGGCTATTTAGATCGTTTATTTCATCGAAATCGAAAAAAAACCACATCACCCATTCAATCTCAACTGACTAGCTTAGCATTATTACATCTAGCAGCAAAACACCACTCCACTCAACTCTTAAATGATGAAATAGACAAAGTCTATCTCGAAATCTGTGAACATCTCAGCGAAGATGAGCAGCGGAGTTTGTTGGAATCGACTTGGACTATGTTGAATAATCGACTGGATGGGGCTTTGGGTAGTTTGCCTTGGGCTATCAGGTTTTTTAAATTGTCCGGCATTCAAACTCAACAGGCGCAAGAGCATCCGTCCACGAAAAAACAAGTGGTTGAAAGTGTTGAACTTGAAGTCGAAAAGGTGCCATCTGACACAGGATGCAGAGCGTCCGAGCAGGCATTCCCACGCAGAGCGTGGGAACGAGAAACTTCAGACACAGGACGCGGAGCGTCCGAGCAGGCATTCCCACGCAGAGCGTGGGAACGAGGTAAACAGTTTTTGCCCAGTCGTGACATTATCACCCATATTTTTATGCACTTTATTTGGCAAAATATTGGCTGGTTTATTGGTGGATTTTGCCTAGTTTCTGGCTCAATTTTCTTCGTTGCCTACACCAGCGGCTTTTATAATGCGCTCGCCATTTTTATCATTCTCAGTCTTTATTCTCTCATCTTATTTTGGGGCGGTTATCAGATACGTCGTCGTCGTCCAGAATTGCTCACTTCTAGCAGCGTTTTACTCACTTTAGGCGTTTTACTCGTGCCACTGAATATGAGTGCCGCTGTGCGTTTAATTCAAACGGCGATGCCTAATCTATTCTTAGTCAGTTTTGCCCTCTTATTATCTATTATCGTCGTGGGCGTATTTTTTATTGCCATTCGCATCGCCTCCAGCCTCATTGATCGTAGTCTGCAAGCCGAACATGCCCCCCTCTTTATCGCTTTAGCCGCTTTACAATTTGTCAAACCAGCGCATTGGCTCATTTTAGCCGGTTTGCATTTAACTTTGTTGGGCATATTGGCTTATGCTTTGCGCCGCTTTTCTCAGCATTGGCTACAGTCCATTTTTATTGATCAACAAAAAACAGCTTATTACGCAGCCGGTACCTTGGTTTATGCCGCACTCGTCTCATTCGTGTTGCTCACTTGGGGAAGTGGGATCAATTTACCCGATGGCTATGCAGGACCCTTTCTCATGGCTTGTTGTTTACTCTTATTGCATGTCGATATTCAATTTAAACAATGGGTTGATAAACAAGCCTTATTGAGCCACTTTACTTTTGTCATCTATGCACTTTCCATATTGGCTATTTTATTTTCGCTATCAGGACAAACGCTCATCTTAACGCTCGCCTTGGGTGCTCTGTTATATGGTTTGATGCTATGGCAATATTTAAGCTTGCCGCCGCTTTATTTATTATTGGCAGCTTTAAGTGGATTATATGCTTTACTGATTTTGAAATATTTTCCATATCACTGGCACTTCTTAATCAGCTTACCTGGGCTCATGCTCTTGCACCGTTTTGCCCAAAAACGTGACTCAATCGGGCTTGTCTGTTGTCGGGTGATGACGGCACTGGGCGCGGGATTGTTGGCGTGGAGTTTATTTCATGCCCAACGGGGAGAAGTCGCTATGCTTTCGGCACTGATAGTCGCTGCTTCACAAGTTTACCCATCTGAAGTCAAAAAAATCTATCAGGGTTATGCTGTGACAGCTTTAGTCACCGTCGCACTGGCTTATATGCCACTCTATTTTGGCATCAGTTGGCAATATCAAATGAGTAGCGGATTGATAGTGTTGGCAGTATTGTGGGCAGCCTGGGGAATGAAAGATAAAGAATTCTTGTTTAACAGCAGTCTCTTGAGTTTAGCACTCAGTATCATCTTAGCCGCGATATACACGACTACCTTTTTACCTTGGCTACTTTTTGTCGTCAGTGGCATATTATTATGGATGAGTCTCAATCTGCTAAAGAGATCACTGTTTTATGCCATGTTAATATTATTAGGCGCGGCGGGTATGTTGCTTAAATATTACTATTTTCCGCAGTCGACTGGCAGAGGCGTTATTTTATTAGCCTTGGGCGTTTGGTTGCTGTTGTGGTGGTTTCATTATCGAGACACTTGGACTTCAGAAAAAGTCAAAATGGTTAAGCCGCCTTTAGAGCAGACAATGTTTTTACTTTGGATTATCGGATTATGGCGCATTCTTGAACCCGTCTATTTGGGCACAGTGGTTAATCCCATTTCCCTATTTTGGGGCGCACTGCTGACGGGTTTATTAGCAGGATATACGCGGCGCTTAGTATTATTCTTACCTTTATCAATTTTATTATTATTTGGTGTTTTATTGAGCCCATTGAATATCGACTGGTTACCAGTGATGGGTGCCAGCTACGCCTTACTCCTATGGTTATTCACCGTATTATTTTTTAGCTTGCCACAGACTTGGGTTGCATTTTTGGGTTGGCAAGGCGGCTATGGCGCAAAAGGGGGGCGTGTACAAGCAGAACAGGCAGTGCATTGGACAGCCTTTAGTCTGATCCTATTGAGTGTGGGTGCCGCCGCATTTATTGGCAATATTACAGCCATTTTATTCGTCACACTTGGCATTGCATTCCTATTTTTTTGGCAGACTGGGCTACGCTACCATTTGCAATTACATAGTTATTTATTAATAGCCAGTACTTGTCTGGGCGGATTCGCCTTATATGCTTTAATATCAGGTATCTCAATATCCTACTTGCTAGAAGCCGCACAAATAACGCCCCTATTAAGCGTACTCGCAATATTTCTACCAATACTGGCACAAAGCTTTGTCGCTAATCCAACTTGGCAAACACTTTATAAACAGCCACTTTATCATACAGCCGCTATTATTTACATCTGGGCACTGATCAATAGCCTGATTCTATTTTTAGAAAATGGACACACTTGGCTACCCTTTATTTTAATACTCTTAGCACTGGCACAATTACCACTCTTGCGTCCACTCAAAAACGCAGCAGCAATACGTGGCGTTGGTATTGGACTACTGTTGAGCCTAGCCTTTACCCGTTTTTTTGGAGGAGAGCCCTCTTATATTCTAATGAGCTGGGGTTTTATTCTCTGGACAATCGCCAATTATGGGCTCCCACGCCTAAAAGCACCTTGGGCAATTGCGCCCGAATTTTGGCCAACGCTTGGACTTTTATTTGTATTAAGCGGAATTCTGCCCATCCAATGGGAGACATTATTGATAGTCACAGCCTATCTGTTCCTCATGTTCCGCAATGCCAATTGGTGGTGGATACCGTGGATAGCCGCCTTAACTTTGACGAGTGCTGGACTATCCTTCGCTTTTGAAGTTCAGACTATTCTCTTTATCTATGGCAGCATTTTGTGGGCTAATCTACTATTAGTCTTGAGTCGGCTGGCTCAACGCTATACCAATTGGAAAATCAATGAATTTTCAGAGCCCTTATTGATATGGACATTTCTACTCTTGGGAAGCGAATTATTAATAAACCTTTGGGCAAATTTAGTCGTTTGGGCAATCTTACTCAATGTCTCCTTTTTGCACGTATTAAGTTTACGTTCCCAAGCGATAACGGCGCATATTTTTCTACTCTCACTGTTGAATACAATATTATTAGCTTTTTTAAGCAGGATCAACTTACCACTACTGATCAGCTTATGGACGATAGGGCTACTATTATTTATTTATATTAATAGCCGCACCAAATCTCCCATTTTAAAAGCAAGCCGCGAAGCGATAATAAATGTCATGGACTACTGGCTACCGATGAGTTTCGGCGTAGCCCTCATAAGCACTTTTGTGATGCCGAACCTATCTCTGGGAGAACGCCTGTTTAACATCACCTTATTATCGGGAGTGAGTTTAACGTTTGGCTTACGACAACAAACGATGGCACGAGTCTGGCTGGCAGGCGGTGCGGTTTTATTAGGGGTGATAGTGCATGTGATGTGGTGGGAATGGCTACCCGACGCACAATTGAACACATTGCTACCTTGGTATGCATTACAAGATGCCTTACTGGCGTGGACAGTATCCCGTCTAACGAAGAAAAGAGACTTAGTCTGGTTACTGACATCGACACTTCCAATACTGTTCAGCTTAGCCTGTATGGCATGGATAGGGCACCTCGTCAACTTTTTCATCGACTCAACTCTATTTGGGAAATGGGATCATTTCGCAGCCCTCTTCGCCTGCCTATTATTAATAATACTCTGGTGGCGGAACACGATAGACAAAACACACTTAATCTACGGACTCGCCCTCATGATAGCCCTGCTAGGCTTCTACACACGGCTACTCTGGCTTGGTTTAGCACCGATCAACGTTTGGGACACCGCCCTACTGATGTGTGCAGCCTATATACTATATAGTCTCCACCACATAAACCCCTCGCAACCGCTCTATCGCCTAACGCTGCTGATGCCGATCTTAGCGATACTCACCGTACCGCTGCAACTGGACTCAATCTATGCCACTAGCACCCTAGTAGCGGGCGCCACCTTATATTTACTCATGCAACCACGCTCTCAAAACAACTTACCCCTGTATTTGGGACTATTAGCCCTGAATGTGGGCATATACCTATGGATACCGAGCTGGGCAGAAAACTATAAACTGCTACAACTCTATACCATCCCCGTCGCCATCACCGTCTTATTGATGCTACAACTCCATCAACTGGAACTCAAGCCCCACATATTAAATGCGACACGCTTAACCGCCTTGAGTGCCCTCTATGCGAGTGCGACATTAGACGTTTTCATGCGCCCAGAATTGAGCATTTTTCTGCTGGCGATAGGCATAAGTTTAGGCGGCGTGATGCTGGGCATTGCCCTGCGAGTGCGAGCCTTTCTCTATATCGGCACCCTATTTCTGATATTCAACGTATTCGGACAACTGATTGGCTTCTACCCAGAAGAACGACTGGGCAAAGCGATAGTCTTAATGGTATTGGGCGGGCTCATAACGGGGGGCATGATTTGGTTTAATATGCAACGCGAAGCACTGATGCAACGGATTCGGATTATTCGGGCGGATTTGGCGCAATGGGAATAAGCGCCCAAGATAAATCTTGGACTCCTGCGCCGTTTCTCGTTCCCTTAGCGAAGCGCACTCTCTTCTCTCGTTCCCACGCTCTGCGTGGGAATGCCTGCCTGGACGCTCCCGCGTCCTGCAATGCGGAGCGTTTTTAGCTTGCTCCGCTTTACAATAAATATATTGTGGTGCTTCACTGAAATACTTAAATAAAGCAGGGCATAGCCAACCTTCTAAATTATGGACTTCCCAACGATACCAATTTCCTCCATATTCGGAGCGAGCCCATACCAGTTCTGCTATTGCCCCTACATGCCATCTGAATATTTTCGAGTTGCCTTAAGCCATTGCTGAAGTCCCTGACTTATCCAGCTTCCCTGAGTTTTGTTACATTGTAACAAAAATATTTCTTTTGTTGATGTAAAAAAAAAGAGGTAACGTCTTTTCACAATGATTTTATACTCAAAAATCACGACTTTTCCGGGTTCTATGATATCAGATTCCGGAAATTGTTCCTCTTTCTTAATAGTTCTCACGAAAAAATGACCTTCTTTTCCCTGAAATTGTAACTTGCCTTGATAGGCGGTTTTACGCCATATATAAAAACCAAACCGACGCCAAAATAAAACCTTATTTTTCCGTAATTCGATACGTGCCAGATATTTTCCATCTTGCGCCAAGCAAATCATAGCCACTATGAAAAAAAGAGTGCCAAAAAATAAAAACATTATCCATGCTTCTGACTGATTCCACCAGAGCCAGAGTATGGAAAAAACAATAACAATAATAATCAGTATGATGTACCCAAAAACAACCGCAAACAGAGACTCCCCAGCAATACGGTAAGGTAGGGAGAGTGTACTTGCATCAGCTTGTTCTTCCACTTTGAGATTCAAGGCACTCTCAGGACGACGCCAACGCCATGTTGCCGTATTGTCTTCAGAGTGAGTCTGGTAATCAATGATAGGATGTTCTTCACTTATTTTCCGTACTTTACGACTAAGCCTAAACGCCCCATAAGCGGCGAATATGCCCGCTAAGATTTTCGATATTGCGACTAACTCTTCCATACCTATCACTTAAAAGAGAAATATTTGTGTCCTAAAAAACTGGTAAAGACTGGCACGCAAATGCCAATAAAATGGGCAATTTCTTCTACCCACTGTTCAATCCCAAGCCCAGGTAATATCACGATTGCCACCAATAAACTCACCACAAGGGTTTGAAAAATGGCAACTAAATTGACTAGCGTAAAATAGAAAAATTGGTGAGCTGTCTGCCCCGATTGTGCTTCAAACACAAACATACGATTTAAAATAAATGCCGTCAACATGCCAATAAGATAGGCAATGATGATAGCTGTCGCGTAGTTTAAAAATAGACTTAATCCTATCCGCGATGAAAAATTGATTAAGGCTGCAAATCCCCCCACGATGAGAAATTTCAAAAATGCTGATGAAAAAAATTCCTGTTTTATCCACTGCACGATTGACTTTTTATCCACAGTCAAAATATATGCGTTTTCTACTGCCAAATTCTCTGATTCCACTACTATGAGTCTCCTATCTGTTGGGCTAATTGTTTGCCCATTTTAACACTTTCCGAAACGCCACGATCTTCGGGATAATAATAACAAGTATCAGCCATCACAAAACCTTCTATATTCGTTTGCATTGGCGGCAATTGCTGGTAAAAGTTGGGAGAGCAGATTGGCTGTGCAAACTCATAGCGAGAAACGTGGGCGGCTAACACCCAATCTTTGGCAAATTTTGGATTAATACGATTCAAATAGCTAAGCACTTCTTCGATAAATGAAGCATTATCTTGTGTGTATTTCGCATGGGTTTTAGGCATATAAAAAGGCACATAGACAATCCCTTCATCTTTTCTGACTGGATTAAGATTACTATATTCTATCAATCCCGGTATTTCCATATCGGGATCATTGATATTAAGCCAAAAGTTTTCGGTTAAGGCATAACGCAACCTAAGCACAACGCAGACAACGGCACAATTGGCTATTTTTTTGATTTTATCTATTATTTCTACCGATAAATCGGGTACCAAACGAGGAACAAAAGGCAATGGAATAGTGGACACAACGCTATCATAAAAACGCTTTTCACCCTTAACAACAAGGGCTTCTAGCTGATTATTGACAGTCGTGACTTTTTCAACGCCCGTGTTAAGAAAAATATCTCCGTGCAATTCCAAAATACGCTTTTCCAAGGCACAGAGTAAGGTGTCTGAGCCGCCATCCAAGTAGCCTAATTGTTCAGTGAACAGGTTTTTTCTCGATTGAGCCAGGCGCTTGATACGGGTACCAATCCAAGCCGCAGAAATATTTTCTTTATGCTCGTAAAACTTATATTCAAATAAATAGTCCCACAGCCTATAATAGGCGGTTTCGCCTACCCATTTTTTTAACCAAGGGATAGCATTTTGTTTATCTAAGCGTTCCCAATTGTTAACATTATTCGTATAAAAGACATGGAGAGCATAACGCAGTTTTGAGATTAAACCCAATTTGGGAAAGGTGAGCAAATGAATTGGATCTCCCCATTTATAGAGTACTCCATTATAAAAAAAGCCCATTTTTGTGTCTCGCCAACGCAGTTTATCAGAAATATTTAATTCGTTGAGCAAATCAAATAAGGGCTTATCGGGGCGACAAATAAAATGGTAATAACGCTCAATTTTGAGTCCATCAAACTTAAAAGAGGCAGACATGCCACCAATGCGATCATCTCTTTCATAGAGATCAACTTGATGCTTATTTTTTAATAACTCGTAAGCACAAGCTAATCCCATAGGTCCGGCGCCTATTACAGCAATTTTTTTTTTATTGATTTTTGGTTGCATTTTAACGTTTTAGCACAATTTGACTATATTCTTCATCCCAAAAAGTTTCACGGATAGCCTCCTCAAACGGCGTTTGTGTCACGCCAAAAACTTCTTGGGTATTAACCCCAGTAAAATGATCGCCAGCCGTTAGGGCTTTCAACTGATCAGCCGTAAAAGGCGGTTTGCGACTAAAGACGGCGTAGATTTTCAACAGCGCATAAAACAACGAATAAGGTATGTGAATAATCAGCGTCTTCAATTTTTTGACCTTTTTAATCGTGCGTATGATATCGACATAATCAACTTGATCATTACCTACAACGTCATAAATCGCACCATCCGGTTGATTTTCCATACAATGAATAATCATCCGACAAAAGTCTTTATTATACAAAGGTTGGCGCATATAACGACCATGCCCTGGAATAGGGAATACTGGCACCCATTTCATAAAGCGCGATAACCAACCCAGATGTTTGGGATCAAACCAACCAAACATTAAAGTTGGGCGCAAGATACAATGCTTAATCCCGCTGCGAATGACGATTTCTTCTTGTTGTTTTTTGGTATGGGTATAATCATCATCTGCGACAGAATTCACGACTGATGAACTGATATGTACGATATAAGGTACATGGTGCTGGCGTGCCGCCTCTAAGACGCGCTGAGTCGATTCGATATTGTTGCGGACAAATAATGCCGAATTTTTACCGGTAATTTGTGCTTGAAGCATAACTAAACAGGTGGCATCTGCAAAGGCATTTTGCCAATCGCCGCTGTTTGCCATATCAGCTAAAATCGTTTCAACGTCGGGATGTAAATCTTTAAGGATATTCAAATTGTAAGCATGTTTATCAATGGCGACAATATGCTTGTAGCCTTTGAGTTGCACAATCAGATTTTGTCCAACTAAACCTGCTGCCCCCACTATAACAATTATTTTGTCTTTTAAATTAATCATCTATTTCCATTATTATATATATATTTATGAGCATAGAAAAACCTTGGACAGGGCGCTTCACGGCACCCACTGATGCTTTTGTCGAAGCCTTTACCGCTTCAGTCAGCTTTGATCAACGTTTATATCAATATGACATCATGGGCTCCATCGCCCATGCCCGTATGTTAGCGCATGTTGGCGTTTTGACAGAGCCAGAATGTACACAAATTGTTGAAGGCTTGACCGAAATTGAACAAGAAATTAAGCGAGAAGCCTTTGAATGGTCAATCGCTTTAGAAGATGTTCACATGAATATCGAATCTCGCCTGACGCAAAAAATTGGGGCGGTGGGTAAAAAATTGCACACGGGGCGCTCTCGAAATGATCAAGTTGCGACCGATATTCGTCTCTATTTGCGCGATGAAATCGAACTGATTCGTAGCGAATTGACGCGACTTTTGACGGCTTTAGCTGACGTTGCCGAGCGTGAGGCTGAAACTTTGATGCCTGGTTTTACACATTTGCAAAGCGCACAACCGACGACATTTGGACATCATTTGTTAGCTTGGAGTGAAATGTTATTGCGTGATAGGCTACGATTACAAGATTGTCGCAAACGTCTCAATAGTATGCCCCTTGGTGCTGCCGCCCTCGCGGGCACGAGTTATCCGATAGATCGTCACTATGCCGCAGAATTATTAGGTTTTGAGAGTATAGCCGAAAATTCTTTGGATGCTGTCAGTGATCGCGACTTTGCGATTGAATTTACAGCCGCCGCTGCGATCTTGATGATGCACTTGTCGCGTTTTTCTGAAGAATTGATTTTATGGTCATCAGCGCAATTTAATTTTATTGAATTAAGCGATGCCTTTTGCACGGGCTCATCCATCATGCCTCAGAAAAAAAACCCGGATGTACCCGAATTGGTACGTGGAAAAACGGGGCGCGTCTATGGTCATTTGACCAGTTTATTGACTTTGATGAAATCGCAGCCATTAGCCTATAATAAGGATAATCAAGAAGATAAAGAGCCCTTGTTTGATACAGTCGATACACTCAAAGGCAGTTTGCGCGTTTTTGCAGACATGATACCGACTTTACAAGTGCAACGTGACCAAATGCGTGCTGCCGCCCAGCGGGGTTTTAGCACCGCCACGGATTTAGCGGATTATCTAGTACGCAAAGGGGTGGCATTTCGAGATGCCCATGAGATTGTGGGCAAAGCAGTGCGACATTGTATTGATAATGGATGTGAGCTAGAGGCTTTAAGTTTAGAGCTATTTCAAGAATTTTCGCCACAAATTGAAGATGATGTGTATGAAATATTAACATTGGATGGCTCAATTAATGCCCGTAATCATATCGGGGGGACAGCACCGCGCCAAGTACGGGCGGCTGTAAAACGTTTGCGGGGGCGTTTATAAAAATAGGAGTCCAAGATTTTAGGAGTCCAAGATTTATCTTGGACTAAAAAAAACTAGCATTATTGATTTGAACCGTGTATAATGCCCGTCCATTCAAGTGGGGCCGTAGCTCAGTTGGGAGAGTGCTGCGTTCGCAATGCAGAGGTCGGGAGTTCGACCCTCCTCGGCTCCACCATAGTCCCTGTGGCATAACTGGATAATGCACTGGCCTCCTAAGCCGGAGATTCTGGGTTCGAGTCCCAGCGGGGGCACCATTTTTTTTCCACTCCAATTTAATTTTTTTCACCTCGCCCAAAATCGCCCAAAATCGCCCAAAATAAATTTTGGACTCCAAAAGAAAATCGCCCAAAATAAATTTTGGACTCCAAAAGAAAATCGCCCAAAATAAATTTTGGACTCCAAAAGAAAATAGTCTGAAAATGAAATTGAAAGCCGCTCAACTAAGCAATCATCTCAAGCGACAAGGACTCTCACCTATCTATCTCTTAACCGGGGATGAGCCTTTACAAATGATGGAATGTGCGGATATTCTACGATCTTTTGCCCGTCAGCAAGGTTTTAATGAGCGAGTTGTTTTAAGCGTCGAATCGAAATATGATTGGGAAAACCTTGAAGAACAAGCGGATAGTTTTTCTTTATTTGCCAATAAGCGTTTGTTAGAAATTCGATTAGGCGCTCATTCCCCTGGAACCGATGGCACTAAAGCCTTGATAGCCTATTCGGACAAACCCCCGCCTGATGCCATCTTATTAATCACCACTGATAAACTTGATACTAAAAAACAAAAAACGAAATGGTTTAAAATATTAAGTGAGCGAAGCGTGCTTATACAAATATGGCCTCTCAATGTATCAGAATTGCCCGGCTGGATAACCCAACGTATGAGGCAATCTGGTTTACAAGCGTCTCCAGAGGCTATCAATATAATAGCGGAACGCGCTGAGGGACATTTACTCGCTTGCACTCAAGAAATTGAAAAGCTGCATTTATTATATGGCAAAGGGCAGATTGATACAGCACAAGTACTAGATGCCGTCGTAGATAGTGCCCGTTTTGACGTGTTTAATTGGGTGGATACCGTATTGACAGGTGATGTGCCGCGCTTTGTCCGTCAATTACAGGGCTTACAAGCAGAAGGGGTTGAAGTGATTGTAGTGGCGTGGGCTTTAAATAAAGAAATACGCAATTTATGTTATATGACTTATACACTACAATCGGGACAAAGCATCGCTCAAATACTTAAAACTTATCGTATTTGGGCACGACGTCAAAATGCCATATCCCGCGCTATTAAGAGATATTCAAAGCCTCAACGGTGGCGGCAATTTTTGCGGGATACGGTACAAATTGATCGTATGATAAAAGGATTGGAAAGTGGCAATCCTTGGGACGAATTGCAGCAATTGAGTTTACAAATAGCGGGAGTGAAATTATTTAGCTAAGGAATCCAAGATTTTTCTTGATGACAAATGGCAAAAAAAAAGATAGTATAGTTGATGAATGTACAATCATTATTGGAGACTCGAAATGACTCGTAATTTGCTAGCTTGTTTTTTTATCTCAATTTTTTTATCAACGCCCGTTTTGGCAGATGACTTTTTCGATGGCTGGGTTGCTCTTGAAAAAGGGGAATATGCGAAGGCTTTAGAATTGTTTCGCGAGCCCGCTAACCAGGGACATGCCCAAGCGCAATACTTTTTAGGTATGATGTACGACAAAGGCTATGGTGTCACTGAGGATGACCAAACAGCCATCAAGTGGCATCGCAAAGCGGCAGAACAAGGGCATATAGATGCCTTCAAGAGTTTGAAGGAGATAAATGCTTCTGATTTTACTGAGTCCCAGTCAGACTAAAAGTCTGACTGTTAGCATTAAACACCCAAACCACGCAATAATAAAGCCAGTCAAAAAATTAAATCTTGACAGACAGACAATAATTATTTGTAGTATCTTTGGCTTTGTTGAAACAAATATAGATTAGCGTGCCTCAAAATCTGTGTAGGGGCAATCCCTTGTGGTTGCCTTAATTATATATAATTAAAGGTGATAGATGGTTTATCACCCCAGGGAACTTGCTCCTTAAACATAACCAAGGCCGGATTTTGTGGTTTTGGCGTTTTAAAGTAAGTGTTGCGGGATACGGTACAAATTGTTCGTATGATAAAAAGGGGGAAAATGGTAATCCTTGGGATGAATTGCTGCAATTGAGTTTACAAATAGCGGGTGTGAAATTATTTGCCTAAACATAAAAAAAATAATCCCAAAGATATAGGACTTACGCATTGACAAATTAATTAATTTGTAAATTCAAATTATTAGCTGCATTTGTTGAAGTTTTATATAACTTTAATAATTATTTTTAACTAATTGATTTAGCGATTAATTATTTTTGTCAATGCGTACTATACTAGATGGCAAAAAAAAAGATAATACAACTTTTCTCATTATTGGAGACTCGAAATGACTCGTAATTTGCTGGCTTGTTTTTTTATCTCAATTTTTTTATCAACGCCCGTTTTGGCACAACCCTTTATGGATGGTTGGATTGCTCTTGAAAAAGGGGAATATGCGAAGGCTTTAAAATTGCTTCGCAAGCCCGCTAACAATGGAGATGCCCAATCACAATTCTTTGTAGGTAAGATCTACGACAAAGGTTATGGTGTCACTGAGAATGACCGAACTGCCATCAAGTGGTATCGCAAAGCGGCAAAACAAGGGCAGACAGATGCCATCAACCGTTTGAAGGAGATGAAAGGTTCTTCGGATTCGCGTGAGTCTTCTTGTCCCAGAAAGACTTTTAGTCTGACTGTGAATGCGATTCCCTCAAAGAGTCGAATCAGGATAATGAATATTAGACCGAAATATCGAGATGGGATCTGCCTGAAGCCCGGTAAATACGATGTTTTGGTGGACCTTCGGGGATTCAAAAGCTCTCGGAAATTGATAAAAGTGGAAGACTTAGATGTCTCCGTTGAAGTCTTTTTAAGGCGAAAGTAAGTCAGACTCCCAGAAGGGGCAACCACAAGGGATTGCCCCTACATGCAAATATTGTAGGGGCAATCCCTTGTGGTTGCCCTTGGTATATCCTAAAGGAGTCCAAGATTTATCTTGGACATGACCCAACAAAGCCCCTTAGTTCCTGAACTAAGAGGCTTTTTTTTTCTTTTATTTTAATATGAAACAATACATGCAGCAAATTGGCAAACAAGCGCGTCAAGCCGCACAAATTTTAGCGCGTACTCAAACCAGCATTAAAAACAAAGCATTAGAGGCAATCGCCCAACAAATAGAACAACAAAATGCGCCATTACTCGCCGCTAATGCAAAAGACTTAGAAGCGGGCAAGGCAAAAGGATTAGAAGCCGCCTTGCTAGATCGTTTAGCCTTAAATGAGTCGCGCATCGAAAACATGATTGAAGGTTTACGACAAATGATCGCTTTGCCTGATCCGGTCGGCGAAATAAGCGAATTAAGCTACCGCCCGAGTGGCATTCAAGTGGGCAAAATGCGCGTCCCTTTGGGAGTCGTCGGGATTATTTACGAATCTCGCCCCAATGTGACAGCCGACGCTGCCGGCTTATGTTTGAAATCGGGTAATGCGACCATTTTACGGGGCGGCTCGGAAGCCATTCACTCTAATCAAGCCATTGCCGAGTGCATTTCAGCCGGCTTAAAGGCGGCCCGATTGCCTAGCACAGCCGTACAAGTGATTGAAACGACAGATAGGGCAGTGGTCGGTCAATTAATCACTATGCCAGAATACGTCGATGTTATCATCCCGCGAGGTGGCAAAGGATTAATTGAACGTATCAGTCAAGAAGCGCGAGTGCCTGTGATTAAACATTTAGATGGCATTTGTCATACTTATATTGATGATAAAGCAGACCTTGAAAAAGCCATCGCTGTCGCCTATAACGCGAAAACGCAACGCTATGGCACTTGTAATACGATGGAAACTTTATTAGTCGCTAAGGAGATAGCGGCGCAAGTGTTACCAAAACTAGCTGAAAAATATGAAACGGCGGGCGTTGAATTGCGCGGATGTCCGGCAAGCCAAGCTTTATTATCGAATATTCAAGCAGCCAGCGATGAAGATTGGGATACCGAATATTTAGCCCCGATTTTATCTATACGAATTGTACAGGATTTAGACGAAGCAATAAAACATATTGGTCTGCATAGTTCTCAACACAGTGATGCAATTATAACTGAAGATTGGAGCCGAGCGCGGCGCTTTTTAACGGAAGTGGACTCTAGTTCTGTGATGGTGAATGCATCCACCCGCTTTGCGGATGGATTTGAATATGGCTTAGGTGCGGAAATTGGTATCAGTACGGACAAATTTCATGCCCGTGGACCAGTCGGATTGGATGGCTTGACTTCACAGAAATTTATTGTGTTGGGGGATGGGCATATTAGGGGATGAAACAATTAAACGGCACTATAGGCGATATACTTGCCTTGTTGGCGGGCAGCAGTCTGCCCTTATCGTTTGCACCTTATGGATTATTCCCTTTTGCGGTATTATCACCTGCCCTATTGTTTTATCTTTGGCAAAATATTTCACCTCGACGCGCCTTTTGGCGTGGATTCCTTTATGGCGTAGGACTATTTGGTGTCGGCGTATCATGGGTACATATTAGTTTTTACCAATTTGGAGGACTGCCACTATTAGGGGCAATTTTTTTGACAGCCGCTTTTGTCTTGTGGATGGCACTTTATCCCGCTTTATTGGGTGGCTTATTGACACGCTTTTTTCCCAATAATACGCCCACGAAATTATTATTAATATTGCCAGCGGCTTGGACATTGATTGAATGGTTACGAGGATGGCTTTTCACCGGCTTTCCTTGGTTAAGTCTCGGATATAGCCAAATTGATTCTCCGCTCAATGGATTTGCACCACTGCTGGGCGTCTATGGCGTCAGTTGGATAACCGTATTTAGCGCAGCCCTTCTCATTTATGGTTTTTATCTTAAAAAGAAGCTGGCTCTGCCGATATTCATCCTTATATGGGGTGCCGGCTGGTTATTGAATGGCGTTTCATGGACGACTCCTGTGGGTAAGCCCTTGCAGATAGCCTTAGTACAAGGCAATATGCCACAAGAATTCAAATGGTTATCTAGCTATCAATTATCTACCATAGAACGCTATTTGGAATTAAGCCAAGTCGAGGCGGATATTATTATTTGGCCAGAATCCGCTGTTCCCTTGTTTTTGCATGACATACGACAATATATGCCAGATTTTTTTAAAAAGTTGGCCAAGCAGCGTATAACTTATGGTAGCGAATTTATAATCGGCATTCCTGTGATGACGAAAAATGGTGCCTATTTTAATAGTGTGGTGAGTATAGGCACTCAACCGGGTTCTTACAATAAACACCATTTGGTGCCCTTTGGAGAATATATACCCTTGCAATTTCTCTTTGGAGAGTTTTTAAAATTGCTTGAAGTGCCCATGTCAGACTTTTCGTCAGGGAAGGCTCAACAAGACAATCTCTATAGTGCGGGGCAAGCGATAGGGGTTTCCATTTGTTATGAAGATGCCTTTGGGGCATTAATACGCAATAGTTTACCCGGTGCGAGACTATTAGTGAATGTGAGCAATGATGCTTGGTTTGGTGACTCGATTGCGCCGCATCAACATTTAGAAATTGCCCGTATGCGAGCATTGGAAAGTGGACGCTATTTGCTCCGTGCGACGAATACTGGCATTTCAGCGGTGATTGATAATAAAGGTAAAATCACTTCGCTTGCGCCGCAATTTGAAATTATGACTTTAATCGCTAGTGCCCAAGCTTACGAAGGGGCAACGCCTTTTGTCCGTTTTGGTAATGCTTTGGTTGTGGGGGGGTTATTCGTGTGTCTATTGTTGGGGGGTGTTAGGTATCAATGCCACCTTCGTTAAGGATAAATGCCCGCAATCGTGGTATTAGGAGTCCAAGATTTATCTTGGGCGTCGGCTCTCCCAAACTAAAGTTTGGACTCCTGAATACCTTAACGAAGGTGGCATTGGTGTTAGGTATAGATATTGATGAGTCGAGAAAAAGATCATGTAGGGTGGATTAAGCGAAGCGTATCCACCTGATTCATTCATATATAAATTAAGGTGGATACTACACACCATTAATCTACAGTGACATCAAAAAAGGTACGTGGGAACGATAAAACTTGAATGATGATTTGATTAAGCCTATTTAGGAGTCCAAAATTTATTTTGGAGCTTGACTTTTTTTTAATTTGCTTGTATAAAACATATCGCAATGTTTGAAGTTCAAACATTGTTTAAGTCACCACTTACTTATATTATAAGAGGAAAATTAATAAAAAAGCTATTCTTCAACGGCTTACTAGCCACAACGATTGCGTTTGCTGCGACGCCAGCCCAATCGGAAATCATTCCAGGCACGACAATGAGCGTTCACTTTGAATCCACGCATATCGTGGGAACGGGACGATCACTCAACATGCACCGCGTCCCAGTCTTGGATGTGAACACAGGGAAGACGACCTACTTCGATGTTTCCTTTGATTTTACTCTGAACCCGGAGAAGGGTTTGATATTTGAGCAAATAAGCTCAGTCGCCATTTCACCTCCATTGATCTCAACAACAAATTTGGTGGTTGGACGCTATCGTGATGGGAAAGGTTATTGTTACGATCTGGAAAGCCCTACTTTTCTTAGCGAGAGTCGTTCCCTTTATATCTTCAAAGCAGTTAATCCAAGCATCACTGGCTGCAGTGACTCGGGTAATCATGTTTTAACGAGGGTCCGGCCGTTGAGCACCCAGGTATAGGACACCGTTCTATTGTCGCACATCTCCCAGACACCTACGTCTATGGCATAATCGCCACTGGACAAGGACACAATGGCTCCCTGATAAACACAAATTGGGATCCAAAGGAAATTATTGGACTCATGCAGACAGGCAACAATCTAACCGTTGCCCTGTTTACTGAGGATCAAGATTCACATGGTAACTGGAAAGACTTTAGTATTCCAGTGGAAACGGTCATCCTAGAAAAAGTGGAAATTGAATAGTATTTCGGAGCCCAAGATTCGTCCAAGATAAATCTTGGACTCCTGACTTAGTTAGTACATCTAATTGAGAAATAAACGATACGAAGTAATTTTAAGCCAGTTGTTCAGTCAATTCGTTTTTTTTTTAATTACTTGTACTTAGGTGTCGTTGTCTTATCTCTCGCTCTCCTGCACTAGCGTTTAATTTTATTGAGGTACAACCCATGCAATTAATCATTCAAAATTTTGGCCCTATTAAAAAAGGGGAAATTGATTTATCCAAAAAAGTCTATGTCTTTGTTGGATATAACAATAGTGGAAAAACCTATTTGTCGCAACTTTTGTGGAGTTTGTTTCATAACAAAACCATTGATAGTTTTGCTAAAGCGACGACTGAATTGAAATTGGAAGGCAAAGATTCTATCGAATTAACGTCCGAATTGTTGGACACCATTTTAAATAAGTTCTCAGACTTTTTAATCCGTCATATCATTCCAAAAACATTGAATATTGACAGTCATCATTTTACCTTAGACAAAATTTCGCTTGACTTTCAATATAAGCTAAATGACCTCAAAAACGCCCACCAGGAAGGCGGGGCAAGTATCCAAATCAATGACGGTCAGTTTTTGATGATGTCCAAAATGAAGGGCACATTAAGGGTGACGTTTGAAGAAAAACGCTTGCCTGCTGAATTAATGAATAGCCAGCCGTTTTTGTCTCTGAATGAAAATATGGTTGAACAACCAACCTCTTTAAGAAAAGCAACGCTTATTAAATTTATCCTCTCTATGCTGATGGATAATGTTCATCAACCTTTTTTTCTACCTTCCAGTCGTCTTTTTTATCCTATTTTTTATCAATACATTTACCGATTAGAAAAAGAAAAGAGAGAAGCCTTGTCCAAAGAAAGAGATGCTCTATCACAAATGCTAGTTGAGTTTATGAAAAATAAGGAAAAAGGAAAAGATTTTGCGTTAGAATCACTCCCCGCTCATGCTTTTGAAAGTCATTACCAAAGCCCTTATACAGAACCCATGAATTGGCTCTTTGATAAAATCTATCGACTCAATGAAGAGACGAAGGCTAGCGATTATTATGAGCCACTGCTTTTTTCCTTGCGCCAAATAATGGGAGGCGATATTGTCACCAAAAAGGAGCAAGGCTTAGCCCCCCTAGACTTTTACTTGAAAATGAATGAACAAGACAATGATTTACCCATGTATTTATCCTCGTCGTCAGTGAATCAACTCAGTACCTTATACCTTTATTTTAAATATTGGGCTGACAAAAACAATAATTTTTTGATGATTGATGAACCGGAAGAAAATTTACACCCACAAAATCAGATAGCCTTGCTAAATGTGCTACTAGAATTTGCCAATGATAACAACAATAAAGTATTGATGACTACGCACAGTCCTTTGTTAGCGGATGCCGTCAATAATTATATTTATTTAGGCAGATTAAAATCCCAGTCAGTACACATTGCGATAAACAATTATCCAGAACTCAACCAAAACATTAACCTGACTAGCAATGAGATTGGGATTTATTTTTTTGAAGGGACTCGAATTATCCCTTATGAGCCGAAGGATTATGGTGTGCATTTTAAAGATTTCTCTTCTGAAATCAGGAAAATTAAAAATATCAGCGAGATATTGACTGATCAAATTTATCAATTAATCAATAAGGAAGATTGAAATCATGTTGGTTAGCCAGATTCGTTACGAATTACAAAAAGAATTGGGCAAAAAACCGGATGCTTTTGTCGTTGAAATCACCACTGATAGGATTGAAATAGTAGAACGCAAGAATGTTGGAAAGAGAAAAAGCGGCGTGTTAAAAAAAGTTATCATTAACAACATTCCTTGCGATAATAGTGCCTATCATATTTGGAGAATTAACTTAGAAAATAAGGTTCAAGGATTCTCGCCACTGGGAGAAGGCAATAAAACAGTCGATATTGCTTTAGCTTTTGTAAAAGGTAAAAAAATAAAAAAATTTTTAAACGTTTTCCTAATTGAATTAAAAAGTGAAATCAAAGATATACTATTAGAAGAAACGCTTAAAAAGTTTGAAGATAGTATCAGTCGGTTTTATTTTTTACTGTCAATCAATGATCATGACAGTTACGAAGAGTTTAAAGGCTTAAAAATTCGGTTTGCTGGCATAGTATTTTATAACGGCAGAGGCAGTGCGACTCAAGACGATAGAATTCATGCCGTTTTTAACAAAACGGCTCAAAAAGGATTATTAGAATGTCAAACCCTTTTGGGAAAACTGAAAATACCTCTGAAATTCTTTAAAAATTTTGAATCACAAACGGGTACGATTCAAATCCGTTTTGAAGAAATGGAAAAAGAAATAAACCAGTTATTTGGAAGCCTTTAACTTGATACCGCCGTTTTTTTATCGTTCCCACGCAGGGAACGAGCGTAGGGTGCGTACTCCGCACAAATAAAGCGAGCACGCCTCATTAATGATTATGGTGCAGATGACGGTGCGTAGGACGCACCCTACGCTTGCTCTCATATTATGTTGTCACCCTAAAACGGCGTTTTATCACCACCTTAAATTGGTTAGCGTCACGATCATCGGTGAAATCAACAGCGTTGTGGGATTCAAGCACTCTGGGAATGCCAGTCCCCAAACCACGGTAAGGCAAAATATGAGTCGCGTGACTAGCCAAAACTGGATTTCGCATATTGGATAATCCCCAACGAACTTGCTCTATCGTCAAATGGTTGGGTAAATGCCCAGGACTAATCAATTCAATACGATCACGAAAAATAAAAAGCCTGATCGGTGCTGAAATAAAATAATCTCTGTGAATCAAAGCATTAACCAACAATTCTTCGATCACAACCGGTGGAATTTCAAGTTCACCTAAAGAATTGACACCTTGCCCATTTTGGACATGGTGCAAATTGCGCCGCACAAATGCAAAGCTATCTTTGTAAACTTGCAGCAAATTGCCCTCAATATCCTCATTATCAAAGTATTGAGAAATATCCACATTATCACCAGGAAAAACAATCGCCTTGACGACAAAGACCGGTTTGAATCGCTGTGGAAATTTCCCAAATAATAATAACCCCGCTAAAGTCAGTCGCTCCGATTTGAGTAGCCCCAAATTTTGCAGCAAGCGAGGAGAAATATCTTCTGCGACTTCGTGATAGCGGTTTTCATAATAGTCTTGAAAAGCCCAACGATCTAGATCAGCTTGGCTAGTCTCCTGTACCGGCACACCATCAGCATGAATTAAGCCTGCGGCTTGAAACAAGCGTTGCATTTCTTCCCCCCTACTGTTTGAACTGATATTGACTATCCTCACCTCTAGCCAATATTTGTTGTAATTCAAATAATGTCATTTATGACTCTCCTTTCACACTAATCCGTTGTACTAAATTCCCAATCAGATTCAGATCAAGATATTGATCAATAGTATCGGCTAACCGCTCCAAATCGGATTCACGTAAAGCCTGATAATCTGGCGTTGTTGGACGTTCCAACCCTGCCCAACGTAATAAAGCATTAGACGCGGAGGGAGATTCAAATATACCATGTAAATAAGTCCCAAAAATTTGATTATCAGTAGAACGCGCCCCATCCGTATAATCCTCAAATTGTATTAAAGGATTATTCAAACCCTTTCCCTGACTCACACCCGCATGAATCTCATAACCGCTCACAACCGCATTATCTAATGTTAAATGACCAGAAACATTACGCAACGTTTTTTCGGGTGCTAAAGTCGTTTTTATATCCAATAAACCTAAACCTGTAATACCATCCCCTTCCAAACCTAAAGGATCATCAATACAATGCCCCAACATTTGAAATCCACCACAAATACCTAATACACGTCCCCCATAACGCAAATGTCGCAAAATAGCCGATTCCCAACCTGCTTGACGTAAGGCGGTTAAATCAGCACAAACCGACTTAGAGCCGGGGAGAATAATTAGATCAGCAGAGGGAGGCGTTTCATGTAAACCAATAAATTGTAAATTGACTTGTGGATGTAAACGTAAAGGATCAAAATCAGTATGGTTGCTGATTCTAGGCAAAACAGGCACAATCACTTGCAAAGTCTCAAGCGTTTTATCGACTTGTTGAGTAGTAATTGCATCTTCAGCTTCTAAATGTAATCCGTGTAAATAAGGTAATACGCCCAATACCGGTTTACCCGTTTCTTTTTCGAGCCAGTCGAGCCCAGATTGTAATAAAGCAATATCACCCCGAAAACGATTGATAACAAAACCAATAATGCGTTCTTGTTCACTGCTTGACAATAATGCCAGAGTCCCAATTAAATGAGCAAATACGCCACCACGATCAATATCCGCCACTAAAATGACGGGACAATCAACCGCTTCAGCAAATCCCATATTAGCAATATCGTTTTCACGTAAATTAATTTCGGCTGGACTGCCGGCACCTTCAACCAAAATAGTGGTATAGCTTTCGCATAAACGGGCATAAGAATCAAGCACCGCCTTTTTTGCGACAGACTTATAATCATGAAACCGACAAGCATCCATACTCTCTATCGCATAACCTTGAATAATCACTTGTGCGCCAGTATCCGTATTAGGCTTAAGTAAGACAGGATTCATATCATGACTGGACGGAATACGACAGGCTTGTGCTTGTACTGCCTGTGCGCGACCAATTTCACCGCCATCAGCCGCGACAGCACTATTTAATGCCATATTTTGCGGCTTAAAAGGGGCAACCCGTATTCCACGGCGAGCAAAGGAACGACATAATCCGGCAACGAGGGTACTTTTACCAGCGTCTGAAGTCGTACCTTGAATCATTAATGTATTGGCTGCTTTCATTGTTTTTTTTTTCTCGTTCCCACGCTCTGCGTGGGAATGCCTGCTAGGACGCTCTGCGTCCTGCAACGAAAATGACAACATGGGATGGCACTTGCAGGACGCTCCGCGTCCTTTCAGGCATTCCCACGCAGAGCGTCAATGCCATTAAGTTAAGGTTTTTTTGTAGGGTGGGTAGAGCGAGAGCGAAACCCACCATTGTTAAAAATTTCAACGAGTTGGTGGGTTTCGATCCGCTCTACCCACCCTACAAAAAAAACGCATTTATGCTTAACTTAATGGCATTGTGTTGTAGGGTGCGTCCTGGGCACAAATTAAGAGTCACGGTGCGTAGGACGCACCCTACATTACCCATAAAAACAACCTTGACGATGTACTAGTCACTAATCAATTATCAATTTTTCGCACGGATTGCAATAGCATACTAAACACATCTCCATCTTCAACGTGTTCAACTTGCACGGGCAAATAATGTAAAGCGCGGGCACACCATAAAGTTGTCCGTCGATTATTGGAAACGCGCATATATTTAAGGCTATTTAATTTGCCCATACCTGTCTCAACACGTTCATTACCAATCAATTTTGGCGTATAGACTTTGATTTGGCCTTTGTCGGCAACGATGTATTTGAGTTTTCGCTTGCCTTGTTTTAAGTCTTGCATCAAGACTAATTGGTAAAGCAGTCTATCAAGTGTGCCTTCTTGAAGTGCTATCATCTTGGTTTCACCTTTAAAGGTGTTTTTCGCCATTCCTTTAGCCCAATAAAAGATAACTTCGTTGGTTCGCTCTCTGCTCCCCGTTTGACGATAGGTGTATTTTAAAGGGCGGATTTTTCCACTTTTGGTGCGCGTAAAAAGGCTTTGTTCTTCAATGCGAATCTTTTTGAAGAAGGATAGCCAGCCGGTGGTTTCAGCAACGGTTTTAAATAAATATTTACCATTTTTGAGGCGTTTGAGAGTGCGAGTGCCTTTGCCCACCGAGAAGCCTTTAGCATAAACTTTATATTCGGCAGTAAAGGGGGGGGGGAAATCGTTGGCATATATGCCATTGTTGCTTAGCAACAGGAATAGGGTGATAATTAAAGCTTTCATAAGCATTCCTTAGTGTGATGATAATCCAAAATTCTTTGCCTCGCGTCGAGGCAGGCATTCCTTTGCTCCGCGCTCATCGTTATACACAAGTTTTTTTAAGGAGTCCAAGATTTATCTTGGGCGCCTCGTCCAAAATAAATTTTGAACTCCTAACGCGATGGAGTCCAAGATTTA
>JSZA02000077.1 GCA_000785145.2 Candidatus Thiomargarita nelsonii
GCACTTTATTGGGCCTTAAAAGAAGGAAAAGTACTTTATGACGCAACCCACTCAAGAAGAATTACTTGAAGAAGCTCAACGGTTTATTCGTCTCGCTGAGAGAGACATTACAGCATTTAAAGTGCTTAAGAATGTCCCTGAAACTCATATTGCCACTGTGTGTTTTCATGCCCAGCAAGCCGTGGAAAAAAGTATTAAGGCCGTATTGATACTTCATGGCGTTGAATTAATCCTTATGCCGTGACTTTTCGTTACGACGATAGGGATATTGAACTTTTGAGTCGGGATGATGCAGAAAATCTGGTAGATACTATACGACGTTGGGCAGGAGAACAACTTAATAGCAGTGACAGCCGAACGACTGAACGAGAACAAGTTCGTGACGCTGGAGCGTTGGAACGAGACAAAAAGTGATTTTGTTTGGTGCAGGACGGGGGGAGGATTAGAACTCCCCCCATCCAGCAGAAGCCAGCCTAACGAGTGCGGAAAAAAACCACCATTAATCCATACACCATAAATAAAAGGTGCGTGGGACGCACCCTACGCTTGCTGATCCTCCAAAAATGTATATTGACCACTCGCTTTCAATTCTTTTTCAACTTGCTTGTAATAGGCATACATTTTTTTCGGATCATGATCAAATTCTGCCGAAATTTCGTGCCTAATTTGTCGGATTTCATCTATTAAAGGGTCAGTTTTCTTCATCATCGTCTCCAATAAGATTGAGTGGTGTTGTCAATAATCGTTTCGATTTGTATCGATCCTATAGCAGGTTTATATTGGGCGTAGGTGTGGAGTAATTCCTTAATAATCTAATCTGGCGATAATGAGTTATTTTGTCCATAATCTCCTGTTGCGGGTCTCCGTCTCAATGCGGCAAAGGCGGGATTGGGGGAGTCTTTGTTTAAATAGTCGGCGCATAAGAAAGGGTGGGCATCTATTATGTGCATTGTGAGTGTGCAAACCGTGATGATCGCAGCCCAGATATTGAGGATAAAACCGTCGGTTTATTTGTTGTATAAAGGGCGTGGAACGTACCTACGCTTGCTAGCCAAGATAAATCTTGGACTCCTACCAACTTTGAAGTCTTGGAGTCCAAAATTGATTTTGGACAATTTGCTCCGCCGGTTTTTGTTTTCACCGGCATGGGGCCGCAATGGTGGGCAATGGGCCATCCACAAGCGTAGGGTGCGTCCCACGCACATTCTTGATGTTACTGTACTTTATTTGTGCGGAGTACGTACCCTACGCTTGCTTCTCTCCTCGATTTCAGCACCAGAGTGGTATGGGGATTTCCGCTCTCCTAGCTGGAAAAAATCTCTTGAATGGGTAAACGAATATCCATCACTTCATCAATGACTTAGGTATCGCGTTCGACATCAAAGCTTTTTCGCTGATTCGGTTGCGAGTAAACAACCACAGTCTGCATACCCGGATTAACTATCCAACATGACTTAACGCCAAGTTCAAAATAAGCTTTGATTTTTCTAATCAGATAACCGAGCGATTGGCGTGATGACAGTATCTCAATAGCTAAGTCAGGCATTTCAGATACTGTCACCAGATCATCTAGTTTTTCGGATATAATAGGAAATTTCATATAGGCACAAATATCAGGTTTAATCTCATATTTGCCATCAAGCCGATATTCACTGAGATCATACTGGACAATGTCCAAACTTAACTCAGTTGCAAAATGCAATTTATTGCCAGCACAACGATCAAGCAAACTGCCTAGCTTGAATTGAACAGTGCTGTGATTCAATGAGCCCTTTGGATCCTCCCCATCAATTCCGTTATTTTCAACCTCATCTGAATCACTCATCTTTTTATCTCCTAAGCGGGACTGTTCGGTTAGAGTGTAACATTTTTTATATACGATTTACCATCATTAGGTTTATTCAACTGGTATATCCAAACGGTTTAAATAAGTGATAAGGTGAGACGCTCCTACGCTTGTTTCTTCATCAACTCAATCATCTCTTTAAGATAAGCAATTTCCTTATCTTTTTGCTCAATAATTAAATGAGCTTTTTCTAATTCGTGTTTGCATGTTGTTTGATCAGCCGCATTATGGTGAGATTGCTGATGATGAGCAGAATCATGATAAATAAAAGCATTATAATAATTTTCTATAAAGTTAGACACATTTTTGTCATTTAAACCCACCAATTGCGCTAACTCCACTCCGAATGTTTCTGAAATTTGCTCTAATCGTGAAAGATCGGGAACCGTTTTTCCCTGTTCAATCTTAGCGTATCCATTAGGTGTCATTTGTAGTTTTTCGGCCATTTCTTCCTGAGTCCAGTCTCTAAAATTACGAAGAAATTTAATTTTTTCATAGACTTCCATAAATACATCCTCACAGTTGATCAAATTCATACTAGCAGTGGCTGTTTTGTGCGTGAATTATCGTTTATATTACGCCGCCATGTCAACTTAAAAAAATATGGAAAAGTCATGGTTGAAAAAAGCCAGCCTAACGAGTGCGTACTCCGCACAAACAAATAAACGATACACCTTATGTCAAAGGTGCGTGGGACGCACCCTACGTTTGCTATTCTTAAAGCCTTGATGAATAAACGAGTTATGCTCATAGGATAAAGAAATGAAAATTTGTAATGTTTTATTAATTGTATTTAGCATTGGATTGATTAGTAGTGTATATGCAGATGCGGTTATTATCTCAAATGATTTAGATATTCACATTCCTTCAGCTCAATACCAGCCTCTTCTTGAAAATGAACAAAATTTATGGGCTAATTTAAAGTTTACTGGAATCGACGCAGATGGAAACCTTACGTGGAAACTAGATAGTTACGGGGTTGAATCGGCTAATCCCAGTAACACGACTGCCCTTTTGATGATCGGAGCATCATACGAAAGCGGCAAGACTAGAATCGATGATAACAATTTCGCCTCATTAAATGGTATGGCGGTGGGATATGGAAGTTATTTGGCTCTCGGCGATGCCTATATAAGAGAAAAATCCTCTAATGGTTTGGTGGTGAATGAAGCTAATGTAGGAAATACTACATTTTACAGGGCAACATGCTTTTACGATTCGTGTTTGCCCGGTGGCGATATGTTTGGGTATAACGAGCAATTTGAACGCGCTCTCCAGCGAGTTGCAATGTATAACCTAGAAGATCCAACGATGATCGATGGTTATAACGCCCAGTTTTTATTTATTGGAATACCAAATGATTGCATACATTCAGATGCCCTTGGGGTTCCGCAAGGAGAAGCTCGTCCATGTGACATAGAAAAAGTCAATGAAACGGTTGATCGTATTATTGAGGTTGCAAATAAAGCATCTGATTTCGGCATTATTCCTATTGTTGCATTGCACCCAGAGTATGATGCTATAGATCTTCCTCTTGTAAAAAGCGCCTTAAATTTCGAATGGGTTGCAAACGAGTATGAATACAATTTATTAAGAAACGAGTATAGCAAGCGGGTTAAAAAGGAGATTCGCAATGTGATAGTGCTAGAACTATGGGAAAATTTTGAGCATAGGGGGGATGGAATACATCCAAGTAAACAAACAGTGATGATGGCCGCCAAAAAACTGGCTGAAATTGTCAATCTGTACTTGACACCCAAAAAACCTAGTAAGGCTTGCGCCTAAAAAAAAATACAAAATTTATCGTTTTTGGTATGACGTTTACTATCGTGAAATGGGTAGGAATCGAAAATACGTCAACCTCGATAAAAAAATGCTTATTGATGAGTTCGAGCCGAATAGCGACTGCCTATATGTAGAGAATAATAACGCGATTGTTGGCACTTCAAGAATCATCACAAACAATATGTTTATGGGGTATTATTACGACTTTTATAAACTTGATTTGTTTGGACAAGACAGCTACTGCGTAGTAACAAAATACATGGTCGATCAAAGTAATAGAAGTGGCAAACTTGGATATATATTGGCGTTGGCAACTGTCGAATACTGTAGAAGAAAAGGAATTAGATGGATCGTAATTGATTGCAGCCCTATACGTTATGACTATTTTGCTAAGTTGGGATTTGAAGAACATCTTGGCTTAGCCCATTCGCCTGAATACGGAGAGGTAAAAATCATGAAATTTGATGTATTTGGAGATACTCAATGCCCATTAAATGATCCGCTGATGACGAAAAAATCTAAACAATTATTTCGGTTCTAGAAGCAGTATTTGACATTTTAAAATAGGAGATGTGTTTTAATGAGTAAAGCAGCAGCACCTAAACGACAGGAAAGTGATTTTATACAAAGCGCCAGTGTAACCGCGATGATGAGGGCACTTCTAGCTGAAGAAGATGACTTGACTAAAAATCCTGACTATTTAGCAAAGTATTTTGTTTCAGAGCCGTGGCGGCAATATTTGGCTCAACCAGCCCAGTCAAAAAGTGCTCTACAGAAGCGTGTGCCGGGTGGCATATATTATCATCTGGTAAGAACAAAGAAAATGGACAACGCTTTTGTTAGCTGGGCAAAAAAATATAATGAGTGTCAAATTGTAATATTAGGCGCTGGTTTGGATTCAAGAGGCTTGAGGTTTGCACAAGACTACCCCAACGCAAAAATATATGAATATGATTTGAAGGGGATGTTTGACTATAAAATCGACATAATAAACTCTAACGAAAGCTTGGCAAAACTCAACGGAAATATAGATTACGTGCCCATAAATTTTCATGAGGAGACGTTGATTGATTCGATGACAACCAACCAGATTGCTCAATCAAAAAATACGCTTGTGATATGGGAAGGAGTCAGTTATTTCTTGGAAGAGCAGGTTGTAAAATCTACACTTTTGGATCTGCATAAATTCTTCAAAAGCAAGTTGCGTGTTATTTTCGACTATGCCTACAGAGATTATGTAGATGGTGACTTGAGCTATTATGGTGCTCAGGCGCTCGCTCACGAGCTTGAGCAAATTGGCGAGCCTCATATATTTGGCGTAAACCCTGATGAAGTGCAGGACTTTTTGGATGAGTTAGGATACGTCGTTAATAATAATAGTACTTGGGTTTCGCTAGAGAGAGAGTTTTTCCTGAAAAACGATCAAATTCAACACAAACTACCTGCGTTTCACGGAATAGTGGACTGTGATAAGAATAGGTATAGAGGAAAAGTAATATGAATTTCAAAGCATTACATGAAAAATGCAATTGCCTTGTATTGGGTGGAGCATGGAATCCGCTGTCGGCGATGATAATGGAGCAAAAATGTTTTAAAGCTGTCGGTACTACTAGTTGGGGTGTGGCGAACGAGTTTGGATATCAAGATGGCGAAAAAATATCATTTGATGACTATGTGTTTATGGTAAAAAAAATGCTTGCGGTGATATCCATCCCCTTGTCTATTGATATTGAAACTGGGTTTTCTAATAACGATAACGGGGTTGCTGAAAATGTTTTGCGGCTCGCTGAACTTGGTGTCGCGGGAATAAACATTGAAGATTCATCAAAAGATAATACTGCTTTAGTCTCTGTAGATGCGTTTTCTGCTATATTAGAGAAAATAAGAACTACTCTTGATACAAAGGGGTTTACCGATTTCTTTGTCAACGCTCGAATTGATACCTATTTACAACTGAAAAACCCATTGGCTGAGACAATCTCAAGAGCGCAGAGCTTTGAAAAGCATGGTGCTAATGGCATATTTGTCCCTTTCATGAGTGATGATGCTGATATTAAAGCGCTCATTTCAGAAATCAAAGTGCCACTGAATATTCTTTCGCTTCCAAATTTGTCAGATGTTGAACATGCTAAAAAAATTGGCGTGCGTCGTCTCAGTTTTGGCAACGCAATGTCCGATGCGATAATTTCGGATATAGAGAGATATAGTGATAAAATATTATCGAATCACAATACCTCTTCTCTATATGATCATGGAAAACTGTCAACCAATTTTAATTAGTGAAATCAAATACGACATTATTCACACGCCACTAGGTGAAATGATTTCGTGTTTTACTGAAAAAGGTTTGTGTTTATTAGACTATTCTGATAGGGATATTTTGGATGCGGAGCTAGGTGAGATAGCTAGTAAAACAAAGGCAATATTCAGAAAAGGTGAAACCTCAGAATCCGTCAAGTTAAAAAATCAGCTAACAGAATATTTTGAGGGAAAGCGTTTCGATTTTGATATGCCTTTGGATATGATCGGTACCCCATTCCAGAAAAAAATCTGGAAAATTCTTCAAAATATACCACACGGAAAAATAGTAAGCTATTTGGATCAGGCGGCTATTTATGGAAACCCTAAAGCTGTACGCGCCGTTGCTGGAGCAAACAAGAAAAACAAAATAGGCATTCTGGTGCCGTGTCATCGGGTTATTGGAAGTAATGGCCATTTAACTGGGTATGGTGGAGGGCTTGAGCGCAAAAGAATGTTGTTGGAGTTGGAAAGGCGTGCCAATGGTACTCAAGGAGCCAAGCTGTTCCACAACAGAAATGTAGCGTAAGAGCGAAAGGGTTTCCAGTGAGAGGCGTATTCCAATAGGTGCTTTTTTCCATTCTTGCCACTGAGATTTAGTGCTTTGAGGAGCCCTAAATCTGCTTGCGGAAATGCATCTATATATTTCAGGTGGCGCATGGCAATGTAATTTGCTGTCCAAGGGCCGATACCCTTTATTTTTTGGATGCGATCTATAAACAAGCTTGCGGATTGAACGCTATCCATTGCTATTTTGCCATCGACTATCGCTTGAGAAAAATCTATGATTGATTGTGCGCGTGCTCTTGGCATTGAAAAACATTCTGGTTGTGCGTTTGCAAGTTTTTCTGGTGAAGGAAATAAATACTTAAGTTCGGAGTTGATCGCCACCGTTTCGCCAAACTCAGCAGCAATCCGACTAGTGACTGTTGAAGCTGCTTGAACGCTGACTTGCTGACCAGCAATGGCTCTAATACTTAACTCATAGCCATCCCAGCAGCCGGGAACGCGCACACCCGGATTGTTTTTAATGAGTGATTGTAGTTTGCTATCGTCTTTAAAAACGCTGTAGATTAACTTAGGATTCGCAAATAAATCAAATTGATGTTGAACTCGAACTATGATCTCAGGAATTGCTAGAGGTTTATCCATTTGTATTTCTAATAGTAGTGAGTTTTCCTTATCTAGGTGAGAGATACTAAAGTGACCTACGCTATTGGCAATGCAAAAAGTGCGGTAGTAACTTGTGGCATCAATATGCTCTACACCTGTTATAAGGCGTGGTTGCAAGTAATTAAGTACTCTATTCCAGTTATAAGGTGGACGATAAGCGAGTTTCAAGCGTATGACTTCAGGATTATCGTTGGTTTATCGTTGAGATAAATCATTAGTCTCGGACATTAGGTTTCCTTCATTGCGCTAGTTGGGGGATTTATATAATATCATAAAATAAAGTGGAATTAAACGATGAAAAATGTAAAAGAGACTTCCGTTATTACAGCGGTTAAGGAACAATACGAGAAATTCCCGTTCCCACATGTCAGTCGTCTGGAAATCGAAGACAGCGAGCATGATCTTCGTGCAAGCTTTAATCATGAATTTAACCTTCAAGGCTCACGCAGATTGGAGCCGGGCTGTATTTTATGGGTGCCGGGTTGTGGTACTCGCTGGGCCGTTATGCTGGCTTTACAATTTAAAGATGCCAAGATTATTGCGAGTGATTTAAGCAAAGCGAGTCTCAGTGCTCAGGCAGCTTTAGCCGAGAACCTTGGTATTAGCAATATTGAATTTCGTAATGAAGATATATTAACCGTTCCATACGAAGAAAAATTCTATTTCATATCATGTGTTGGCGTTTTGCATCACTTGCCTTCTCCCCAGCAAGGTTTTGACGTTATATGTCGTGCGCTTAAACCGACAGGTTTAGCGGAAATAATGGTTTACGATCACATAAATCGTCATTATTCAATTAGAATGCAAAATATCTTGAATATATTTGACCCTGATCGCGAACTGGATGCACAACCAAGGTTTGAGTTGGCTGCACAAGTTTTGCGTGCCTTAAATCAACACGCTAGGACGCCACCGGAATTAAAACGAGTTTTGGACTATTTGGATTCAGTGTCTGGATTCTCACAAGAATTAGCCGACTTTATCAGTCATCCGCAAGAACACTATTTTGATGTGCCATCGCTATTAAGTACTTTGGATAAATCAGATTTGCGAGTTCATTCGTGGAAGATGCCACATTTTTTTGATCCCACTGTAATGCTCGATGACATTTCATTGAAGGCTAGAGTAAATGACATGGCGGAGGCTGAAAAAGCACATTTGGGGCATTTACTTAGTAGTGGATTTCTGGAACTATATATAGAGCGAAAATGCCATCACGAAGCAATATCTACACCGGATATACGCAAATATCGTGTTCGATCAATACATAATAATAAAATTATTCAGCTAGACGACAATGGTAAAGTCAGTCGTGTTGAAGAAAAGTCTAAAACGACGATAAAAGGTGGTCTGTTATTGTTTGATGGCGGAGAAAGGCGACCAGCAGTTTCTTCATACGGCTACGCACCGGACTGTATTACTATGCGCCCACGCCGGTTGCTGGGTTTTTCCGATCTTGATCTGGACACGGAACTGTCTCATGTTGATGATATTCTTGATCTAGCTAAAACAAGTATTACTATTGACGAAATAGTAACAACATTAGTTAAACGATATGATGAGAGTGTAAGTGAAGAACAATTAGTTAAGCTTTGTAGCTATCTCTGTCGAACGCCTTATCGATTGTTGGCGATAGTTGAGTAAGCATAATTAACCAAATTAATTCGATGGAGCTAGTATCATGAGTGATAAAATTGTATTAATCGGAAAAAAGGACCCTGAAATTTACAAGCAACGTGTTAACAGGACCGAAGTGTTTCTTGGTGTTGACGAACAAGAACAAAAGAAAGCCCAGCAAATACTGGCCGAAAGCACCGTAGGAATTGCCGGTACAGGCGGCATAGGTGGGGCTATGGCTTTAAGGTTGGCGAGGTTCGGTGTTAAGTGTATCAAAATTGCTGATCCAGAACTCTTTGATTGGACAAATGTCAATAGACAGCTAGGAGCCAGTAAGGCAAACATTGGGAAAAATAAGTCCGAAGTGGTTGGTAACATCGTCTATGAATTGGCTGAAGATATCACGGTAGAAATATTTAAGGATGGAATTACCGTTGAAAACGCCAGCGAATTTGTCAAAGATTGTGATATCATATTAGATCAAATTGAATTTTTTACACTTCAAGAAAAATACGCGCTGCACAGAGCGTTCAGAGCTGAAAACAAGGCTGTTTGCATCCTTCTATGTTCGGTTATTGGTTGGAATGCACATATGTATAAGTTTGAAAAAGACAGCATGACTGTTGAAGAGTGGTACGGTATTCCTGAAGACACCGTTTTTGATGAGGTGCAAACAGATAAACTGGTGAAATTATGGGCACCCAAATTTCCGCCGTTTCCTTCTTACCAAGAAGTCAGGCGCTGGATGAAGGATAATAATGCAGCGCCGATTTTTGCTGGTGCGCCACCTCTAGCGGAAGGTATTTTAACTCAGCGCGTTATACTGTCGCTGTTAGGTAAGGAGCATCCTCCTTACGCAAAATGGTTGCCACCAATACCACAAATGTATGTCTATGATGCCGCTACATTGTCAGGAGAGATTGTAACAAGCGATGGCGAAATTAAGAATTTAAAAGAACTCGAAATTGCTTGGTCAGTTTATAATCAATCTAAAAAATAGTTTTCTGTGGAAGCAAGCTATGTTTAAGTGTACGATTTTCATTAATATCCTCATTGCATGGTCGTTTTAGTTCATTTTTTGTAACTACTCAGGCAAAAAAATAAAGCGAGTGTAGGGTGCGTACTCCGCACAAATAGACAGACACCATTACATCGACATCAAAATGTGCGTGGGACGCACCCTACGCTCGCTGTGCAACAAAGCTCGGCGTGAGATTGAGAATGTGGTAGCAGATTTATTGGCTAATTTGTAGCGCAATCACGTCACCCACCTCCAACCTCAATGCCATAGATAGGTTTAGGAGTCCAAACTTTAGTTTGGGCGCCCAAGATAAATCTTGGACTCCTAAATCCGGCGCGAGATGGGAGAGATTAGGAGTCCAAAATTGATTTTGGACATCCATGATTGTTATGAATAGGTTTAGGAGTCCAAAATTTATTTTGGACGTCCAAGATAAATCTTGGACTCCTAAATCCTGCGCGATATGGGAGAGATTAGGAGTCCACCTTCGGTTTGGACATCCATGATTGTTATGATTCAGTACTTAGCTCTCTGGAAAGCTCGAAGATAGATACAACGAGCAAATTCAAACAGAAAACTATCCATATCTTCTTTGCCATAATCATTTAATTCAAAATCGTATTCATATTCAAAGAATATTTTTTGATGATCTTGTGTGGGGGTGAATGATTTGACTGTCATTGGAGACAAGTCATGCCAAAACATTTGGAAAAGTCCCGTCACATAATCGAATTGTGCTTCATTGTTTTTATCCTCGTATTGCATGTTTTTAAGCATAGAGGAAAAATCTAAGCGTGTCGGGCTTAGTGGTTGTAATTTTTTCTTAGTTTCTAATACTTGGGCATAAGTCGTGAGCAATTCTGAATAGCTTGTTGAGCATTTAGATAATAGTTCATCTGGACGCTGTTCTATCAGCGTTTTCAGTTCTTGTTTTTGGAGTTTGTCTGTAAACAAATTGAGCAAAATATTTTCATAAGTTTCTGTACTATCAGAAAGTTTAAACATCGCTCGCATTGCGACAATAAACAAGAAAGCCACTTCATCTTCACATAACTCATCAAGGATTTGTGCGTGATATATCCAGTTTCTGGCACATTTGATAGCCCAGCCAAACGTTTTTTGGCGTTTTAAAACACTTTCATCGGGTATGTCCGCCTTTTTAAAATTATTGGGACTAAAATCATCTTCCCATTCATGCGACAAGGTTCTGACGAATAACTTATAGAGCAACTTGGCATCTAAAGGCTCACGTCGAGGTAAGAATTTTCGCAAAGTTTCCAAGTAATCGTGCATATTTTGCACAGTCACTTCTTTCACCGGTTGACCATTTTCCTTTTTGCAAAACTGACCAAATAGTATATTGGCAGAAGTCAGGTGCTTTTGAATGTGTTGACATCCTTCAATAATCCCCCGTCTTAGCACCGAATAAGCGTTATTGCGGCGTTCTCTTACCCATTGTTTAAGCATTACGCTATCATCCTTTTCTTTGGAAAGCGCAAGTTTTCCGTTAGGCGTAGGCGGCAATTTTATTTTAGCCCTTTGAAAAGCGTCTTTGAGAGACGTTAGTTCATTGATATGGTTAGAGCAAAACAAGATATGATCTTTGGGAAAGTCAAGCCCCATCACTAATTCAATATAGAGTTGATAACCGGCTACTTTTTTTAAGGCTTTTTCTGCTACCTTGTAACTTTCTTCATCTTGGGGATCATACCCATAAATGTTTAAAATATCGGACAAAAGGCCATTTTCATCCGCGTCTCCCACCGCTAAATCAACGTCTAAAATAATGTAATCTACCTGAAATATATTTTCAGGATTGTGAATGAACTGTAAAGCATCCGAAAAGGTTAATTCTACTAAAATACCGTAGTCTTTGAGAAATTCTTTCAGTTCCACGCTATCATTGGGAATTTGAGTGTTGTCCAGAAATTCTCCAAATACACTCCGCGTGAAAGATTGTTTAACGTCACCCTCAAAATCTTCAATCCATAAAAACTGACTCATCTTGTTCCTCCATTAATAATTGGGTGGGAATATCAAATTCGGCAACATAGTTGTCTTGAAAAGATGGTTTAGGAAAATCACCGCCTAATTTTTTCGCAATGAGACTCAGGAAACTATGTCCCCTACCACTTCCTTTATCTAATCTCCATTCTTCCTTCAAGCTAGGATTTTTACACACAAAACGATAAACCTTGTTATCACAATACCAATGTAATTGCACCGGTGTTCGTACCGCTGAGGCATAATATTTAATCGCGTTCAAAATCATCTCAGTCATTATGATTGTCAAGGTAGATTCTATCGCACCATAGCGTTCAAAACGTCTAGTGTCTGTAAAACCATGAATTTCAACAGGGAAAAATCGCTCAGTTGTCCAAGCAAGTATTTTATCTAAACGAGGTTCATTCAATAACTTGGAAAAACTGTTTTCCCATTCCGATTGCAATTTCTGCCCTAACCGATAATGATTGTTTTTCCATTCTTTGCGCGTTGTGGTAGTGGAAATTTGTCCCGTTCTTTTAGCATAAGCAAAATAATGTTGACTAATTTTATTGGTATTATAGACTGTCAACAATTGAGAAATAGCCATAGCTAAAGATTTTTCCAAGACGAATAGTATTGTACTTTCCCCTTGCACGTCTTGCTTTAATTGGTTGCGTAGCCTTTGTTCACTGATGGAAATGAGACTCAAGCTATTGAGTAATCCTCTCATAGTATGCACCGCATCTAATGAGCGTTTTTTCAAATTGTCATGCTCAACATTATATTCAATACTTTGCAAAGTGCCACGAAATTTGTGAGCAACCATGGCGATGATATCTTCTAATTCTTGTTTATCCGCTGATAATTGTTGATAAGTTAGCTTAGCCATTTTCAGGCTCCATTTTTCAGTTGATTTAAATTTTGTTAGGTATTATTGCATATTTCAAGATGGAGTGAGAATTTTTTTTAAAGATTAGGCTATCAATCAGCGTCCCACGCACCATTAATCCACAGAGCCGATTGGTGCGTCGGACGCACCCTACCCTTGCTAAAGTCTTCAGGAGTCCACCTCCGGTTTGGACGTAATCGCACCATTTATGTCCGTGAAGAAACATAAGCCTTTACCCGATTATCGACAATAACATCTTTGGGGCGCACTTGGGTTTTGAGTATCAATCCTTCTAGGGTTTTGCAGCGACTCAGTGCCACATAAAGTTGTCCGTGTGCAAGGGACAGTTGCTTGCCCCTGATGGTCATAGTAAGAGTTTTGATGAGCGAGCCGATGGCTATGGACGGGGAGAAGGGGCCGGCATTGTAGTATTAAAACCACTCTCAGCGGCTCAACAAGACGGAGATGATATCTATGCACTGGTACGTGGCACTGGTGTTAATCAAGACGGACGCACCAGCGGTATCACGGTACCCAATCCTGAATCTCAAGAGGCACTCGTCCGGCAAGTGTGCGACCAAGCCAAGGTGATCCCACAGCAGGTTCGCTACGTCGAAGCCCACGGCACCGGCACTGCTGTAGGTGATCCCCTAGAGTGCAAAGCGCTGGGTGCCGTATTGGGACAGGATCGATCACCAGACAATGCCTGCCTAGTAGGGTCGGTGAAAGCCAATATTGGTCATCTGGAGGCGGCAGCGGGCGTTGCCAGCGTGATCAAAACGGCTTTGTGCTTGAAACATAAGCAAATTCCGCCAGTAGCCAATCTGGAAAACCCAAATCCCAATATTCCCTTTGAAACGCTAGGGCTTCGATTACCTAGAAAATTAGAGCCAATGCCCAAAGGTGAAGGGCCAGCCTATATTGGGATTAACTCCTTTGGTTATGGTGGCACCAACGCTCATGCCATTTTAGAAGAATCTGCTATTCTGCCAGCGTCCGCCGCGAGTTTCACAATCACAGGCTGGCCCTGATTGCTGACTCGCGGGATGGCATGGTAGAACAATTACAATCCTTTGTGAAAGGACAAAGTGGTCATCTATTGACAGGCCAGATTGTCCCCGAACAATTTGCTCCGCCGGTTTTTGTTTTCACTGGCATGGGACCGCAATGGTGGGCAATGGGCCATGAACTTTTGCAACATGAACCCGTATTTCGCAAAGTGGCAGAAGAATGTGATGCCATTTTCCAGCGTTTAGCCGGCTGGTCAATTCTCGCCGAAATGAAAGCTGACGAAAATCATTCAAAAATTGGCGAAACCCAAATAGCTCAACCGGCTAACTTCGTGTTACAAGCCGCTTTGACAGCATTGTGGCGTTCGTGGGGCATTGAACCGGCTGCCATCGTGGGCCATAGTGTGGGTGATGTAACCGCCGCCTACATATCGGGCATTTTAGACTTAGAAGATGCCATTCGTGTGAGTTACCACCGTAGTCGTCTCCAAAAAAAGGTCGCGGATCAAGGAAAAATGCTGGCTGTAGGACTCACGGCGGATGAAGCCCAAGCTCTGCTGGTGGGGTATGAAAAGCAAGTTTCCTTTGCTGCTATTAACAGTCCTTCGGCTGTGACACTGTCAGGTGAGTCAGCAGCATTGGAGGAAATTGCCACAAAGCTGGAAACCAAAGGTGTGTTCAACCGTTTTCTCAGAGTGGAATTAGCCTACCATAGTCCGGTTATGGATCAGCTAAAGGACGAGATACGAGAATCGCTGTCGATGCTACGCCCCAAGCCCCCTACCATTCCCTTTTATTCCACCGTCCTCGGTCAACTTGTCAAAGAAGCCACCTGCGATGCCGAGTATTGGTGCAAAAATATCCGTCAGCCGGTTCTATTTGCCAAATCAATAGAAAACCTCCTCAATGACGGTTATCAACTTTTTCTTGAAATAGGCCCCCATCCCGTACTTTCCACCTCCATTAAGGAATGCCTATCGCATCACAGAGCCAACGGAAATGTCATAAGCTCTCTGCACCGCAAGCAACCAGAAAGGGCTACCTTACGGGAGGCACTTGGCAGTCTCTATACATTAAACTCTCCTATTGATTTTAACAAATTTTATGGAATAGGGAATTATATCCACCTTCCCAGCTATCCTTGGCAACGGGAAACGTATTGGAACGAATCGGAAGAATCCCTCTATGATCGTTTGGGAAACTCAGAAGAACATCCCCTTTTGGGACAGCGCTTAACGACGCCGACATCCTACAACCGGTCTTGGGAAAGTACCCTCAACCAAAATTTTTTGCCCTATCTAGTTGATCACCGCATTGAAGGGTTGGTGATACTCCCGGGTGCGGCTTATATAGAAATCGGCTTGGCTATTGATGAAAAAAAGGCGTGTGCTTTGGAAGGAATAGAACTCCACAGGGCACTGGTCATAGACGCGAATGATGAACCCGTTCTTCATTTGAGCTATGACAATAAAACACGCGAATATGCTGTCCACAGTCGAACTCGTGACGATAAATCCAATTGGACATTACATGCCACTGGCAGTATTTCGCAGCTACAGATCAGTGGCGCGGATCAGCTCAACTTGGATGATATCCGAAGGCGTTGCCAAGCGTCCGTGGAATCAGAGACCCTTTACGCGCAATTGCACGAGCGCGGTTTACAATATGGCCCCTATTTTCGAAGTATTCGTCATTTATGGAAAGGAACAGACGAGGTACTCGCGCAGATCGAAGGCCATCAAACACTCAGTACCGACGATGATGACTGCTATCGCCTCCATCCGACGCTTTTGGATGCCAGTTTCCAATCCTTAATCGCCCTTTTGGATGACAATGTAGCACCCTACGTGCCAGTATCTATCCGCCAACTCCGTTTTCATGCCAGTCCAAAGACGCACTGTTGGAGCTATAGTCGTCTCACCAAACGTTCAGCCGGGTTTATTGAGGCTGATATCACTTTATGTGACGACGATGGTAACGTCTTGGTAGAAGTGAATGATCTGCGTTGCCAAGCCTTGACGGTGAGCGAAGAACTTGAAGACTGGAAACAGTGGACTTATGATTTCGTCTGGAAACAGGCAGAAAAAGCCAATGCCACTGAAACGTGTCCACCGGGACAGTGGTTATTATTTCTAGATCAAGGGCATGTTGGTGAACAGTTAGCGGAACAGTTACTTTCCCACGGAGCAGAAGGGATTCTCCGTAGTAATAGCAAAGAGGATATGCAGCGTCTTTTGGAAAATGTCCAGAATGGCGATAGAGTGGTTTATTTAAGGGGACTAGACGCGCCCACGGATAAAAATGATCCGACGGGTACTGCGGATGGCATCGCCTGTTTACACCTTATTCAAGCCTTAGCCCAAGTTGAACAGCTTGAATCTCTCCATTTTTTCCTCATTACCTGCGGCGCACAGCCGATCCATCCTGATGAACGCTCGCTTGCGCTCGCTCAAACGCCCCTCGTGGGATTAGTGCGAGTCGCCATCAATGAACATCCCAATATTCACTTTCATCTGGTAGATATTGATCCTGATAAAAACGACGCGAAGAATTGGGTTAAAGAACTGTTGGTAGATAATAGCCATGATGAGGAAATTGCTCTGCGCGGTACAGACAGATTTGTCCATCGCTTTGTACAAACGCCGGTGAAAGAGCCAGAACCGATATCTGCTACGCCCGGTTTTCCTTATGAACTTGAAATAGCTACGCCCGGTATCATAGAAAGCCTCCGTTTTAGGGAGAAACAAAGGCGAGCGCCCAAATCGGGAGAGATTGAAATCGAAGTCCATGCGACTTCCCTGAATTATAAAGATGTATTGAAGGCTACAAAAAAATTAACCGATGAGGCACTAGAAGATACCTTCTATGGCGACAGTCTTGGTATGGAAGCAGCAGGTATTATCGTCCGAACAGGAGAAGGGGTTAAGGATTACCATGTTGGAGATGCGGTTGTAGCACTACTGCCAAGTGCTTTCAACTCTTATGTCACTATACCAATTGATTCTATATTTATTGTGCCGAAATTGGATAATTTTAGCCACGAAGAATGTGTTGGTTTGCCGCAAAATTTTGTGAACGCCTATTATGGACTACACTATATAGCTAGGCTACAACCCGAGGAGAAAGTACTTATTCATGCTGCCACAGAAGGTGTTGGTTTAGCAGCTATCCAAGTAGCGAAATGGCTTGGCGCAGAAATTTTTGCTACCGTAGATAGTAGGGAGAAGCGTGACTACCTAAGATCATTAGGAATCAAACATATCACGGACTTTCGCTATCTGGATTTTGCTGCTGATATTATAAATATCACCAATGGCAGAGGGGTTGATGTTGTGTTAAACACCCTACCCGGGGAGTTTGCTACTAAGAGTCTCTCCATCCTAGCTCCGGTTGGCCGCTTCATCGAAATAGGGCCTCAATACACGGAAAATATTCTTCCTCTGAAAGCATCCAATCGCAATCTGAGCTTTGCCGTTATTGACATTGATCGCTTGATGGCAGAACGTCCTGAAATATTCAGGCAAATGCTAAATGAGGTATGGGGACTGTTCATGGCATGGGATTTTACGCCCCTGCCCGTCAAAGTGTTCCCAGCGGCGCAAATAGTGGATGCTTTCAACGATATGGATCACTCAAAACATATCGGCAAAATAGCGATTTCCATGCGGGATCAGCAAGCGTTTTCGGTACTGCCAATGGCGGTGGAAAAGACGCTGTTTAAGTCTGATAGTACCTATATGATCACGGGTGGTTTTGGCGGTTTTGGCTTGGAAGTCGCTAAGTGGATGACGGCGTTGGGAGTCAAGAATATAGTGCTAGTCGGACGACGCGGTGCTGCGACAAATGAGGCGCGGCTGACGGTGCAAGCGTTGGAGAAGGCAGGCACCAAAGTATTTGCAGCGGCAACCGATATAGCGCAAGAATCGCAGGTAGAAAAGCTCATGAGCGAGATTGATGCCAGTATGCCACCGCTCAAAGGGATTATACACGCGGCTGCAGTGCTTGACGACGCGCCAATCGTTGAACTGAATGATGCACAGTTTTCAAAAGTTATGGCACCCAAGGCGCTTGGTGCTTGGCATTTGCACCAACATACGCAAAACATGCCCTTGGACTTCTTTGTTTTATTCTCATCAGTTTCTGCCCAAATTGGCAATTCAAGACAGGCTAACTATGTAGCAGCCAATGTATTCTTAGACGCACTTGCTCACCACAGGCAAGCCAATGGTTTACCAGCAACAAGCATCAACTGGGGCGCACTAGCAGATGTGGGTATGGCCGCCCGCAACGAAGAAGTGGGAGAATATCTTGAACGCATGGGCATAAAAGGCATTACCCCCGTTCAAGCCATGAAAGCATTGGCTCATATACTGTATTGGAAACCGAGCCAGAATAGCGTCATTGACGTGGATTGGACAAAGTGGGGGCAATTCAACCCTGTATGGGCAGCCTCCCCGCGTTTCTCCCATCTCATCGCAAAAAAACCAAAGAAAGAAGAAGACTCAGCGATCAACATTTTGCGTCGTAATCTCTTAGGCATGGAAGCGGAAGAACGGAAAGAAATGCTTGCCTTCCTTATGGCTGAATTAGTAGCGGAAACAATGCGGTTACCCACCGACAAGGTGAACTTCCATCAGTCGATGACCAATATGGGCATGGATTCACTGATGGCCACAGAATTGCAGAACGCCATTCACCTGAAGTTTGATGTTAAACTTTCCAGCCTGGAGTTATTGAAGGGAAACACCACAATCACCTGGATAGCAGAGCAATTAATCGTGAAAATGGACATTGCGGGTGACAAGACGGCTATGGAAGATACCCATACTGATGACATTTCTTCATCTAAAAAAGTTATGGAGCAGATCGATGATCTTTCAAATGAGGAGGTAGACGATTTGCTCAACAGACTACTAGAGCAAAAGGAGGCATAACATGGATAATGGAAAACGCAAACTGGCCAATATGTCGCCAGAAGAAAAGCGGAATCTAGCGAAACAGTTACTACAGGAGCAAACCCATCAGACGAAAACGCCTTCTCAGCAAACAGAGAGGGAAATTCAAGCAGAATTTTACCGTTTTGAACTCCTGTCAGGATATCGCGAGCTACAGCAACAAATAGAAGAGATGCGCCGTCTCAATATCCAAAATCCTTATTTTATGGCGCACGAGGATGTGAGTAACAATACCATATCAATTGCAGGTCGGGAATATATCAATTACTCTGGTTACAACTACTTGGGCATGTCAGGTGATCCAATCGTGTCTAAAGCTGCCAAAGAGGCCATTGACAAGTATGGCACCTCTGTATCGGCCAGTCGCATTGTTTCTGGAGAAATTCCTATCCATAGCGAGTTGGAACAAGAGTTAGCTAATCTTGCTGGGGTTGAAAGTTGTCTCGTTTTTGTGAGCGGCTATGCGACTAATGTCACTACGATTGGTCATCTTTTCGGCCCTAAGGATCTGCTTTTACACGATGCCCTTATCCACAATAGTGTTGTGACTGGATGCCAACTTTCCGGGGCACGCCGGATTCCGTTTCCGCACAATGATTGGCAAGCGCTTGATAATTTGCTGGCTGAAAATCGCCGCTATCATGAACGGGTTCTCATTATTCTCGAAGGGGTTTATAGCATGGACGGCGATATTCCCGAACTGCCAAAATTTATTGAAGTAAAAAAGCGACATAAAGCCCTTCTCATGGTGGACGAAGCCCATTCAGCAGGTGTGCTTGGACCACGGGGATTTGGTATTGGAGAACACTTTGGTATTAAGGGTACTGACATTGATCTTTGGATGGGCACATTGAGCAAAGCTTTTGCCAGTTGTGGCGGCTATATTGCTGGCTGTAAGGAGATGGTTGAATACATGAAGTACCTGACTCCGGGTGCCATTCTTTACAGCGTTGGTCTTTCTCCATCCAACACGGGGGCGGCACTGGCTGCGATTCGTGTAATGAAAGCAGAACCAGAACGTGTATCCAGGCTACAAGCACGTTCACGTTTTTTTCTGAAACGGGCACAGGAACGCAGCCTCAATACTGGATTAAGCGGCGGTTCGGCTGTCGTACCAGTCATACTGGGTGATTCCATTAAAAGCTTACAGCTAGGGCAACGGCTTTTTGAGCGAGGGATCAATGTGCAAGCCATGTTATATCCATCTGTTCCTGAGGAAGAAGCACGGTTGCGTTTTTTCATCACCGCCCAGCACACCGAAGAACAAATCAAGTTTACCGTGGATACCGTGGCCGAGCAATTACAAGAACTACGGTGACATTTGTCTATTTCATCAATGAAATAAGCACAACGATACGAGAGTCTTGTTGTGCTTTAAAGGATAAAAAATAAAATGCTTGAATCTTATATACGTGGGGTCATTCGTTGGCGTTACCTAGTCATCTTGATTATTTTAGCACTGGTCGCTTGGGCTGGCAGTGGTACGAGTTTTCTACAGTTTAAATCCGACTACCGCATGTTTTTTAGTCAGGATAACCCGCAACTCGTTGCTTTTGAAAAATTGCAGAACACCTATACTAAGAACGACAATGTTCTATTTGTGGTGGCACCTAAAGACGGTCGCGTATTCACAGTCGATGTACTGGCAGCGGTGGAAAAGCTTAGCAACGCAGCTTGGCAAATTCCCTATTCGCTTCGCGTCGATTCCATGACAAATTTCCAACACTCAGAAGCTGTGGGGGAGGACGAGTTGGTCGTGGACGATTTGGTGCGGGATGCGGCGAATTTTACCCAGGCAGAGATACAACGAATTCAACAGATTGCCCTCAACGAGCCCCTGTTGGTCAATCGCCTGATCTCCCCGAAGGGGCATGTGACCGGCATTAACATCATCATTCAATTGCCCGGCAAAAACCAGAATACCGAGGTACCGGAGGTAGCCAACTTTGCTCGCCAGTTGGCGAACGAAGTGCGTACAGAAAATCCCAATTTGGAGATTTATATCACCGGGGGAATTATGATGGACACTGCCTTCGCAGAAGCATCTGAGCAAGATATGAAGGTGTTGATCCCCCTCATGTTCGTACTGTTGATCGTTGTTTTAGGTTTATTGTTGCGTACTGTTAGCGGTATGTTGATCACAACCTTGGTCATTTCCCTGTCGATCATTCCCGCTTTGGGTTTAGCAGGATGGTTGGGCATTGACCTTTCTCCGACCTCTGTTGTGGCACCCAATATTATCCTGACGCTAGCAGTTGCAGACTGTGTTCATATTATGGCAAACTTTTTTCATGGCTTGCGTGAAGGCATGGACAAACGCACGGCTATAGTGGAAAGTTTCCGTCTTAATTTTCAGCCGGTGTTCCTCACCAGCCTGACTACAGCGATTGGTTTTCTAACGATGAACTTCAGCGACTCTCCACCGTTCAGAGATTTAGGCAATATTTCCGCTATGGGGGTGGGTGCCGCTTTTATACTAACTATGACCTTACTGCCGGCTTTAATGGTCATTCTGCCGGCCAAAGTGCGAACTGAGCATACATGGCAAGAACGTACTATGACCTATTTTGCTGAGTTCGTGATACGTCGGCGTGGTGTCCTGTTGTGGGGGATAATGGCACTGATTATCGGGCTCGTCGTCTTTATTCCCCGTAACGAATTGAACGACGAGTATGTCAAATACTTTGATGAAACCATAGATTTTCGCCAAGCAACAGACTTCGCCACCGACAATCTCACGGGTATCTATTACATTGACTACTCAGTGTTGGCTGGTGAATCTGATGGCATCAATGATCCAGTTTTTCTGAGCAAACTGGAGGCATTTGCCAATTGGTTCCGACAACAGCCAGAAGTACTGCATGTGTTTAGCATTACCGACATTATGAAACGTCTGAATAAAAACATGCACGGTGATGATCCCACTTGGTATCGCTTACCTGAGACGCGCAATCTATCGGCGCAGTATCTTTTGCTCTACGAAATGTCTTTGTCTTATGGATTGGATCTCAACGACCGTTTTAACCTAGATAAGTCGGCAACCCGTATGACAGTAATTTTGAAGAGCATCTCCAGCAATGAAGTGCTGGCTTTGGAACGTCAGGCACAGGCGTGGCTGAAGGATAACGCACCCACTGCCATGCAGAAAACGGCGGGTACTGGCACCACTATCATGTTCGCGCACATCGGTCAACGCAATATTCACAGTATGCTCATTGGCACCACCACCGCCTTGTTCCTAATCTCATTGCTTTTGGTGTTCGCCATGCGCTCCCTGAAAATAGGCTTAGTGAGTTTACTCCCTAATATAGTGCCTGCTGCTATGGCTTTTGGTCTGTGGGGTTTGCTGGTGGGGCAAGTTGGTTTGGCCCTATCGGTAGTCACCGCCATGACTTTAGGTATTGTAGTGGATGCCACTATACATTTTTTGAGCAAGTACCTGCGAGCGCGTAGAGAAAACGCTCTAAATGCCACGGAGGCTGTGCGCTACGCATTTTCTACTGTTGGTACGGCTATCTGGGTCAATTCCGCAGTGCTGATCGCCGGTTTCTTAGTACTGGCTTTTTCCCATTTCCACATAAACTCAGGACTAGGCATACTGACTGCCATCGTCATTGCTTTCGCGCTACTCACAGATTTTCTGTTCTTGCCACCATTGCTTATGAAAATTGAGGAGGAAAAAGATGAATTGAGTACTATCACCTAATCGCCAACGTTCAACAAACTTTCTTTATACTTCAGGAGTGCAAAGAAAAGACGTGCAAGGTACGCCTTGCACTCCTGAGTACGGCGTTATAATGTCTATTATTGTTACTATTGCTTATGAAAATTGAGGAGATAAATCAATGAAACGTAGAGTGTTTCTTGTACTGCTGTTAGTAGGTATTATGCCTGTTGACTTGTTTGCCCAAACGCCCGAAGAAAAGGGCCTCGCCATTGCTATGGAAACTGACCGCCGCGATACTGGTTTCGGTAATTACATAGCTGATATGACCATGCTCCTGAGAAACCGTCAGGGGGATAAAAGCATCCGTGAAGTCAGAATGAAGATATTAGAAGTGCCGGGAGATGGTGATAAGAGTATGAACATCTTCGATAAGCCGAGGGACGTGAAGGGCACGGTCGTTCTCACCTTTTCCCACGGATTGAAACCCGATGAGCAATGGATTTATCTGCCTGCTTTAAAGCGCGTGAAACGCATTTCCTCCAGTAACAAGTCTGGACCGTTCATGGGTAGTGAGTTTGCCTACGAGGACATTGGTTCTTGGGAGGTGAAAAAATACACCTACAGATACCTACGCGACGGGGTGCTTAACGGGAATGACTGCTTTGTAGTAGAAAACACGCCTGCCTATAAATATTCTGGTTACAGCCGCCAGACAGAGTGGGTCGATAAAACCATACACCAGCCCCGGCAGATCGTTTTCTATGATCGCAAGGGTGCCTTGTTAAAAACTCTGACATTTAAGGGGTACCGACAATATTTGGGGCAATACTGGCGTGCCGACGAAATGCTTATGGTGAATCACCAGACTGGCAAAAGTACCCGGTTGTTGTGGAAAAATTACCGTTTCCGCACTAGGCTTCGCAGCCGTGATTTTACCAGAAATAGCATGAAACGAATGCGGTAGATTCATATCGTAGTAGGCGATAAATCGCCTACTACTAACATTACGGTAAGGTTTATATATATGTCATTGAAATTTAATTACTTATTTTATATATCCTTTTTATTAGGGATATGCTTGAGCGTTCAAGCCGGCGAGTGGTCAGGCTATATCGCAGGCGAATCGCGCTATTTTCCAGAATCCCCTCTCTCCGCCAACCAATATGATGATTTCAATTTATCCTTATCAGCACAACCAGAATACCGTCACGAATGGGATGATGGCTACCAAACTTTCACCTTTGTCCCCTTTGTGCGCTTTGATCAGCATGACTCTGAGCGTAGCCATTTTGATATTCGTGAACTCACTTGGCTCAAGGCAGCGGAGGATTGGGAATTGCGGGTTGGTATTCGTAAGCTGTTTTGGGGTGTCACTGAATCTCAGCATTTAGTGGATATCATTAATCAAACTGATTTGGTGGATCATTCCGATTCTGAGGATAAGTTAGGTCAGCCTATGTTCAATCTGGCTCTGATTCGTGATTGGGGGACGGTGGATTTTTTCATACTACCCGGTTTTCGTGAGAGGACTTTTCCCGGCAGTGAAGGACGCTTGCTCAGTGGTGGCATTCCAATTGACTCTGATCAGACGCGCTATGAATCTGGCGCTAAAGAAAAACATGTCGATTGGGCTGTGCGCTGGGAACACTCCCTCGGTGATTGGGATCTTGGCTTATCCCACTTTTCGGGCACTAGCCGCGAGCCACGTTTTCTCCCCAGTACTGATGGAGCAGGTAGGTTTGTTTTGACTCCCTACTATGAACAAATTAACCAAACTGGCTTTGATCTACAGATAACTAAGGAGGATATGTTGTGGAAACTTGAAATGATTTCTCGCAAAGTTCAAGATGGTCGCTTTACGGCATTGACTGGCGGTTTGGAATATAGCTTTGTAGGCGTTTTCGAGACGGATGCTGATGTCGGTGTGCTAGCGGAATTTCTGTTTGATGATCGCGACGATAATGCTGCCACTCCTTTTGAAAACGACATTATGTTGGGTATGCGTTTAGCCCTCAACGATGTCCAAGGCTCTGATCTGTTGGTGGGGGGTATTTTTGATCTTGATAGTAGTGCGAGTTTTTATTTCGTTGAAGCTAGTCGACGCTTGGGTGAGAGTTGGAAATTGAGTTTGGATGCTTATATTTATGCTGATATGCCAAGAGATGATCTGGCTTATGGTTTCCGCAATGAGGATTTTTTGCAGTTGGAATTAGCATGGTTTTTTTAGAAAAGTCTAACTTATGGATTTTTTTAAAAAAAATATTATTTTGGTTTCGCCGCAAAGCACAATCCTTGTAGTTATGGTTTTTGGGATACACTTGATTTAAGTACTGAAGCTCTAGTTTGTAATTCTGTCATGTCGATAGTTTTCAGGGCTGATCTCAAACGTTACGGACGGGGTTGCAAACCCCGTCCAGCTTAATTTTTTTTAGAAAAGTCTATGATTATGCAAGTGTCTGCAAACGAGGTAAAAGAAATTTTCCAATAATTAATGGAAAGCATTATGCGGTGAATGTCGGTCATAAGGTTTTTGACAACTTGAATCCAAAAGGGATTTCATATCAAGAATGGGAGATTTGGGTGGCGAAAATGGTTTGTTTTTAAAACCACCCCATGCAAAAATATAAATTTTGTTAAATCAGTGTTTTGATTTTTTTATGTTATAGATGGAGTGACAATTTTTTTTTAAAGGTTAGTTCAGGATGGCATCGTCGCTCTGTGACTGCCTCTGTTGTTGTCGATGGGTTAGGGACGGGGTTGCTCTGGTGAAAATATGATAAAATATATCGTTAGTAGAAGGTAAGATAAGGAGTAACTTAATTGAATAAAGATAATTTTTCCATTGAAATAATGGATACTACTCTCAGAGATGGGGAGCAAATGCAGACTGTGTTTTATACGTCTGAAGAAAAAAAAAGGGGTATCACAAAATGAGTATCAATGATAAACCTTTAGTGTGGCTCTCTGGTGAAATCAAGACACCGCCCTTTTCACAGAATGCTCGTATTGAGGTTGGATTCTTATTGAGAAAACTACAAAAAGGAGAAATGCTTTCTCTCCCACAATCTCGCCCAATGCTCTCTATTGGACTTCGATGCCATGAATTACGAATTAATGACGAACATACCACTTGGCGAATTATCTATCGTATTGACTCTGATGCTGTTATCATACTTGACGTATTTGAGAAAAAAACGCAACGTACCCCTAAACAAGTCATTGAAACCTGTCAGCGTCGGTTAACTATTTATGATAGTTCATGTTAGGAGTTTAAAAATATGGATCAAGACAAACAAGCAAAACTTGCCTCAAAAGGCTGGAAAATTGGCACGGTTAATGAGTTTTTAGATTTAACGCCCGCTGAAGCTACCTATATTGAATTAAGACTCGCACTCAGTGAAAATCTTAAACAACGTCGGACACAACTCAGCTCAAGCCAATTTGCACAATTACTCAACGCCAACCCTTCCCAAATTGAAAAATTAGAAACGGGTGAAGCGTCAGTATCACTTGATTTTTTAATACGATCACTGTTAACTCTTGGCACAACCGTTAAGGAGTTAGCTGATATTATGGTTCACTCTCAAGATTTTGCTGGTAATCCTAGTGTCTGATTTAATGCCATTAAGCCTGTCCCGCCGCGAAGAGCGAGTGTAGGGTGCGTCCCACGCACCATTAATCTACAGAGCCGATTGGTGCGTCGGACGCACCCTACCTTTATAAAAAATGTTTAAACGATCCATACTAAAAGAATTAAGACTCTGGTTTAAAAAGAAAAACCGTAAACCTTTAATCTTGCGTGGAGCGCGGAGAATAAAGACATGACTGTGACAGAGGAACTCCAACTGGGTGAACAATCCAAGCAGTTTTTTTTAGCGAATGTTAATCAGCTTTTTGATGAGATCAAAAACTGGTTAGCTGATAAAGAACTGCACGTAGAACAACGAAAAGTTCAAATTAACGAAGAATCAACGGGTCTTTATACTGCCCCAACACTTGTGATTAGTGCAGCACAGGAGAAACTGGCTGAGATTAAGCCTTATGGTGCTTGTATTATGGGCACTTTGGCGGCGAATTGATGTCGAAGGCTTGTTTAGGATAGAAAACCTCGGGTATTTTGTAAACGGGGGACCTCATCTTAGTGCGGATAGACAATTGTATAAAGAGGTTAATGCTGATGGCTGGTATTGGGTAGCTAATACCCGTGAGCCTAAAGCTGGTGCCATGAACAAAGAGCTGTTACTCAAACTTATAAAATCGGTGAGCCATTATGAGTTCCAATCCGCTTGATCCCATCTGGAAGGCGCATCAAATATCTACAGATTGTTTTGAGATTGCACAAGAAGTCATTAAACAACAAAAAGCTAATTTGTTTACCGATTCAGATTGGATCACGGCACCCAACGCACCACAAGATATTACTAAAAAAAATCTCGTCAATCGACAAAAACCTTATTGGACAGGCGAGAACAGTTCTTAGGTATCGAAATTGGATAGGGCATGGCAAAGACAGTGCTGTGTCAACATCTTATGCTTATCAAATTTTGAATGAAATCGTTGAAATTTTGTTATTAAACTGATCTGATGATCTCAAACGTTACCTCGCTCCGCAGGTTGCAAATGTCCAAGATAAATCTTGGACTCCTACACGAGATGAGATGTAATGGTTTGACATGTTAAAATGTATTGTGATAGCAAAATCGTCTCTTTTTGCCTATTACGGGCGTTAGCCAGAATAGGGATAACAATCACAATAAGCATGAAACTATATATCCTTTTTATTAGGGATATGCTCAGGCGAATCGCGCTATTTTCCAGAATCCCCTCTCTCCGCCAACCAATATGATGATTTCAACTTATCCTTATCAGCACAACCAGAATACCGTCACGAATGGGATGATGGCTACCAAACTTTTACCTTTGTCCCCTTTGTGCGCTTTGATCAGCATGACTCTGAGCGTAGCCATTTTGATATTCGTGAACTCACTTGGCTGAAGGCAGCTCCGGATTGGGAATTGCGGGTTGGTTTTCGTAAACGGTTTTGGGGTGTCACTGAATCTCAGCATTTAGTGGACATCATTAATCAAACTGATTTGGTGGATCATCCCGATTCTGAGGATAAGTTAGGTCAGCCTATGTTCAATCTTGCTCTGATTCGTGATTGGGGGACGGTGGATTTTTTCATACTACCCGGTTTTCGTGAAAGGACTTTTCCGGGCAGTGAAGGACGTTTGCTCAGTGGTGGCATTCCTATTGATATTGATCAGACGCGCTATGATTCTGGTGCTCAAGAAAAACATGTCGATTGGGCGGTGCGTTGGGCACATTATTTTGGTGATTGGGATGTTGGCTTATCTCACTTTTCGGGCACTAGCCGCGAGCCACGTTTTTTCTCCGGTATTGATGGGGCAATGCCATTAAGCCTGTCCCAAGCCTGTCCTTTCGACGCCAGGAGAAACCTTAAGGAGGGATCTAGGAGGGACAGGCTTAATGGCATTGATTGATGGGGCGGGTAGGTTTGTTTTGATTCCCTTTTATGAACAAATTGATCAAACTGGCTTTGATCTACAGATAACTAAGGAGGATGTGTTGTGGAAATTTGAAATGATTTCTCGCAAAGTTCAAGATGGTCGCTTTACGGCATTGACTGGCGGTTTGGAATATAGCTTTGTAGGCGTTTTCGAGACGGATGCTGATGTCGGTGTGCTAGCGGAATTTCTGTTTGATGATCGCGACGATAATGCTGCCACTCTTATGGATTTTTTTTATGGTTATTGCCATAATAAAAAAATCCGATTTTTTAAAAAAATCGGATTTTTAGTTCAGCAAGGGTAGGTGCGTAGGTGCGTCCTATGCACCATTAATCTCCTGAAAGGGAACGATAAGGATGCGTGAGACGCAACGCTATATTAAGTTGATATACCATCAATTTCTTTAATCTTGTAATCAGTATTTTTAATTCGCTTAACTTTCCCTCGTCACCCCCAATCACAGTTCTGTATTTGAGTTTTAACCACTCACTCCGAACCGTTATGTATTGACAAAATAATACAAAAGAGAATAATTGTGAGTACTGCTGACGAAGAGGGAGCGATAATCCTTGTTGATAAAGTACCTAAGAAATATCATGAACTTTACCAATGTGAGCAATTTGCCAACACATTGATTGAACTTCTCAAGGAAAAAGGTATTCATGGCGAATATCTTAATGTCACTTCCTCAACGCCCTTTCTTTATTCCGATTCATTAGGTAAACCGATCACAACCAATGGAAAGCATTATGCGGTGAATGTCGGTCATAAGGTTTTTGACAACTTGAATCCAAAAGGGATTTCATATCAAGAATGGGAAAACGATTTGGGTGGCGAAAACGGTTTGTTTTTAAAACCACCCCATGCCAAAATCGAAACCATACCATTTTAACGAGGTAAAGAAATGGAACTATTTGAATTATTAGAAAATATTAGAAAACGGCCTGAGCATTTTCTCGGTAACAAATCAATTGTAAGATTGCAAGTATTCTTAGGGGGTTACAATTACCATAAAGCGGTAACATGCCTATCTTCGCCTGAAGAAGATAAAATTTGGACTCGTTTCCAACGATGGGTAGCACAACGTTATGAGATTAAAACAAACCAATCTTGGATGCAAATCATTTGGTTTTTTTCGCGTGATGAATTTGATGCGCTAGATAACTTTTTCAAATTATTGGATGAATTTAAGCAGCAAGTGTCATATGGGTAGAGTGAAGTAGCGAGCGTAGGTTGGACTTCTATGCCGGACGGGGTTTGCAACTCAATGCCATATCGTGCCGACAAACCTGCGGGGAATTGCCTCCCCCAAGAACGGATTTTGATCGCGCCAAATTTGGACTCGTTTCCAACGATGGGTAGCACAACGTTATGAGATTAAAACAAACCATTCTTGGATGCAAATCATTTGGTTTTTTTCGCGTGATGAATTTGATGCGCTAGATATAAAGTTTGGACTCCTACCACTTTGGGCCAATGCCATTAAGTTAAGGATATATTTTATTTTGCTGTATTTTTATTAAAAAACTACCCGTCGTGCCATGTTTACAGTGGGTTGGGCGCAAGTTATTGTTTTTATTTAAATAAAAACATATGCTACCCACCCACCCAGAACACAAAAAAAATATTAAAAATCAATATATTACTATTAAATTAATGGCATTGACCACTTTGGGCACCAAGATAAAGTCGGGACCAGCGTCGGGAGGGAGGGGGACAAGCTTAGGTTACAAACCTGCGTGGCAACATAGAAAATACTAGATTGTTATGATTTAGTACTTGGCTCTCTGGAAAGCTCGAAGATAGATGCAACGAGCAAATTCAAATAATTCTACTAAAATACCGTAGTCTTTGAGAAATTATTTCAGTTCCACGCTATCATTGGGAATTTGAGTGTTGTCCAGAAATTCTCCAAATACACTCCGCGTGAAAGATTGTTTAACGTCACCCTCAAAATCTTCAATCCATAAAAACTGGCTCATCTTGTTCCTCCATTAATAATTGGGTGGGAATATCAAATTCGGCAACATAGTTGTCTTGAAAAGGTGGTTTAGGAAAATCACCGCCTAATTTTTTCGCAATGAGACTGAGGAAACTATGTCCCCTACCACTTCCTTTATCTAATCTCCATTCTTCCTTCAAGCTAGGATTTTTACACAGGAAACGATAAACCTTGTTATCACAATACCAATGTAATTGCACCGGTGTTCGTACCGCTGAGGCATAATATTTAATCGCGTTCAAAATCATCTCAGTCATTATGATTGTCAAGGTAGATTCTATCGCACCATAGCGTTCAAAACGTCTCGTGTCTGTAAATCCATGAATTTCAATCGGAAAAAATCGCTCAGTTGTCCAAGCAAGTATTAAGTTAGCTTAGCCATTTTCAGGCTCCATTTTTCAGTTGATTTAAATTTTGTTAGGTATTATTGCATATTTCAAGATGGAGTGAGAATTTTTTTTAAAGATTAGGCTATCAATCAGCGTCCCACGCACCATTAATCCACAGAGCCGATTGGTGCGTCGGACGCACCCTACCCTTGCTAAAGTCTTCAGGAGTCCACCTCCGGTTTGGACGTAATCGCACCATTTATGTCCGTGAAGAAACATAAGCCTTTACCCGATTATCGACAATAACATCTTTGGGGCGCACTTGGGTTTTGAGTATCAATCCTTCTAGGGTTTTGCAGCGACTCAGTGCCACATAAAGTTGTCCGTGTGCAAAGGCGCCCCAGCCTAAATCTATAATCACTTTGTCAAATTGTTTTCCTTGGCTTTTGTGGATGGTGATCGCCCACGCTAGTTTGAGTGGATATTGTGTAAATGAGCCAATCACTTCGGTGTTCACCATTTGTGTTTTTTCGTCAAATTTATAGTTCGGTATTTCCCATTTGACGGGTTTGACGCTGTATATTTTTTTATCGGGTGTTTCTACTTGGATGTGATCGGTTTTGATTTTCTTGATTTGCCCGATAGTACCATTGACCCAACGTCCTTCATTGTCGTTTTTGACAAACATGACTTGTGCGCCTTCAAATTGGCGCAGTGGTTTGGATAGTTTTTCTAAGTGCGCGGTATTGATTTGTGAGGCTCGCTTGTTAGTCGTTGTTAGTGTGATGTAGTACTCGTTGAGTTCGGGCTCAAATTGCGGTTGATAGCGCTGATTAATTTGTTGTATTTCGCTATAAGTGGCTTGATTGTTACGAATGCTATTGAGCAATTGAACAAATTCTTGCTCTTTGTGGCGAAAAACTTTGGTCAGTTCTACAAATTCTAGGGTAATTTTTTCAAATACTTTGGCACTGAAAAAAAAGGGACTGGTGTTGCTAAATAATTTGGCTTCTTCATTATTGGAGACAACGGGGGGCAGTTGAAATAAGTCACCAATAAAAATCATTTGTGCGCCGCCAAATGGTTTGTTAGGATTTTTGCCATTCAAGCGCAGAAATTGGTCTATGACATCCATCATGTCGGCTCTCACCATTGAGACTTCATCTATGATAATGGTGTCAACCGATTTATAAAGTTTGCGCCTTTTGCCTGAGACGACTTTGATTTCGTCTTGATAAATGGGCGAGGGGGTAGTCTAAAAAAGGAGTGTAGCGTGGAGCCGCCGACGTGGAGTGCAGCAATGCCGGTGGGTGCGAGTACGACGATTTTTTTCTTGGAAATTTTATTGCGAGTTGCAAATTATACCAATATTATTTTATCAGTAGCAATCTAAAAATCCTATTTCTTATCGATCTAGGATTTTTTAAAGATGTCCAAGATAAATCTTGGACTCCTTTAACTATTAGACATGTCCCTTAATAAAATTTGAACGGTGATTTATGTGATAAAAAACTCAAGCACTGAGCTAATGACGACTTTGTGAGAGCTTTCATAATAATCACATAAATCACATAAATCACCGTTCAAATTATTTAGCGAATGTAGGGTGCGTCCTACGCACCGGTTATTAGGTTAGGTAGGAAATGGGTGCGTGGGACGCACCCTACGCTTGCTAATATTATCTGACTGGCTTGCTTCTCAATCTTTCGATAACACTGATTAGACAATGCCGTTCCCTTTTTGACTGGCATTTGATTTATCCAAGCGGCGATGAAATCAGTTTCTTCAAGCA
>JSZA02000082.1 GCA_000785145.2 Candidatus Thiomargarita nelsonii
CCACCCTACAATATCTCTTAACTTAATGGCATTGAATTATTGCTACGCTTGTTATAAAACTTCGTCTCGCAAAACATCATCCTGATCGAAAAATTCATATTCTTGATATTCGTCTTCAAACCAACCATTTAGTTTCCATTCTCCTTTACCTGAGTTTTCTTCATATACAAACTCAAGAAAGCTGTCTTCTTCCTTAGTAATTAATTTTTTCTTGTTACAATATAAAAATAATATTGCAGATATGTGTATCCTACAACCTTCGTCAAGAATTTGACCACCTAAAATACCTTTCCAAGATAAAGCTAAAGGACCCAAAAGGTAATTAGGACTCCAAATATCTATACAAAATCCATCATCCACATTATTTTCTAACTCCTCATGCTCAATAGACATTTTCAGAAAAATATGTAACTTTTCTAAAACAGGTTCAACAATGCCAAGCCATTGTTCTGTGGAGTATTCTTTAATAGAAAACCGTGTAGAATCGGGCCATATTAACTTATCTATATTGATCATTTAACCTCATTAAAATTAGGATTTTTTTGCTGGAATGTCAAGTAATCTTTTTTGTGGACTTTATGATCTCAAATGGTGGCGATCAAATTTGGGCTTATGGTATCAGAGTCGTTGAAAATGGTAGGTTTGAAAATAGGGGACAAACCATGTTTTATTATCCAATCGCCTGAAGAGGTAGCAGCTTATTGTTGTAAGCCGTGAGATGCCTAATATTAAATAAAGCGACTCTGCCACGCAATCTGTCATTTAAAATCCAATAGCACATTTTGTTCATAAAATTCGAGGGAAAGATTGGATTAGATGGCATACCATCCTGTCGATTGTAAAATCTAGGCGTTATCCCGTCACGGTAAAGAGAGCATAAACCGATTGAATTCTGAAATTGTAGTCGTGTTTTTTTCTCCAAGTGTGAAATAGAGACTTTCATTGTAAAAATTGACTTCTACTTTGAGCTTAGATTGTCCTTGGCGTGTGTTGAGTTCCCAAAGAGCGGGTTGAAATGTCCACAGTAATTTCTTGGCAATTTTATATCCCCAAGATTCGGAGTGGAATTGACGCATTAGCATATCTTGGATCACTCATGAGAAAAAAATTTATTTTACTCTGATCCCATAAATTGTTATACGAGTTTTTGATGTTGTTCTCTTTATAGCCATGCACTTGCCAATTCACATGCAAAAATTGATTAACGGCAGCGCATTAGTTGCAAGCTATAACGTACCTAACCAAGAAGGGATATTGTGGACAGTGTTTGAGATTGACGAATCTGGTGTCATCAAACCAATTAACACAATGGGATATGAAGAAATCCAAGGTAGTACCAAAGGCACAAACTCCGTACTGCAAACCCCGGTTACTACTGATTACTGGCCAATCGTATTCCAAGGGGGCAAATAAATAGCCCTTATTTCACAGAAATCCGATTTTTTTGAAAAATCGGATTTCTATAGCCTTTGCCGGTTTCCAACAACATTTTGGAGCTTTAATGCAGCGTCTTGCTCTTGCTTGCGGTTGGTGATCGTTTTGATTTGCAATTAGTTCGCTCCGCTTGGATTAAATGTAGGGTGCGTCTTACGCATCATTGATCACGCCTCATTAATGATTATGGTGCCGATGATGGTGCGTAGGACGCACCCTACATTAATCCAAGCGGAGCTTGCTCGGGAATCACGCTTCTGATGCGACAAAAACAAAGCGCAATGGCATCAAGTTCGCCGTAGTCCGCAAGGACTTGAGTGTGGACTTAGAGCCTCTGAACAGTAACTTAAATGAAAACATAAATGGGGCTATGGAGGCGTTGGCATCCTGTACAAAACGCCCACTGGAGGAGCCGTGTGAGGGGAAACCATCACGCAAGCAACGGTTCTGAAGATCAGTCCCTTATGGCGACATAAGGGGCTGAGTTTAACACCCGAAGCTTGCTCCCAAAATGGTGGGCAAGCGGCGGATAGATCATCGCTCAAGTCAAATATCGTGCCGCCCACTTACCCACCCTACTCGGCTCTGACCCCAATTATTTAGCTCACCCACCCATCCTGGCATCATCGCGATGACCACGGCAGGATAGCTGATTCAAATTCAAAATTCTGCCATCAGCGAGTGTAGCGTGCGTCCCACGCACCATCTTTCTATGATCTACACCTTTACCTCGGTGCGTGGGACGCACCCTACTCGCTTATGGTTATCATTAGGCCAAACGAGTCGCACCATCTCTTATCAAGAGTTATCTATTCCGGTATATTTGAGGATTGTTTCATAAGATTAAGCGATTGAGCGTTTTGAAGGCTATTTAAATCTAGAGAGCTTACAATGAAGAGAGATTCGTCCTGAATCTGAATTTGAGTTGTTTCGCACGTCTAAAGCTAAGAAAAAAGAGGCAATCGAGCGCACCTAATCCCTCACGGCGCACTCGATTGCCTCTTTTTTCTAAGCTTTAGCCGCACAAAACAACTCAAATTTTAACGGAGCGTTAGAAATAAACTTACAAGGATGTTATATAAGAAGGAATAAAACAAAACAGTGATTTGGTTTGACTTGTATGATGCTCCGTTGAGTCATCATAGCCTACGGAGCATCAGAGATTATAATAGCTATTTAAGAATTGGCTTAATTCAGTCTCATCTCTTCAATATCCTAATCCGTTATTTATTTTTTTAATTAGAGGAGTAAATACGATGGTAAAACTTAGGTGCTATTTACGCACCCTACTTTTAATTGCAATCGGATTATCTTGGTTTTCGGGGGCAATGGCTGATTTGAGTGATGGCTTGGTTGCCTATTATCCGTTTAATGGGAATGCTCAGGATGAATCTGGGAATGGGCATCATGGGACAGTTTATGGTGCAATCTTAGTAAATGATCGGTTTGAAAATATAGATTCGGCTTATCACTTTGATGGTATAAATGACTTCATTCAAATTTCGGATTCGCCTTCATTAAGAGTCACTACTTTTACTATTTCGGCATGGATTTATCAACCATCATATGATGGAACAGTAAGATGGAGATGGATATAATGAAGATATAAATTACAGTCTTTATTTTTCAGATAAGGATGTATTTTGGGCTTTCATTGAAGAAAGTGATGGAACAAATCATCACGCTATTTCTCATCCAGCAAGTACATTACCAATAAAAAATTGGCACTATGTCGTAGGAACGTATAACGGTACCAACTTAAATCTTTATATAAACGGAGATTTAAAATCAACAACGCCTACAAGTATAATACCGGCTCTGAATTCAGTACCTTTAATTATTGGAAAAAATGCAAGAAGTGATGAGTTTCATTTTTATGGCAGTGTTGATGAAGTTCGTATTTACAACCGCGCCCTTTCCAAATCCGAAATCCAGCAACTTTATCATTACAAAGGTTGCCAACCATCCATTGACATTAAACTCAACAGCAACAACCGCGTCACCGGTGATAGAGTGGTCATTAACGCTCAAATCAAAGGCCCCGGTGGCTCTGACTCATCATGCGAGCAAACCAAAGTTGAACAAAAACTCTGGCTTAAATTACCTAATGACACTGTAATACCTCTGATTGATCCCTATACAGTACTGACTTTATTGCCCGGAGATGATATTGATACGAAGATTTTTGAATACGTCTTTAGCGGTGCAGAGCCGCTGGGATCATATCAAATTGGTGGCAGGCTCCTGCATCCCTTTAGTGGCGATGCCATTAGTACTGATATTGAAGTTTTAACGTTTAGTCAATAAGCAATTAATTTAACCATTCAAAAGAGTCTCAGTCACTAACGATGACGTGTTCACTTGATTTACGAAAGGAGACAGAGAATATTGATGTCAGTCATCAAAGAAAAATGGATAGGTTTATGGAAATATTAAACCAAATAAAATCGGGAAGTCATTCAAATGCTTATTGATTATTTCGCTCAGACTATAGGCTCTGATGATCGCGCAGCCGTCTTCTATCAACAATCCGATATTTTAATCGCAGTCGTTGCGGATGGTGCTGGTGGCACTCGTTTTGCCTCGGAAGCCGCTGATGATTTGATAAAATTAGTACAGCAGAATATCTTAACCGAGGCTAATTTGATGGATGAAACCTATTGCTGTCGAGTGTTGGCTCAGGTAGATGCTTGGCTGCATCCCAGAGCGGGAGAAACGACTGGGGTAATAGCTGTTATCAATACCAAGAATAATAGCATTGTTGTTGCTTGTGTCGGCGATTCTGAGGCTTATCTGCTCTCAAATAAATCTTGGCTAAATTTGACTGAACATCAATACCGCAAACCTCTACTCGGTTCTGGGGCAGCTATTCCGATAGCTTATGGTCCAATTACTTTTGATGGCACACTCATCTTGGGTTCTGATGGTTTATTTAAATATGCTGATTTTAGTCAGATTATTGAATCTTATCAGCCTAAAGAGAGTATTTTGCGCCTATTTGAGTTGGTTAGGCTTCCTTCTGGTCGTTTTATAGATGATATTTCAATTATTATTGCTCAACCAAAGTAACAAATGGATGTTATATAATCAACGATGACAAAACCTGATTAATAATTAGGGCAAGTCGATTAATTTTTTTTATTTAGAGGAGTAAATATGATGATAAAACTTAGGTGCTATTTACGCACCCTACATTTAATTGCAATCGGATTATCTTGGTTTTCGGGGGCAATGGCTGATTTGAGTGATGGGCTAGTTGCCTATTATCCATTTAGTGGAAATGCTAATGATGAATCTGGGAATGAGAATCATGGGACAGTGAACGGAGTTTCTTTGACAATAGACCGATTTGGAAGTCCTAATAGCGCATACAACTTTGATGGCAACGACTATATCCAAACACCGGTGGACAGCAATATTGTACCACTAAGTTTTTCAGTATGGTTTCAAGCAGATAATGTAACCGGGGAGCGTTCTATAGTTGATAGTGATGTGAGTGGACATTGGGGGCATTCATTAATAATAGGTTATTGGCATGGAGATGGAGACTTAGATGTTCAGTATCACAATGATTATATAGATACTAACCATCAAGTTTCTATAGGTGAATGGTATCATGTAGTTGTAAATTCAATGCCATTAAGTTAAGGTTTTTTGTAGGGTGGGTAGAGCAGAGCGAAACCCACCAAACCTTTGAAATTTATAACAATGGTGGGTTGGGCGTCCCATAACGATGTTGCGCGGGCAACCACAAGGGATTGCCCCTACCCACCCTACAATATCTCTTAACTTAATGGCATTGAGTTGTAAATTACTCAGACAATATTCAAGTATATGTTAACGGAAATTTAATAGCCGAACAATCTTACTCACCGTTTTCTCTTGATGGAAGTAATTTTCGTTTTGGGAGGCATAATGCCGGATATCCTCAATGGTTTATCGGCAAGATAGATGATGTTCGCATCTATAACCGAGTCCTCTCCGAATCAGAAGTCCAACAACTCTACCAAATGGACAATCAACCCTCTGACAATTGCTGGGCAACTTACGAAAAGGGCAGTCTCCACATCAATGCCATTAAGTTAAGCTCATGTAGGGTGGATTAAGCGGTAGCGTATCCACCTATATTTATATATTAATCAGGTGGATACGCGGAGCAATAGCCACCCTACATGTATGGTTTTTTAGCTTAACTTAATGGCATTGAGTCTCCACATACCCTGTATTAAAGTAAAAGGTCCATTTGATGACGAATTGCATTATGAGGCGGATATGCAATACGAGCGATTATCTGAGCGTTTTCAGATAAGCCTCTCGGTAATAACTGAGGGGCTTTGAGGGTAGCCAAACTCTTCCCCTAACAATTTTTATGATTTTTAACCCCATCATGGTTATAGAATAATGCATGTAATAACACGCGCCCGCCTTATAGAATTTGCCAAAAAGTATCCTGATACAAAAACAGCATTAGATACATGGTATCGAAAAGTCAAACGAACAAATTATGACAGTTTTAATGAATTGCGTTTAATGTTTCCGAGTGCCTAACAAGATCGGAAAATGTACGGTATTTAATATTGGGGGCAATAAGGTTAGACTGATTGCTGTCATTCATTATAACCGGCATAAAATTTATATAAGGCAGGTACTGACACATAGTGAATATGATCAAGATAAATGGAAAGTAGGGTGTTAAAATGAACCAATTACTTGAAAATACAATAAATTCTTGGCCACTCGTGGCACAAGTGCTTTCAATTCCACAAACGAAAGCAGACTACCAACGAACCGTGACTTTGCTAGATGAATTAATTGATATTGTCGGGGATGATGAAAGTCACAGCCGTCTCACGGATACACTTAGTCTCTTAGTCGAATCTTACGAAAATGAACATTATCCAATGACGGAGGTTTCGGCTCAAGAGGTTTTGCAATCGATCATGCAAGAACATGGTTTACGAGATCGTTCATTTCCTGAAATAGGAGATCAAGATAAGATGTTGGGCATTTTAAAGGGGGAACAAGAATTAAACTCCCAACAAATTCGTGCATTAAGTGAACGTTTTCAGGTATCGGAGATGGTTTTTTCATAGCTTTTTTCTCAAACTCTCATTAGTAAAACGCCTCAGTAATGAATTAACTCATAATTGGGGCAAGTCGATTATTTTTTTTTACTTAGAGGAGTAAATACGATGACAAAACTTAGGTGCTATTTACGCACCCTACATTTAATTGCAATCGGATTATCTTGGTTTTCGGGGGCAATGGCTGATTTGAGTGATGGCTTGGTTGCCTATTATCCTTTTAGTGGAAATGCTCAGGATGCTAGTGGAAATGGGAATAATGGCATAGGCAAATGATAACTCACTTATCTTTTTTGAATACACCTTTAGCGGTGCTGAGCCGATTGGATCGTATGAAATTGGTGGTAGGCTCCTGCATCCCTTTAGTGGCGATGCCATTAGTACCGATATTGAAATTTTAATGTTTAGTCAATAAGCAAATCGGGCGAAAAAGGTTTTTCGCCCATTATCTAACTCGCTCGCTCGCGTAGGAAGGGTGCTGGTTATGCACCGTACTTTTCAAAACATTACAACGGATCAAAACCGCAATAACGACACCTAATTATAAATAAAAAAGGATAAGTCAAAACCCAAACCCATCTCTGGTTATATTTTTACTTATTCATAAGTAATTCTTGTCGTTTATCCCAACAGGCTTAATCAGTCGGTCGATCTGCGGGCTCGGTAAAAAAATTAAGAATTGGGTATTGATTTATAAAATGTGTGTGTTATGTTATGATTATAGTCGGGAACGAAGGCTGGATATTCAAAATGAGGGCAAAATCTTGGAATAAAATCGAGCCTTGTGTGTTTTTGAGGTGATACGTCCCTACGCTGGCTGAAAAAAAACACTTGCAATTAGTGACAATATAGCTTATTTTTAGTTAATTTTTTCGGCGGAAGTTCATAAGGCTAATTGGATTTTTGAAAACCCAGTTGAAATTATTCATTCTGCATCCCACATTTTGTGGCAAATTTAAGTACAGTATAATTGATAAAGGAGGATATTATGCATAGTGTCAGTGTTGAGGAAGCCAAATCTAATTTTAGTAATATTCTCAATAAAGTGGAAACGGGAGAGGAATTCGTCATTACACGTTACGCTATACCTGTTGCGCGTATTTCTGCTATTAAGAGGGAATTAAAACAGGTACCATCAAAAGCCAGTTTACGCGCTACTCTACCGTTTTCTGAAACACCAAGCGTAGAATTGATTAGACAAATGCGAGATGGGGAATACTAATGTTTTATTTTGACACTTGTTTTCTTACCCCCATTTTTTTGCCAGAAACAAGCAGTGATAGCGTTGAATCGTTTATCATGTCGGTTCCTACCGGAAAACTGGCTACCAGCTATTGGACACTGGTTGAATTTGCCAGTGTGTTAGCTCGTCGTGTGCGTATGGAGACATTAGCAGAAGCGCAAGCATTACAGTTACTTAAAGATTTTGAAGAATATCTGGTCAATTCTTATCATGTCATTATGCCCACAGTAGATGATTTTAAGTTAGCGGCTCAGTTACTAGAGCATCATCATACGGCCTTGGATAAAGGACTGGTTAAAGCGGCATCTTCACTCAATATTTCCGCTAAATTTGGCATTGATGTGCATTAAAACATAAGTGACATCCACCATAGTCTCATGGCAAAAAAGTCATTGCTCTCAAATTATCAAAATCGCTCGTTGGTTGGAGTGAAAAGGATAAGTCAAAACCCAAACCCATCTCTGGTTATATTTTTACTTATTCATAAGTAATTCTTGTCGTTTATCCCAACAGGCTTAATCAGTCGGTCGATCTGCGGGCTCGGTAAAATAAATCAGAATTGGGTATTGATTTATAAAATGTGGCCTATAGATAGTCGGGAACAAAGCAAAATATTCAAACTGCAACGACGTGAGACATGATATTAGTCTTTTTTTATTTAATTAAAGGAGAAATACGATGGTAAAACTTAGGTGCTGGTTACGCAGCGTACTTTTAATTGCAATCGGATTATCTTGGTTTTCGGGGGCGATGGCTGATTTGAGTGATGGGTTGGTTGCCTATTATCCGTTTGATGGGAATGTGCTGGATGAAAGTGGAAATGGGAATCATGGGAGGGTTAACGGGGCTACTTTGACTACGGATCGATTTGGAAAGACCGATAATGCCTATAGCTTTGATGGTAGTGATGATTGTATTTTGGTTAACGATAGCACCACTTTAAATATTAGTAGCAGTATTTCACTGTTTGCATGGATAAAGAATGATGGTCAGCATTATAATGCGGAAATAGCAATGATTGTTGCAAAACATTATACTCATTCGGGGCGATCTTATACATTATGGGATTCTGATGGTGATAGTAGCGGTCATCCGCCTGGAGTAACTCTAGGGTTATATAATAAAAGAGACGCACAGTTTCATACAATTGGAGATCGTGTCAATGATGGAAAATGGCACTTAGTGGTTGGTACGTATAATGAACATTCAGGAATGTCAAATGTGTATATAGATGGGGAATTAAATCAAACTAAAGATATAGGACAAATAGGTTTGATGCAAACATCTGTTCCAGTCTCAATCGGCTGTTATTTAAAGTCAGCAGATGGCTCATTCCTTAGGCAATTTTTCCATGGTACTATTGATGACGTTCGCATCTACAACCGCGCCATCTCCAAATCCGAAATCCAACAACTCTACCAAATGAACAATCCACCTGACAATTGCTGGGCAACTTACGAAAAGGGCAGTCTCCACATACCCTGCATCAAAGTCAAAGGTCCATTTGATGACGAATTGCACTATGAAGCAGATATGCAATACGAGCCATTATCTGATCCAATGACATTTCAGGTGACTGGGGTAAAACCGAAATAAGAGCCTAACAAAAAGTACTCATCCTATCCCAAGCTTTTGTCTGAATCAGAATTTGCAGGATTTTAGAATTTTCAGAATAAAACCAAGAAAATAAAAAAATTAATTCTGTTAATTCTTAAATTCTGTCAATTCTGATTCAGACAATTAAATTAATTTTGGACTTTAACTACTATGAAAATCAGTCGCATCACGATTGAAAATTTTCGACTCATTAAAACATTAGAATTACCACTCGAACCACAACTAACCGTTTTAGTCGGCAACAACGCCGCCGGAAAAACAACCATTTTGGATGCCATAGCAATTGGAATGGGCGCCATATTGACACGTTTGCCTAGCGTCAGTGGCAAAAAATTTCGTCAAAGTGACATTCGACAACAACCACCAGCACCTTATACTCGTGTCACACTAGAAAGTACAGACAACGTCATTTGGGATCAGACAAAAAAACGCGATCAGAATAAACGCACTCAGCAAGCCATCCCACCCGATAAAAAATTAGGCCAACTTCATCACTATTTAGAAAACATCATCAACGACGTTCAAGATGGAAAACCAACCAACTTACCCGTCATCGCCTACTATGGTACTGATCGTGCCGCCTTATCTTCCTCTATACCGCGTGATTTAAAAAAAAACTTTAATCGTTTCAAAGCACTAGAAAATGCCTTAGTCGCAACCCAACGTTTTCAAACGATGATAGAATGGTATGCTTATCAAGAAGACATAGAACGAAGAGAACAAAGCCAACGGCAGGATTTTGAATATCGTCTCTCAATCTTAGAAACCGTTCGTCAAGCAATTTGTCAAATGATGCCCGGCTGTTCAAATCCACGCACACTCATAAATCCGTTACGCCTAGTAGTCACATTTCAATACCTCAATGGGCATCAAGAGATTTTATCACTCAGTCAACTCAGTGATGGCTACCGTACTACTCTCGCCCTAGTTATGGACTTAGCCCGGCGCATGGCACAAGCAAACCCTCATCAAACCATAGAACAATCAGAAGCCATCGTACTCATTGATGAAGTTGATCTACATTTGCATCCGATCTGGCAGCAACATGTATTAGTTGATCTCATGGCGACATTTCCCAAAGCTCAATTTATCGTTACCACCCATAGTACACAAGTATTAACCACTATCAAGCCGGAACATATTATATTATTAACCCGGCAAAATGATAACATCATTGCTGAGCAGGCGACTTCTTCTTACGGAGCGGAAAGTGGACGGCTGCTAGTTGAAATCATGGGAGTCAATGAGCGCCCACCAGCAAATAAATTTACAGAATTACTCGGAAAATATTATGATTTGATTGAAAACCATCAAGGAGAAAGTCAAGCAGCATTAAAGTTGCGTCAAGAACTTAATCAAGAATCGCCTCATGATCCAATATTAATTAAAGCCGATATGGAAATTCGTCGGCAGCGGGTACTTGACGGGATTCCAAGAACATGAAAAAAGTAAAGCCAATTGATACTGTATCTGCGGGCTTGCAACGGTTTTTAAAAGCAAAACCGCCTGAAAAACGAGATAAGGCAGATTGGAATGCTTTTAAAAATGAAGAAAATGAAGCCTACCGCCAACTTATTCAAGCCTTGACTGACATCCAGCATGGATTGTGCGCTTATTGTGAGATTAATCTCACCGAAAATGATCACCAAATAGAACATTTTCATCCTAAGTCGGATATTTCCCCTGAAACGGATTGGATGTTTGAGAACACTAACCTATTTGCCGCGTGCAAAGGAGGTACTCAGACGAATCTTTTTGGTAGCAAAACACGTCATCCGGATCAGACACGTTATTTACCCCCAATCAAGAAAAACCGCAGTTGTGGAGAAGCCAAAGATGATGAGGTGATGGATGATGAGATTATTAAGCCCAGTGAGTTACCTATTTCACCGGCTTTGTTTTCAATAACACGAAAGCCACCGCAAGGAATTGTTAATAAGGTTAAAGTGGGTGCTCTTAAAGTCAATGAAAAAGCTTGCATTCAAGCGGGTATTGATCCTAAAAAAGTGGCAGCCACAATAGACACATTCAATCTAAATTGTGAGCGTCTATGTTTAGCCCGAAAAACCGTTTTGGAAAAACTCGAAGAAGATTTTGAACTGGAATTGGCAAATTTAGGCGAAAATCCATCAGATAAAGAAATCAAGTCGGTATTAGAAAAAATGGCGGAGTACTCTCTTGGGGTAAATCAAGACGGAACGCTCCCAGCTTTTTTCACCACAATCAGAGTATTTTTTTTTCCTATTGCGGAGTCTATACTGGCACAAATCCCTCAAAATTGGATATAAGTTTTATGTTCTCTCGAATTTATCCGTTTGATGGTATTACCCTGTGATGATATTGATACCAAGATTTTTGAATACGTCTTTAGCGGTGCTGAGCCGATTGGCTCAATTGGTGGTAGGCTCCTGCATCCCTTTAGTGGCGATACCATTAGTACCGATATTGAAATTTTAATGTTTAGTCAATAAGCTTTTTACTTATCCATAAGTAATTCTTGTAGTTTATCCCAACAGGCTTAATCAGTCGGTCGATCTGCGGGCTCGGTAAAACAAATCAGAATTGGGTATTGATTTATAAAATGTGGCCTATAGATAGTCGGGAACAAAGCAAAATATTCAAACTGCAACGACGTGAGACATGATATTAGTCTTTTTTTATTTAATTAAAGGAGAAATACGATGGTAAAACTTAGGTGCTGGTTACGCAGCGTACTTTTAATTGCAATCGGATTATCTTGGTTTTCGGGGGCGATGGCTGATTTGAGTGATGGGTTGGTTGCCTATTATCCGTTTAATGGGAATGCTAATGATGAATCTGGGAATGGGCATCATGGGACAGTTTATGGTGCAATCTTAGTAAATGATCGGTTTGAAAATATAGATTCGGCTTATCACTTTGATGGTATAAATGACTTCATTCAAATTTCGGATTCGCCTTCATTAAGAGTCAGTACTTTTACTATTTCGGCATGGATTTATCAACCATCATATGATGGAACAGTAAGAGTGGTTGTTAATAAAGGTGGTATCGGTGGAGACGGATCTAATGAAGATATAAATTACAGTCTTTATTTTTCAGATAAGGATGCCTTTAGGACTTTCATTGAAGAAAGTGATGGAACAAATCATCACGCTTCTATTTCTCATCCAGCAAGTATATTACCAATAAAAAATTGGCACTATGTCGTAGGAACGTATAACGGTACCAACTTAAATCTTTATATAAACGGAGATTTAAAATCAACAACGCCTACAAGTATAATACCGGCTCTGAATTCAGTACCTTTAATTATTGGAAAAAATGCAAGAAGTGATGAGTTTCATTTTTATGGCAATGTTGATGATGTTCGCATCTACAACCGCGCCCTATCCGAATCCGAAATCCAACAACTCTACCAAATGGACAATCAACCCTCAGATGATTGCTGGGCAACCTACGAAAACGGCAATCTTCACATACCCTGTATCAAAGTAAAAGTCCCATTTGATGACGACTTACATTTTGAAGCCGATATGCAATACGAGCCATTATCTGATCCAATGACATTTCAGGTGACTGGGGTAAAACCAAAATAAGAGCCTAACAAAAAGTATTCATCCCATTCCAAGCTTTTGTCTGAATCCGTTACTTCGTTTCTGATTCAGACAAGACCAACGAGCAACTTAAAATGTTACACACACTACACGCCAAAAATTTCACCCTATTTTCTGAGGCAAGCTTTGAATTTTCACCGGGGCTTAACGTGGTTATTGGAGACAATGGTACCGGTAAAAGTCTTTTGTTGAAATTGGCTTATGCACTTGAATATGTTTTGCACCACACCCTGCAAGACTCTCTACATGACACCCCCCTCTCAATAGAAGCACTTGACTTAAGCCGAAAATTAAAAAATGTATTTCAACCCGACAAATTAAATCGTTTATGTCGTTCAGGGGATGCTGAGCTATTGATGAGTTCGAGTTTTTTTGGGCAACCTGCCCCGGATTTAACAATCGCATTATCAATCTTATCAAATGAGAACAAGATAAATATTCAACAATCCCCCTCGTTTGGCGCGTTTATCAAAAATAACCCCGTAAAGAATATCAGCTTACCCTTGTTTTTTCCGGCGAAAGAAGTTTTATCCATCTATCCGGGTTTTATCACCAGTTATGAAGATAGAGAAGTTGCCTTTGATGAGACTTATTATGATTTATGCAAAGCGTTGAATCGTTTTTTATTGCGTGGTAAACGCCGTGAAGAAATTGCAGATTGGATCGCACCGTTGGAATCGCATATTCCGGGCAAACTCATATTGGAAGATAACAGATTTTATCTGCAATTATCTGAACAAGAAAAAAGAGAAATTCCTGCGGAGGGCATACGCAAAATAGCGATGCTTAACTATCTGATTTTAAATGGCTCATTAACCAAAGGTAGCACCCTATTTTGGGATGAGCCTGAAGCCAATTTAAATGCCAAATTACAGGTCAAATTAGTTGACAGCCTAGTCCAGCTTGCCAACGCTGGCGTGCAAATCGTTTTGAGCGTTCACGACTTATTTTTAATGAAAGAACTCAGTTTGCGTATTGAAGCGGGTGAAACCAAGGCATCTTTTTTTGAATTATTGCAAGAGGAATCGAATATCCGAGTGGTGCAAGGGGAAAATTTAGATGACTTATTGACAGTAGTTGCCCTTGAGGCTGCCTTGAATCAATATGATAGGGAACAAGAAGTCTTATTACGGGACTATTAAAATGCCAACGATTACCGAAAAGAAATTGACTTTCAGCTTTCCTGAAGGGTGGCTAGTCAATAAATATGACTCGCGCCGTTTTTATCGTCAAAAAGTACAAAAATGTCGGGGAACGGCAGCCGTAGATATTTTGGCATTATCTGAAACCGATTTATTCTTAATTGAAGTTAAAGATTTCAGAAAGCATCGCATTGAAAATAAAAAACGTATTCAACATGCCGAACTTGCCGATGAATTCGCACAAAAAGTGCGCGATACAATAGCGGGTTTATACGGTGCTTATCGTTGGCATAATTCAATATTTACGCCTTTTTGTCATTATTTATATGCCAATCAAAAAGAAGAGAGGCGTAGAAAAATCACCGCCATTTTATTCCTTGAAGAAGATATGCCGCCCGTTAAAGCGAGTGATTTCAAAGTAGTACACAGATATTTACGCTTACATAAGCAAATGAGACTAAAATTTTTACAAATCCGTTGCCATGTTTACAATAAGAAAACGCTCCCAAAAAAATTCGGTTGGCATGTCATGGGTTAACCTGAGCATCATAATCCCCATTATCTAATACCGCATTTAATTATATACGATTTGGCATTGAACAGGAAAACGCAATTATGTAGGGTGCGTCCTACGCACCGTCTTGTCACGTATAATTAATTTACCCTTGCTATAGCGCACAAAAGACATAATGCCAGAAAATTTGTAATTTGAATCAAGGTATTTTTCAATGACATAAAACATAAAGTAATATATTCTGGCTGATGACCAAATAACCAGCAACAGTAAAATTGCTATTTTCCAGCTTTTTGTCTCCAGAACTATTTCAATAGCTGAGATAATCAGAATTATTAAAAATAAAAAAACTTTCAGATAAATTAGCTTTGGGTTTTTAATATCTCTATTTATTAAGTATCGAATCATGAACTTTCGCCTACAATATACTGAGCACTCCTATTTGGTGGCTACATTATGTGAAGAGGAGCAGCGGAATGAAACGGATTTATTGGATTTTAGCAATTATGTACTGAACCATAAATTATCGGATATTTTGGAGTCCAAAGCTTTAGCTTTGGAAGTGAGAAAAAACAACAGTCCAAAGCTAAAGCTTTGGACTCCAAAATGCTGGAAAAGTTGTGGTTCAGTACTTATGTAGGGTGCGTCCTACGCACCGTCTTGTCACGTATAATTAATCAATGTGCGTAGGACGCACCCTACCCTTGCTTTCAATTTTTATTCTTAATCAATGTGCGTAGGACGCACCCTACCCTTGCTTTCAATTTTTATTCTTAATCAATGTGCGTAGGACGCACCCTACCCTTGCTTTCAATCCCCGTAAACATTTAAAAAGTGAGTTCTGTCAAGTGCAATCTGTTCAATATCATCAATCTCTGGTTCAGATAACCCCTCATAGACACTCCTGGCTAATTTAAGAACGTCATTGCAATCACTTTTTGTTTCTATATTAATTTTTAGCGGTTTCCCTTCAGGAATCGGTGTGAGGGGACGAAAAACCCCCTGTTCAAAAACCGCTTCTACACTTGCACTTATCATCATACTAAGTACTGTTCCATGAATTTTATGAGATTTTAAACATAAAACGTTGTCTCGTAGAGAACTTGCAAAAAGTTTCGGGAAATCCATTCCCGAAACAAAACTTCAAGTTGCAAAAAGTTTCGGGAAATCCGCGTAGCTCCATTCCCGAAACAAAACTTCAAGTTGCAAAAAGTTTCGGGAAATCCGCGTAGCTCCATTCCCGAAACAAAACTTCAAGTTGCAAAAAGTTTCGGGAAATCCGCGTAGCTCCATTCCCGAAACAAAACTTCAAGTTGCAAAAAGTTTCGGGAAATCCGCGTAGCTCCATTCCCGAAACAAAACTTCAAGTTGCAAAAAGTTTCGGGAAATCCGCGTAGCTCCATTCCCGAAACAAAACTTCAAGTTGCAAAAAGTTTCGGGAAATCCGCGTAGCTCCATTCCCGAAACAAAACTTCAAGTTGCAAAAAGTTTCGGGAAATCCGCGTAGCTCCATTCCCGAAACAAAACTTCAATGGATTTCCCGAAAAACTTAGTTGTTTCGGGAATTTCGCTCCGCGGATTTCCCGCAACGAAGTAAGCGAAGCTAAACCCAAAATGGCATTGGCGCGCACCCCACCCTACACTTTATTAAACGGCTCCGCCCGCTTAATCAATTCATCCAATCCAGGTTCATTGGGATTCTGTGGCTTGCCCGGGTAAATACAACGGGCTGGGCAAATTTCTGCCGCTTCAACCATTTGTGCAAATGTACCACTATTCAGATCGCCAAGAATTGCCTGTTTATTTTCATTATAAACAAACATCATCGTATTTATATTCAGACAATCATTACAAGTTGTACACAGTACAGTGTCTATCCAAGGATCATCAAAGACAACTTCCTCTTCTTCTTCTTTTTCTACAACAGTCTCACTAACCTCCGCCACTTCAGTGTCAGCTTGAGGCGCAGGAGGGGGGGCAGCAGTCCTGGTGTTCGTTGGAGATGCGGTGGTCAAATCCATACCAAGCAAAATATCAGTCAAGCGTCCCATGACTTCGCCTGCCGTTTCATTACGCACGGTTTCAATTGCCGTTGTATGTTCCGCTTGCAAACGATCACGCTCTGCCCCTTCTTTTGCCTGAATTTCTTCACGCGCCTCTTGTACTCCCATTTCAACGTATTTATTATTAATACCTGCCAGTTCTTGCAGCGTATGCCAATAATTCAAACGATCATGACAGGCAAAAATAAGTGCGCGTGAGACGACTACTTTGTGTAGTTCTGCTTTATCGTTAACCACCCAAATAAACGGAATCCGTTTAATGTTTTCTTGGTGATTGCTAGATAAATATTCATCAACGGGTATTAAATTTTCACTCTCAAAGCCGGCAGGCACGAGGTGAAAATGATGGCGTATGCGTGGCACTAGGAGCGCATAATCAGCAAATGTAAAGGCTAATTCGGTGCTGATATTTTCGCCCTTTTCGTTTTGATATTGAAAAGAATGGCGTGACCAATCCAGTTCTGCTTGTGGATTGCCCGTGAATTCCATGCGATCCGCTGATGAATCGCCCTTTTCTGGGTTAATCTGAAAAAAGGGATGCGTTCTGCTCTCAAGGGCGGCTCCGGCGAGGAGCCAAGCATTTATTCCTTTTGCTGAGTGTTGAACGCCCGTATTGATGATATGTAAACTGGTGCGGGTGGTATCCAGTGCAGATAAAAATTGTGTCAATAGATGTCCGTGTCTCGCTGCGGAGGATTGTGAGACAACGGCTTGACGGTGACTGATACCGAATGCACCCAATTCAAGTCGGTAATTGAGGAAGGGATCTTCGTCGGCTTGTGCGTATGGATTGCTATGTGCCAGTACTCTAATTAAAATGTGTATGGGGCGCCCAGAACTTAATAGACGGGATAGAGAACCCATGCCGGTACTGGCAATCTTATCGGCCGTTTCCCGTACAATGACCGCTGGCAAGAGCAATATTTCTTCTTTGGAAAAGGCTTCCCAAGTGAAATTGGTAAACCAAGGGTCGTGAATGGCAGGATCATAAATGTCATCCATTTCAAGTTGCGCGATTCGCGCTGCTCCAAAAACTTTGGCCAACTTAGCACTTTGTTGATCAAAAAACTTTGTCGCTTTGGCACAGGGATCAGGATCGCTAATTGCTTCAAAAGCGGGAGATTTTTTCAACCATGTACCGCTCAGTCCATCGGTATGAACGAGCCGGATCAAAATGGGCGCATCCTCTTGTAGGTATTCTTCCAATACCTGTAAAGCATTCAAAATCCGCTCGCGTCGCTCACTAGACATAGCCACTGCGCCCTGTGAATGATCCATCATATCCGATAAGGCGATGGGCTCAAAGCGTGTTCCGGCAGTACCCACACTGTTACGTGCCATTCTGGGCTCTATAGATTCATCAGATTTATGCCAGTCTATATCGAGAATGGTTTTTAATCCATAAATGCACTGCTCGATTTTTTCATGAAAACGGCGACGCCTTGGAATAAGACGGCAGCGTATCGCATGTTTTAATAAATGAAGCGCGGCATAGTGTCCATATCCCAATAATTGAGTCTCTGTGGGAATGAGTTCAAGCAATTTATCAAAGTCTGTTTGGAGACGGGCACTATTTTCTTCATCCAATCCCAACTCATTTTGCAATTTTTGTCCCGCTTCAGACAATAGAGGGCGAGCAGAAACGGGTCCCTCTGTTTCCTTTAGTTTTTGACGCAAATCCATTTCGATGCGCGGTAAATTATCCTTTAAAATACGGGCAGCATCTGGTCCGACGGCAAACGATTCGACACTTTCTCGTAAAACTTGGGATATAGGCTTAACCAATTCTTCTACTTCAGCCTCAGTGTTTTCAGCGGGAGAGAGAAAAAGCGGATAATCATAGCGCACCTTTGAAGTATCACGATAGGCGTGGAGCAATGCGGGCACATATTCATCCCCGATACTTTCAGTTTTTTCGACTGTAGCGGGATCGCCTAAATGAAAATGGCGCAATGTGTACAGAATATCGTCGTTGCTTGATAATTCGGGTACCGAAGCCGGCATGACGATTTGACTCTCCACACTGGCTTCTTCCACTGGGATTATCGTTTGCTGCGAGGGGGAAAATCCTAAGTTGAAATTGTAATCGGAATAGTCGGATGCGGTCAGTTTTTTGTTAGCCGGCTCTTCATTTGATGTAGAAACGATTTGATTTTGCTCCATTTTTATATCCGTAGTTGTAGTGCAAGGCGTACCTTGCACAAAACACATTTAGATAGCGAACTGATCATAAGCTGCATTCAACGCAACTAATTTATCATCTATCCCCATATCCTTGCCTTGACTAGAAATATCTTCATAGCAGGGCACATCAGGATTGTGATAGAGCAGTCCAACAGGTACATTTTGGTCCGCGATATCATAAGCTTCCGACATATTTAACGGATCATGTTCTTGCTGGTTTGGAAACAGGCGCAAGAGACTCTTTTCCAAGTGAATGCCTTTCTCATGAGTCAGCAACAATAATTGTGAAGGGTCTTCTTGCAGGTGTTTGAAAACATTATCGGAATAAACAGGACAACGCTGGAGAATATTGACAAGGCTAAAGCCCTTGTGATTATGTGCTGCCTTGATCGTTTCGTAAAGGTGGACCGGATTCCAATCAATCGTCTGAGCGACAAAGGAAACGTTACTAATCCCCAAAGTCACAGTCAGCGGATTAAGGGGCTCTAAAGGTGCCCCTTGTGGGTGCGTATTACTCTGAAATCCTATCGGTGTCGTGGGCGACGTTTGCTTTTTAGTCAAACCATAAACACTGTTATCGAAAACTAAAACGGTCATGTCCATATTATAGCGTACCGCATGTATCCAGTGTCCAGTACCGATGGAATAGCAATCACCATCTCCGGTGGCTACCCAAACATCCAGATCGGGGCGCCGAGATTTGATACCACACGCGACAGGCAATGCGCGTCCATGTAAACCATGAAAACCATAAGTGCCCATATAATGCGGAAGACGACTGGAGCAACCAATGCCAGAAACAGCGACCGTCTTTTCTGGCAACAATTGTTCATCACGACAAATCCGTTGTACCACCGTGAGTACGCCATGATCGCCACAGCCCGGACACCAACGGGCTTCACCAGCCGTATAATCTCCCAAGCTAAAATAACGTTGCTTGATATCAAGTGACCAATCTGCTTTTAAACCAAACATCAGCTTTCTCCTTTCATCGCATTCAAACGGCGGGTAATTTCATCATAAATGAGTCCTGGCTGCATCGGCTGTCCATGCACATTGGTCCAACAATCTACATCGACTAAAGTTTGCGCTCTTAAAAGTATGGAAAGTTGTGAATAACGCCTGTTTCCTGGGGTGATCAGCGGCGCATCTGCCTCATCACTATAATTAATTTCGATGGTAAAAATATTCTTAAACCGTGAAAATATCTCTTCCAAACCCGGTTCAAGCGGCGATAAAAAGCGCAAATGTAGCGATGAGACTTTATACCCTTCTGCCCGCGCTTTATCGACCGCTTCTTCAATCGCACCCAAAGTCGAGCCCCAGCCCACAAGCAGCAATTCGCCTTCTGGTGAGCCATGTATTTCGGGTGGTTTCAAAGTACTCCACAGTGCGGCTAATTTGCGACTACGCATATTGCAGCCACGTTGATTGGATTCACGATCATAAGCCACTTTACTTTCAGTGGTATGTGCGAGCCCGGTCAAAACATATTCTCCACCCGGTTGTCCGACAATGGGACGGGGAGATAAGCCCGTTTCTTCATTCCACTGAAAAGGATCGACTCCCTTGTCCCAAGGCGACTGATCAATAGGTGATGCAAACCACTCAGCTTTTGCCTCAGGACGAGGATAAGGCTGTACGCCCGTCGCCAGATTGGCATCGGTGAGCAAGATAACTGGGGTACGAAAAGTCTCGGCGAGTTTTCGCGCCATGATGACAAAATGTACGCATTCTTCAATAGTGGCAGCGGCAATGACCACTTTCGGGGCATCACCCGGTTCTCCGTACAAAGAGGCTAACAAATCACCTTGTTCAACTTTAGTCGGCAAACCCGTAGAAGGTCCGCCCCGTTGAACGACAGCGATAACTAATGGAATTTCTGCCATCACAGCGAGTGCCACAAATTCTGTCTTTAATGCCAAACCCGGGCCAGAAGTAATGGTACAAGCGGTTTTTCCGGCAAAAGAGGAGCCGATTGCAAATCCAATCGCGGCGATTTCGTCTTCTGCCTGATGTACAAATCCCCCGATATTGTGAAAAACTTCGGCCAAATAGTGTGAAGCCGACGTGGCTGGCGTGATGGGATACATAGACACCAAATCCATCCCCGAGGCCATAACACCCAATCCCAATGCTTGATTTCCACTCGTGACTATCAATGGCTTGGTTGTTTCGCGCTCCCAAGGGGGAATTTCATACCAATAATCCAGATTTTCCTTGGCAAATTCATAACCCGCTTTCCATAATTGCTGGTTGAGATGGACTACTTTTTCGCCTTTTCGTGCAAAGGTGAGATCAATTTCATGATTAGCTTTTTCCGCATCCCGGCTATAAATATAAGAGAGCATACCCAATACAAACATATTTTTACCCAAACGTGGGCGTGGTGTCAGCTTTAGGCATTCATCTTCCATCGCTAATTCATGAACAATCAGACCATTTTCGCGGAATTCTGCCACCGCCGATTGGTACTGTTCTCTGATCTTGGGATCAGGATCGGTAATCCATTTATTTTCCAGCAATATAACGGTACCCGGTTTATAGGCATGGGTAGCGATACGGGAATAAAGCACTTGTTCATTTAGAGCCACAACCAGATCAGCGGCATCTCCCATGTTAGTCATATTATGACTACCTAAACGAATGCGAATACCACTGGCACCTGCTGGAGAGCGGGCAGGCGGTTTGATTTCGGCGGGAATAATTTCCACAGTCCAAACACCATTGCCCATTTTGGCACTGACTGTACCAAAAGTTTGCCCTGCTTTTTGTGCGCCTTCTCCTGAATCGCTAACGATTTCTACGATATGTTCGTCGATTCGCACAGGCACCTTAGTGGCCTCACTGTTTTCAACCATTTGTAAATTATTAGAGGGTTTGCTCATAGATTTGTCCTAGTTCTACTCCTTTTGGTCAATGCCATATCGTACCGCCTAAAACCATACATGTAGTGTGGATAAATAGAGGGCGACTCCACCTGATTATTTTGATAATTTTTGTGGATACGCTACCGCTTAATCCACCCTACATTAGCTTAACTTAATGGCATTGACTCCTTTTGGTCCGGAGTCCAAGATTTATCTTGGAAGTCCTATTTTCTGAGTTATAATAACCTAAGTTGTTAGCTATAGATAGACTTGCGTGGTTGCCAAAACTGTAGCAACTTGGATAATATAGTACACAAAAATATTGATAACTATTAATATTAGCTGGACAGAAACTCCCAAAAATTGACATTTTTTAATTTTGAAAGTATTATTAACAAGTTTGCTTGAGGTGGTTAGCCCTCCACATAAAAAAAATGGGTTCAAGCATTGAATGTAATCTAGTGAAAATTGGTTAGAGCTGGCAAAAAAAACGGTCAGATAAACTCTAAGCAAATAGTATTCACTTTAAAAAAGTAACCCTAAGCTTCCATTAGGCGAGGGGATAAAGGGTTGATTGCTCCCTTATTCGTAATTATTAAGATTAGACTCCATTTAGTCTGATGTCAATAGTTATCAATAGAATTGCTATCTTAGCATTTTTAACTCGCACAAAAAAATTATAAACATGTCAAAAGATCCAAAACTAGTTGTTCAAGCAGCCCCTTTCCTGCAACAGGGCTTGACTACTCCCCAAGCCATGCTTGATGTTTTTTATGCTCTCATCCCAATTACCATTGCCTCTATATGGTTTTTTGGGTTCAGCGTACTGCTCGTCTTGATGGCCAGTATTGCGGGCGCCGTACTGACTGAATGGCTTTTTTCATCTAGCGAGGGCAGCCTGTGGGATGGCAGTGCTGTGCTCACTGGTTTATTGCTAGGTTTAACCTTGCCACCTGCTTTGCCCTTGTGGATGGCTTTTATCGGTGGCGTTGTCGGCATTGGCTTGGGCAAAATGGTCTGGGGTGGACTTGGGAATAATCTTTTTAATCCCGCCCTACTGGGCAGGGCTTTTTTATTAGCAAACTTTCCCAACGCGATGACCACTTGGACAAGCGCACCAACCGGGTTATTTAACCTATATCCCAGCAATTTTGCAATACCCTTTATGCAAACGCAGGTTGATGCGCTCACATCAGCGACACCGCTTGGCTTGATGAAATTTCAACAACAGGATACACCTTTGTTGGACCTGATGATTGGTAATACAACGGGCTCCTTTGGAGAAACTTGCGGATTGCTCATTATTTTGGCTGGCCTTTATTTGATACTGCGCCGCAGCATTGATTGGCGAATTCCCACTGCTATTTTAAGTACGGTTGTTATTTTTACAAGCTTATTGTTTATGTTTGACTCAACACACTATCCCTCTCCGCTATTTGCGGTGTTTTCTGGGGGATTATTATTGGGGACATTTTTTATGGCAACCGATCCAGTCAGCTCGCCACTGACACCGAAAGGGACTTGGTTGTTTGGTATTGGTATCGGTATTATCGTGGTGCTGATTCGTGTCTTTGGCGGTTTTCCTGAGGGGATGATGTATGCCATTCTGTTGATGAATGCGACTGTGCCCTTGATTGAGCGTTATACTCAACCACAAGCGTTTGGACGCGGAGGGGCTCATGAATAATTTGAAAAGAAATGATGATCCGAGCCCTATCAAACTGATACTGACTTTAGGTATTGCGGGATTTTTATCGGGGCTCGCTATTGTCGGCATCTATGAAGTCACATTACCAACCATCACTGCTTACAAGGCAAAAGTTTTACGTGAAGCGGTGTTTAAAGTGTTGCCAGGCACAGTGCAGATAGAAAAAATGCATTATGTTGATGGACAATTACAAGCGTCTCTATCGGAGCAGGATGATAGCATTTATGGCGGTTATGATAATAAGGGGACTTTGCTAGGTTATGCTTTGACTGCTGATGGTCCAGGCTTTCAAGATACGATAGGTTTACTTTATGGCTATATACCAGAAAAAAGACTTATTGTCGGTATGGAAGTTTTGGAAAGTCGGGAAACGCCCGGACTTGGCGATAAAATTTATAAAGATGCTGAATTCACAGCGATTTTTCTTGAATTGGCGGTCGAGCCGACTATTGTCTTGGTCAAAAAGGGGAACAAATCTGCCCCTAATGAGGTGGATGCGATTACGGGTGCCACTATTTCTTCTAAAGCCGTTGTCAGGATTCTTAATGAATCTGTTGCAAAATGGCAAGAAAAGTTGTCGCGCTGAGAAATCTCGTCACATATCTCGTTCCCACGCAGAGCGTCACTGCCATTAAGTTAAGAGATATTGTAGGGTGGGTAGAGCGAGAGCGAAACCCACCTTTGTTAAAAATTTCAACGAGTTGGTGGGTTTCGATCCGCTCTACCCACCCTACAAAAAAGCTTAACTTAATGGCATTGACGCAGAGCGTGGGAACGAGAAATAGCCTGTAGCGTATCCACCTGATTAGATCAAATTTTAGCACAATTTGATTCACCTGATTTAGTCTTTTTGCTTGGTACACGACAAACAGGCAAAACCACACTTGCCCATTTACTCGCCAAGGATTCTTCTTATTCAAAAGATGAAACTTGGTATTTTGATTTTGAAGACAAACAATATCGTCAGCTTTTCAATACGGCAACAATAGCGAGTTTAAAACAAATTCTACGTCTGGAAGGAATTGATTTTAACTATCAAAATTTACTCATTTTTGATGAAATTCAAGGATGATCCTTCTAATTTGCTCAAATTATTACATGATCATTTTCCAGCATTAAAGATTATTGCTACTGGCAGTTCGTCTTTACGAATCAATACCAAATTTTCCGATTCACTGGCGGAGCGGGTATATCTGGTTGAACCTTTGAATTTTGATGAATTCTTGCTGTTTCGTGGTGAAGATCGTTTACGCAATTTAAGGCAAATGTTCCGTGAGGGGATCATTTTTTGGGTTTATTAGAAGAATATCTCATCTATGGCGGTTATCCAGAAGTTGTATTAATCCCTAATAAGCAAGAAAAGCTTCTCAAATTGGACTCTATTGCTAATGCCTATATAGCAATTAACGCTGGCACACAATTTAATTTATCATCAGCGCGTGAAACGATAGGTATTTCATCCGTCACTCTGTCTAAATACCTGAACTTGTTAGAAGAGACTTTTATTATTGCTGAACTTCCGCCCTTTTTTACCAATCGTAATAAAGAGATTAGATCGATCCGAAAAATCTATTTTAAGGATACTGGTATCAATAATCTATTGTTACAAAATTTTAATTCACTGGCACTTCGTCGGGATGCCGGTGCTTTATATGAAACTTATGTTTTTAACACTTACTTTAAAACGCCAAAACCACAAAATCTGGCTTTGGTTATGTTTAAGGAGCAAGTTCCCTGGGGTGATAAACCATCTATCACCTTTGTTATTACCTTGGCTCTCGGTAACTCTATTTATATATATAAACTTAAACAGATTTTGAGGCTAATCTTATATAAGTTTCAAACAAACAAAGACTACTACAAATAATTATTGCCTGTCAAGATTTAATTTTTTGATTGGCTTTATTATTGCGTGGTTTGGGTGTTTTATGCTAACAGCTTAAACTGGGCTCAGGATATTACTCGCACTTTGTATTTTTATCGAACCCAGTCTAAAAGTGAAATTGATTTTATGTTGGTTAAGGATGCTAATTATCATTTAATCGAAGTAAAATCTGGCAAACATCAGCACATACCACGAACAATGATGGAATTTGAAAAAAAATATGCGGGAAAGTTGTCCATTGTGAGTAAACGTGTGATTAATCAATCGGTTTACTTGCAAAAGGCAAGCGTAGAATTTTTGCCGGCCTATCTTCTATAAACGAATGAGCATGATGAGAATGGCAGAAAAACACAAAATAACCTTATATTGTTTACCTTTTGCAGGTGGTCGCGCATTGTCGTACCGTGATTTTCAAGCGCATGTTTCCAATCGGATTCTAATTAAGCCACTTGAATTACCTGGGCGTGCTATAAGAGTGAGAGAGGCATTACTCACCCATTCAGAAGCCATGATTGATGATCTATTTGATCAAGTCCGTGAACAAAATGATGATCAACCTTATGCGATTTATGGTCATAGTATGGGGAGTTTATTAGCCTATTTATTGACACAACGTCTTATCAGTGCGGGTTTACCGGCGCCTCGGCATTTATTTTTAAGTGGGGGGAAAGCACCTTCAGTGCTTGGGGAGCGACAGGCTAGGTATAAATTACCAAAAGATGAGTTTATCAATTGTGTCAAAGGATTGGGTGGGATAGCGCGTGAAATATTGGAAGAGCCAGAACTAATAGATTTTATTGAGCCCATTTTGCGAGCGGATTTTCAGGCATTTGAAACGTATGTTTATCATCCAACTGCCCCTTTTGATATTCCCATGACTATTTTACATGGTTTCTCGGATATTGAGGTTGCTTATCAAGATTTGTTACCTTGGCAACAAGAAACCCACCAACCCATTGCGATTAAACAGTTTCAGGGGGGGCACTTTTTCATTTTTGATCACTTAGCGCAATTGGGACAATTGTTTAATCAAGCTTTAATTCGATGAGTAAGTTCTTAAACCTCAAAGAAATCGGCTACCAACTATCGCGCGACACAGGAGTCCACCAGACTTCCAAGATAAATCTTGGACTCCTAAACTCTTTAGATTCATCAAAAATGGAAATAGTGATAAACAAATACTAAAAATGAACTAAATAACCACTTTAGCAACTATTTCATTACGTTGATTCATTAGATTTTGGCTCGACACACGCCTCTATGCAGCTTACAAAAACACAATTGGTTTGAATCGAAAAAAAAAGGGTAATCCCACTTCTGTAGTGATTTAACTAAACATCATCACTACACAAGTAGAATTACCCTATGCAATCCCAACAGAGCTAACGCCCCAAGACAATTAATTATTTAATTTTAATTATGGCACCCTTCATTTATCTCGAAAAAATAACAGTTTGTTGTTTCGGGAATGGAGCGTAGCGGATTTCCCGAAACTAAACTGTTAACTACTTTTGAAGGGTGCCTTAATTATTTAATATTTAATTTTAATTATTTAATTAATTGCCCAGAGGACGGTAATCACTCTACCATTATTGGTTTGCTATTGGCGCGGGTATTGACACCCCCGCTGTTCCTGCATCCGAAATCGCGCTGCTAGACGGCGCATCCTCAGGCGGAGCAGGCGGCGTATCTACGCCATCGATGTTCCCAGTCGCCATTTCCTCGGCAGAGAGAGGATGTAGCTGCTTCCATCTGCGCTTAGCACCAGGTTCGTAAAAACCGAGTTCGGTAGCATCCCCAAGCGGATTCGGCGAACCCATTAGAGTCCAAATCCCATTCGGTGAGCCAAAATCGATGATCAGATCGTCGTTACCATCACAATTTAGATCGGCAACCACCATGCTGTCGGCTGAGAGAGGATGTAGGCGCATCCAACCGTTAGCTGTGTTTGGTCTCCAACTCCAAATACCGTATCGATCTCCAAAGTCAACGATAAGCTCATCGTTATTCAGTAAATACACAGCCTGACGATCCATATTCGCAATCACCATATTCTCGGCTGTTAAACTATGCACAAGCTCCCAAGTAAAGGCACTCCACCGAATCCAAATACCGGCATCGCCAAAGTCAATGACAAGCTCGTCATTCACATTGCCAGTTAGATTTCCAATCACCATGATTTCAGGTGTGTTAGGATTAAATATGGGGAACCATGTATCATGGTCATTCCAAACCTCAATACCAGCCGCTCCCAAGTTAAAGACAACATCATCCTTCGTCGTATCTCCCATTATATCTCCAGCTACCATGCTTTCGACTGACATACCACTTGGAAAATTCGGGTTTTGGATTTCATTCCATTGACTATAATAAACCCAAGGATTTGGAAATCCAGGTCCGAAGTCAAAGATCGCTTCGTCTCTACCATCGCCATTCAAATCACCAGTGATCATACCTTCGACTGATAAAGAATGCAGATGCATCCAAGTATAGAAATTCTTCAACGTCCAAAGACCATACCCTGAAAAATCAAGGATCAAATCATCTATACCAGTACCATCAATGTCGCCAATTTCCTGGTGGGCAGGTGATAGGGGATGAATCTGATCCCAATCTTTATTATTTAGCCAACCCCAAATACCATGAGGATCGCCAAAATCAATAACCACATCATTGATGCATATATCTAGCGCTTTGAATGTTGCCGTTACCGTTTTGTGATCATCCATTTCAACAACACAAGTTGTGCCTGTTTGGCAGGTTTCTTCGCTCCAACCTGTAAAAAGTGACCCAGCGTAGGTAGTTGCTGTCAAAGTGACTGTTGTACCCAGAGCGAAATCTTCATCGCAATTCGTACCACATTGAATCCCAGCCGGATCACTCGTCACTCTACCATCGCCTGTACCAATTCTTTCGACAGTCAGCGTATTTTGGACATGGAATGTCGCCCTTAGCGTATAAGAAGCATCCATTGTAAGCTCACAAACGTTGCTTCCTGTGCATTGGTTTGATGCTGTTCCGCTCCAACCTGTAAAGGCAGCACCACTACTAGGATCGGGCGTTGCTGTTACAGTAGCAGCAGGGTCGGTGATGTCGTAATCTTCAAAGCAACCCTCAGAATCAGCAGGATCACCAGAGTTACAATCAATGCCAGCTGGAACACTCGTCACGTTGCCTGCACCCATTACTGAGACAGTTAGTTGATTTACCTCTTCAAATTCGGCATCTATAATTATACTATTAGCCAAATCCATAGGAACTTCACAAATAAGCTGTCCGGCACACAATCCTCCAAGGACAGTTCCCTGCCAACCTACAAACTTTGAAGCTTTCGCTGTCAAACCATCCCAAGAAGATGTGGCCTTTGCTGTCAAAGTGACGAATATATTCTTAGGGTAATTATTCTTGCAATCACTAGTCTCGTTGGGGATGCTCGGCGGCTCATTGTGACAGCTAATCCCAGGCGGAGAACTCGTCACCTTACCAGTGCCTGAACCACTTAATGTGACCTCAAGTTTCGTTCTTGGTGCAAAACTCGCAGTTACAGTTAAACCGGTGGCTGCTGTAACGGTACATTCCTTTTTTGGCTCCACATTACACGAGTCTACGCTCCAACCTGTAAAGATATGGTTTCCAACGGGGATTGCAGTCAATTTGACCTTTGTTCCCGGATTGTAATTATCATCGCACTCACCGCTATATTGGGTGCTACTACTGGTGCAGTCAATCCCAATAGGGGCACTTATCACCCTGTTGTCGACTAGAACATTTGGATCTTCATCTAGATTATCTATATTGACAGTAAGCGTACTGAGTCCAAATGTTGCCGTCATTTCTAAGTCGTTGTTCATTTTAACTTCACAAACAGGCTCCTCTTCGTCGTTGCCATTGCAATGGAACGCATCAAACCATTTTATAAAGTGCGAACCTTTAGTGGGCTTTGCTGTCAATATGACAGGTGAACCGGCAGGATAACTTTCCTCGCAAGAAGTCTCGTCAGGCTGGCACTTCATCTCGTAATTATCCTTCACCAGACCTTTACCATCGCCATCTTTGACGACTGTAAGCTTTTTCTCATCCGTTGCGAATATCGCCATTACCGTCAAATTTTGACTCATGGTAACAGTACAAGTACCGGTGCCACTGCAGGGTCCGCCCCATCCTGAAAAGGTTGTGCCAGCATTGGGGGTTGCCGTCAAAATGACTTTTGTCCCCGGAGCGTAAATTTCATTACAGTCACCGTCGTCGTGCTTTGGGTCACCTGGCCAAGAGCTGTCTTGAGCGCAGACAATCCCACCTGCCGGCTCACTCGTCACGATATAGCTGGGGTTCTTTGGTGGAGCGAGTGGGTTTAATGGAACTGGATTTCTATTGACAGTCAGCTGAAATGAGTCAAATATCGCCCTTTGTGCTACCGTGGTTGGACCAGCAACAGGGGGATCCGGATCCGGTTCCATATCTTGCCAGCGGGGCATTTCAATGGTACAAGGGCCGGTTCCGGGGTTGGGTTCAACGCACAACGATGGATCGCCCCAACCTGTGAAGACACCACCGTTGGGATCTGGTATTGCCGTTAAAATGACCTGATCACCATCACCTTGTGGGTAATTTTCCTCGCAAACACCACTGCCTTCATAACAGTCAATCCCACCGACATTACTCGTCACGTTATTACCGCTGTATGAACCCAACACTTCGAGACTAAACTTAGCAGCGTAGTTAAATCTCGCTCTTTCCGAAGTAGTCACCGTTTCAAATGAACATAATGGATCGGTACCCCCGCATACAGTGGCGCCGCCGCCTGTCCATCTTACAAAGACCGAGTTAGCATCGGGTGTGGCTGTCAATCTGACAATAGGAGTGCTATTACTATCATCATATGTGATAGTTTCCTTGCAAGTCCCACTTCCATTACTAAGACAATCAATAATACCAGGATCAAAAGTGCCATCAACATCACCATCAATCTCACTCGTCACACTATTGCTAGTGTCCTGACCGCTTGCTTCACCAACATTTGCCTTAACTTTTATAAGTGTATTTACTGGATCCGCAAATGCCGATGAACCAAAGATAAATAGAGATATAAGGAGATATCGCATAAATCTTATGCATGATTCCCCAATATTGGTTTTCATACTAAGTTCTCCATAAAAATAAATAAATATCAATTGTTGTTAGTTGTCCAGATAAGTGCATGGCCAAAAAGTTCAAAGTGTCTTAAAAATCCTATTTCTTCAATTTTACCCCAAAATTTCTGTCTATGCACTTTAGTTCAATTTTTGCCCAGACCTCAGAGGTCTTTACAAAGGAAAAAACTTTTCTGGATAACCATCTATTAAATAAAGCAAATGTTTATTGCTCCACTAAACATCACATCACAACGGTCAAACAAGATTGACCAATTACAATGACCCCTGGTGTGTTTGGGGATTTAACAACCAAGTAAGTACACACCTTTTACACAAATTTTACATTTATTTCAGAATTTGTCAAGCTTATTATCATAAATTTACTTCATTGCCATTAATTAAAGTTGCAAATCAGCTACGCTCCCAAATTGCACCTAACCAAAGCGTATCGGGGATAAACAGGCAACCATGTTATTTGATATAATATCAAAAGTAAAGTGTTCAAATCAAGCCATCTAAAACTTAGGACATTGCCGCTCCTAAAAATCTGCTACTATCTGATGATAGAGAGATCACGTAAAAAATCACGGTTAATGTAGGGGCAATCCTTTATGGTTGCCCTAGTACTCTGTCAAGCTTAAATTGGCGGGTAATGTAGGGTGCGTCCTGTGCACAAATTAAGAGCCCCGGTGCGTAGGACGCACCCTACAAAAGCAAATTGACAAGATACTAGTGCAGGAGGGCGGAAATTTGATACCATGACAGGGCAACCACTAGGGCATTGCCCCTACCCTCTGCAAACGATATTGTAGGGGCAATCCTTTATG
>JSZA02000075.1 GCA_000785145.2 Candidatus Thiomargarita nelsonii
GTGGAATCCCCTTAATTTACACCGCTTTATTGCAAATATTGCCTTTGGAGGTGCGATAGTTGGCGCGTATGCCGCATATAAATTCCTCAGTGCCAAAACAGCCGTTGAAAAAGCGCACTATGATTGGATGGGTTACACCTCTAATTTTATTGCTGTTCTCGCCTTTTTACCATTACCCTTCGCCGGCTATTGGTTAATGGCAGAAATTTATGCCTATTCTCAACAAATGGGTATCACAGCCATGGGGGGAATATTAGCTTGGCTGTTTGTTGTACAAGCGGTACTCATCGGCACCATCTTATTAGCCGCCAACTACTATCTCTGGTCCGGCATGTCACGCTGCGAAGGCTCTCGGCGCTATACTTGGATGATCAAATATATCGCCTTTGTACTTGTACTTGGCTTTCTCATCTGGGTGACTCCGCATACTTTGATCTTAAATCCCTCTGAAATAGCCACTTTAGGTGGAAGTCATCATCATCTCTTAGGACCATTGGGCATCATGCCCGCGAAAAATATTGCAGTCAATTTGATGCTTATTTTCACCTTTCTCTCATTTCAATTGTATCGCCGTTCAGACAAAGAAATCACCGTCTCATGGGAAAAACTCGGTAACGCCTTAATCGTCGCTATTTATATCGTCGCGATTGCCAATGTGATTTTTGCCGGCGTGTACTACGGCTATTTCACAAATACCGTCTATAAAGTTGGCTCCAGCGTCATGCAAGTCATGTCAACCTTGATAGTCATCATCAGCGGCGTAGTGATTGATAGTCTCATGTTTAAAAATGCAAAAACCCTACCCTCACAATGGGGCAAAGTGACAACCCGATCACAATATGCCCTGTTTGCCTTGCCGATTGCTTTTACATGGTTAATGGCATTGATGGGATATGTACGCTCCAGTGTACGGACACATTGGCATGTTTACACTGTGATGAAAGATAATTCACCAGAAAATTATATTCCTGCCATTGGGCACGCCGGTAATATGATTACTATTGCTACTTTATTGTTTTTAATCATTATTTTATTTATATTTTGGATAGCTTCACTTTCGACGACTAAACAAGTGGAGGGTGCATAATGCCAATCGTCATCAAAGTATTAGGATTCAGCGTAGCCCTGACATTAGTTTTTACAATAATCACTAACCTCTTGCCACAAGTAGAGGGAGAAGCGCCGCAAGAAAAAACGTTTGATCCCGGTGCCTTCACCGAAGAGAGTTTTGTGCTATTGGGAGAAGACTTATTTAAAGGTAAAGGTACTTGTACGCTTTGTCATAATAATATGGGACGTGCTCCAGATATTCTGGTGATGAATATGGGAGAGACGGCGGCTGAGCGTTTAGCTGATACGCGCTATCAAGGTAAAGCCACGGATACCGAAAGCTATTTGCGAGAATCCATGTTAGAACCGAGCCTTTATGTCGTCAAAAACTATGGAAAAAAAGGCTCAAAATCGCCTATGCCAGTGATCAATAAAGCCCCGATTCAATTGTCTGAGATTGAAATCAATGCCATTATTGCCTATATGCAAGTAAAAGATGGCAATCAAATGACAGTCGCACTGCCCACCGCGACACCGCCGCAAGAAAAAACAAAAACGGTACAAGCACTGGCAGAAAATGCAGAAGCGGCGATTAGCCAATATGGTTGTACCGCTTGTCATGCGATATTGACTTCAGAATCTGAGATAGGACCTGATTTGAGAAATGTCGCTACTCGTCTCAGCAGCGCAGAAATTCGGCAAAGTATTATTGAGCCAAATGCTGTGATCACTGAGGGTTATTCTCCTATGATGCCCAGCAATTTTGCTGAACAGATGAAAGTGAAAGAATTAGAAATGATTGTGCAATTTCTTGCAGAAGGGGGGCAATAATAATAATGAAAAAAATTACCGCTTTTTGGCAAGCCACACTTGTGATTGTCTGCGCCTATCTCATCTTTGATAACGCCTTTCCACCGGTTATGCCAAAATCATTGATGATCGAATTTATGATCATCACCATTATTGGCGTTTTGCTCTACTTTTCATTTGACGAAGATCGTTGGAATGAGTTCAAAAAACCGATTAAAGCCGTGTTACGTGATGAAGATAAAGGGCTTATTCGTTGGGGCTTTTTACTCTTCATTCCCATGCTTTTCGCTTATATCACCTACAATCAACTAAAACCCTCCTTTGAATCGCCAGTAGAATTGCGACAAGTTCATCCCGCGCCCCCTTCTACTTTGCGGGTGTACGATAAATCTTATAATTTGACAACGCTTGAAAATCCTATACGGGCGAAAGCGGATGCGAATATCTATCAAGAGGCAGTCAAAGCGGGTAGCGAGATTTATTTTAAAAACTGCATTTATTGTCATGGCGATCTACTTGATGGGAATGGACCTTTTGCATCTGGCTTTAATCCGATGCCGGTCAATTTTCAAGATGTCGGAACAATTGCCCAATTACAAGAAGCCTTTTTATTTTGGCGTATTACGACAGGGGGACCGGGTTTACCCAAAGAAGGGACACCTTGGAACTCAGCAATGCCAGTTTGGCATGAAATGTTAAATGAAGATGAAGTGTGGCAAGTAATCACCTTTCTCTACGACTATGTTGGACAAGTGCCACGTATGTGGGATCAAAAAATTTCTAAGGTTGTGACAGGCATGAAGGATAAAATCCAATCTCAACGTGCCCAAATGACGGGAAAAGAGATTTACCAGTTTCGCTGTGCCGTGTGTCACGGAGAAGAGGGGGCGGGTGATGGTCCGGCGGCGGAATTTCTCTATCCGAGACCACGCGATTTCAGTTTAGGCATGTTTAAATACAAAACATCTCCCGGAGAATTACCCGCACGCGATGAAGATTTATTCAATACCATCAAACATGGCTTAAATGGTACAAGTATGCCCGGCTGGGAGACTTTACTCAGCGATGAAGAAATCAATAGTTTGATTCCTGTTCTCAAAAGTGTTGATATTTCAGGCACTTGGCTTCCTGAAGATGATGAAGACGAGGAATATGATGAAGAGGAGGAGGATGATGAGGAATATGATGAAGAAGATGAAGAAGAAGATACGCCTATTGATCCCAAAAACTTTATACACGTTACAGAAATTGAACCCACAAACGGTCAAATAGCCTACACAGAAGAATCCATCGCACTAGGCAACATAGCCTATCAAAAAACCTGTGAACAATGTCATGGTCATACCGGGCGCGGCAACATCACCTCTGGCAAACGCCTAGCTGATGACTGGGGCTATCGAATTTGGCCACGTAATTTGACGCAACCTTGGACATGGCGAGCGACAAATGTCGAAAACCGAGACGAGACAATCCGTAATATTTATAGTCGCCTATCTATTGGCCTATTCGGAACACCGATGCCGGCACACCGTTCAACAACTGATGACCCTGATCCGGTGAGTTTAGAAGATCGATGGCATATAGCAAACTATGTTTACTCCCTGCGAACAAATAATAACGCCCCCGGAGAACGTAGCGTCATAAAAGCACTAAAAGTAGAAGGCAGCTTGCCAAACAGCGTAAATGATGTAGCATGGGACAAAGCACAGAAAACAACAATGCGCTTAGTGCCCAACATCATCAAAGAACCCCGTTTGTTTACCCCATTGGCAGAAGTGGTGACGGCGCGTGTACTCTACAACAACAAAGAAATTGCATTTCTCCTAGAAATAGATGATAGGACAGATAGCCGCCCGGGTGAGCCTGTTTCTGAAGGGATTCAGGATGAATTCTTAGAAATGCACTCCGATGCCTTTGCTATTCAATTTCCAAAAGAAGGCGCCTTTCAAACCAGCCCTGTCGTGGTTAAACCACTCTATCGTCATGGCGATGCGAGACATCCCACAACGATTTGGTATTGGAATGCGGGCAGTATTGAGCCCAAGGCAATGATATTGGAAGGCAAAGGCCCTGATAAACGCCCAGAATTTCGACAAAGCGATAAAAGCCTAATCGCAACAGGGCAATGGAAAGATGGACGTTGGCAAATATTAATGAAACGGCCAAGAAAAGGCGGCAAATCAGGTGACTTATCATTTAGCGAAGGGCAATTTTTCCCTGTCTCCTTTGCCAATTGGGATGGCAGCAATGGCGAAATTGGCTCAAAACACACCCTGACAGGTTGGTATTGGTTACTACTACCACCGCCATCTGATCCGATGAAACTTTATGGCGTGCCGTTGGGTGTTGGTTTTTTGAGCTTTTTGGTGGGATTGATATTGGTGCGGCGTTATAGTTTGGACTCTTAAATCATGGTATATTGAAACCATGACTTACAAAATACAAACATAAGTAGATACACAAAAGTTTTTTAACATTTTTCAGTTGTTTCGGGAATGGAGCGGAGCGGATTTCCCGAAACAGATTCTCGATGGCGTTTAGCTACGCTGACTTCGTTGCGGGAAATCCGCTCCATTCCTCCCGTGGGAAACGAAAAGGACGTCCTCGTTCCCACGCTCTGCGTGGGAACGAGGAACGCAGAGCGTCAATGCCATTAAGTTAAGCTCATGTAGGGTGGATACGCTACCGCTTAATCCACCCTACATGTATGGGATTTTGCTTAACTTAATGGCATTGACGCAGAGCGTGGGAACGAGGAAAAAGTTGACTGATTTATGAAAGCTGCAAATTTTGTGGTAAAAAAACCAATCAATAAATTTTATTTTGTGATTTTATAAATTTTTTGTTATGATTTTTAAAACGGGGTAGTCTATGCAACTCCTTGATTTTTAATAGTTCCATTGGATTGTAATGACTACCTGAAAAGAGACAAATAAAATTCCTGAGCAAATTACAGGGTTGATTTAATCACATATATTTTGTAGGCTGAATAGAATTTATTACCCCATAAAACAGAGGCATCCACACAATAGGCTTAAAAATATGGAGAATCTTGTAAACCGATTCAAATTAGCATCAATATTGGCTGGTTTTTTGAGCATGGCGGGCAGCGTTCAAGCCGACATGTTTTCATCCGATAAATTTAAGATATATGGAGATTTCCGTCTGCGTTTTGAGGCGGACTGGGATTCGCAAAAGGCAAATGGTAGCGAACGCGAAGATCGAAATCGTGCCCGTATCCGTGCCCGCGTTGGCTTTAAATATAACCCCACCGATAACTTTACCTACGGAGCCCGTCTGCGTACCGGCTCTGACAACAACCACCTTTCTCCCCACATCACGATACTGGATTTTGATGACAATAACACAGGGGGTGCCGATTTCAACTTTGATAAGTGGTTTATAAAGGGGAAAGCCAATGGACTTTGGGGTTGGGTGGGTCGCAATAGCCTACCGTTCTGGAAACAAAACGAAATGTTTTGGGATGATGATGCCACGCCGGCAGGATTAGCCGCTGGTTATAAACTTGGTTTTGGTGGCAGCGAATTGCAAGTGAATACGGCTTATTTTACCCTACCAACAGGCATGCATAAATTTTCCGGAAATTTAGGCTTAGGACAACTCGTTTTCTCCACCAAATTTGGCGGAAATAAATTGACTGCTGCTGCTGGTTTCCTGAACTTTGATGCCAATCCAGATGATCCAGATGCTGAACATTCAACCCTTTGGGACAACAACGGGTTAAGAGATTACAAAATCTGGATAGGCAGTTTACAAGCCAAGTTCAAAGTAGGCATACCGTTGACGGTGGGATTGGACTGGATGCACAACGCCGAAGATTACTCAGAAACCGATCCTGATCCTTTCACGGTTGCTAATCGTGACGAGACAGATGGTTATGTAGCCTCCATTAAAGTCGGCAAATTGAAAAATCAAGGAGACTGGCTCTTGGGCTATTACTATGCCCGTATTGAAACGCTGGCAGTTCATACCTCCTACGCGCAAGATGACTGGGGGCGTTGGAATCCACAGCCTAGTAATATGAAAGGTCACGAATTTAGGTTTGCCTATAAACCTCTAGCGTATTTAAGCATAGTGGGGCGTCTTTATTCCATAGAAGATATCACAGACGATCAAGACGGCAACCGTTTTCGTTTGGATTTCAACTATAAGTTTTAGTTTTTCTCATTAACGACAGGGATTACTTTTTAGCAGGGATAAGTCAAAACCTTAACGACAGCCAATTTGCAGGGATAAGTCTAATAATATTTTGACTTAGGAACGTGCATAAAATAATTTAGTCAACTTCAAAACCAGACCTGGCAGGTTAAAAACCAAACCTGCCAGGTCAAATACAGACCTGGTTACGCTTTTGACCTGCCAGGTTTGGTTTTAACCTGGCAGGTCTGGTTTTGACTTTTGTTTTGACTTTCAGACGTTATTTCATGCGCGATCCTTATCCCTGTCGTTAAGAATTTTGAATTTCTCTGTTTTTCAGAAGTGCAAGGCGCACCTTGCACTAAAATTTATTTTCAACCAACCCAAAGGAAAGCTGCATGAAAAAGCGAAGCGTTAAGCATCGTCTTTCGACGATCTCAGTAGGCCTAGCAATGGCATTCACAGCCAATCTAGCGTCTGCGGCGGATATTGGTCCACTGCCACTGCTTAAAATCAACAAAGCCAAAGCAGAACTGGGCAAACGACTCTTTTTTGATAGACGGCTCTCAGGAGATGCCGCCATTTCCTGTGCCACCTGTCATCAGCCCGACAATGGCTTTTCTTCTAAAGAAGCCATCTCACCCGGCTATCCGGGCAACGGCCACTTTCGCAATGCCCCCACCATGATCAATACCGCCCACAAAAAAGTCTGGATGCATGACGGGCGCATCGGTACAAATCTCAATGATGTCACCCGTGGCATGATCACAGAAGACTATATTATGAATATGGACATGCGTATCATGCAAGAGCGCGTCAAACAGGACCCAGTCTATTTGGAAATGTTTGAAGCCGCAGGATACGGAGAACCATCCAATGGAAAAGTGCGAAAAGCCATTCCTGAATACCTAAAAACACTCACCTCCATAAATGTCCCCTTTGATACTGACAAAATGTCTGAAGAAGCCCAACGGGGCATGGCACTGTTCAAGGGCAAAGCAAATTGCATCGCTTGTCATAACGGTCCCCTGTTTTCCGACGGACAAGCTCACAATACAGGCGTAGCCGAAAATTGGGACGTTTTCCTTAAACCATTGAATCACCAAGCCTTCATCGCTTATGCCATGTTCATGGGCATCGAAAATTATATGAGTTTAAAGCGTGATCCCGGTGCTCATATACAAAGCCACAAAGCGGATGGTAGCGACATGGGCAAGTTTATGACCCCAACCTTGCGGGAACTCAAATACACCGCCCCTTATATGCACAACGGCATGTTGAAAAGCTTAAAAGAAGTCGTCGCGTTCTACAACAATGGAGGAGGAGAAGATAGTCATAAAGATACCTTGCTCAAACCACTTAACTTGACTGAAGCCGAACAAAACGACCTGATTGCTTTCTTATTAGCTTTATCAGGAGAGCCACTAACGACAGCCGTCTGGACAGACGAATTCCCGACAGAATACGAAGCCATCGAAGACTGGCGCAATGTCCCCAACTAAAGGAGTAAATCATGTATAGACAATTGAAAATCGCAGGATTAATTGTGCTTTTGAGCAGCCCATTGAGTGCTGCACCACTGGCACCCTTGGGACCGCCCCCCATTCCGCCTGACAACAAACAAACGGATGCCAAAGTGGAACTGGGCAAAATACTGTTTTTTGATCCCCGTATTGGAGGAGATACCTCTACCGCCTGCGCCACTTGCCATGAGGCTGATCAAGGCTGGGCTTGGGGTGACGACTTCTCGCGGGGATATCCGGGCACCGTCCACTGGCGCAATAGCCAAACCATCGTTAACTCCGCCTACTACGGCAAACTGTTCTGGGCGGGTTCCGTACCGTCCTTAGAAAGGCAAGCCCCTGCCGCTGGAAAGGGTGGCGTTGCTGGCAACGGTGAAGACGATCTGATGGAAGCTAGGATGGCTTTAATCCCAGAATATCGCAAGCGTTTTAAAGAAGTTTTTGGTGACGATTGGCCACTGATTGGTAATGCTTGGCGAGCCATCGCCGCTTTTGAGCGTACCTTGGTACAACGGGATACGCCCCTCGATCAATACTTGCAAGGCGACGAGGATGCGCTATCAGAAGAACAAATACGCGGCATGGCCTTATTCAATGGAAAAGCGGGCTGTATCCAATGTCACAATGGCGCATTAGCCTCCGATCAACGATTCTACAATATCGGAGTACCCTCATCCACCCGCTGGGAAGAAGATGGACTGGCGCAAATTACTTTCCGTTTTGAATATTACGCGAAAGGCTCAACCGAAGAATTGTATCGTACCGCTAAAGCAGATGCCGGATTGTATTTCCGCACCAAAAATCAATGGGACAAGGGAAAATTCAGGACACCCTCTCTGCGTTACACCTTCTACACGCCGCCCTATATGCACAACGGAGTTTTTTATACCTTTGAAGAAGTCGTGGATTTCTATGATAAGGGTGGATTTAATGAAGATGACCAAACCAGCGACTGGCCTCAGAATAAGAGTAAGCTCATCAAACCCCTGGGCTTGAGCGATGAAGAAAAAGAAGACCTTATCGCCTTCCTAGAAGCCTTCTCTGGTGAAGAGATCACCATAGAGAGACCCAAATTGCCGCCCTACGCGCCCTTATTCACTAAGGCAGAATTGCAGGCCGTTAAAAAGTAAAGAATTGAAGGAGTAACATCAATGACAACAAAACACGAAGAATCTGCGGTTGCACATGGCAAATGTATGCTAAACCGTCGGCAATTTTTGCTCGGTGCAACCAGTGCGGCTGCCACAACAACAACGATTACCTTATTTCCCGGCACCGCCCAAGCAGCGCCCGTTAAAGCCCGTGTGATTGGCTATCCACGCAAATTTCTCGCCAAACTAAGCGAATTGAAAGACCATGAACCGCTTGCTTTTAACTATCCTGATGACGGCAAAAATACCACTTGTACGCTCGTCAAAATGGGCAACGTCAAAGCAGGCGGTGGAATCGGCCCACAGCGCGACATCGTAGCCTTCAGCAATCTCTGTACCCATCAAGGTGGACCATTGCATGGGACTTACAAAGTGACCGGTGATCAACGCACACTGGGACAATGTCCATTCCATCTATCAGTCTATGACTTGCGCCGTCACGGAATCATCGTCTCTGGTCAAGCCTACCAAAGCTTGCCACAGATTATGTTGGAACTGGAGGGAGATGATATTTATGCCGTTGGCATGATGGGTTTACTATTTGGCCGCCACGAAAACCTAATGAACACATAAATATAGGAAACGAACAATGTCTACAAATTACTATCTGCCTGAAGACAGTGTGCCACTGCCACCCAAACATGCTGAAGTGCTAACAACCTGTTGCGATTATTGTATTGTCGCTTGTGCCTACAAGGTTTACCGCTGGCCTCTTGGTTCTGGTGATGGTGGCCCTAAAGCCTCTGAGAATGCCTTCGGTATCGACTTTCCGAGTAATCCTCTACAAGACTGGGTTGCGCCTGCACAGCACAATGTTGTGATGCACAAAAGCATTCCCCATAATGTCGTCATCACCCCAAACAAGGATGCCACAACGGTCAATACCAATGGCGATTCCAGTATCCGGGGCGGATTGATAGCCCAAAAATGCTACAATCCCAAAACACCGACTCGTGATCGTTTGAGCACACCGTTGATGCGGATTTACGGCATTTTGCAACCAGTGCCTTGGGATTTTGCCCTTGATGTTGCAGCGGAAGTGGCTAAACATGTGATTGCCAAGCATGGCGCCAACGCCTATTCGGTGAAAACTTACTCTTACCAGTTCATTGAAAACACTTACGCTATCACCAAATACGCGCTGCGCCACATCAATACCGCCAGTTTTACTTTCCATGATACCCCCTCTGATGTGACATCGACGCCTGGCTTCAGGGATGCCGGATTTGACAATTTTGGACCATCGTATGACGATTGGGCATCTGCCGACGTCTTAATGTGTCTGGGTACTGATCCATACGAAACCAAAACGATTCTCTTCACCCAGCATATCATGCCTGGTGTCTACAATGGTATGAAGCTCATTATGGTCAATCCCCGTGAAACGGCGGGCGTTGCCTTTGCTAAAAAAATGGGTGGATTACACCTTGACGTTTATCCGGGTACTGATACCGTCCTGCTGGGTGCGATTGCCCGCATCGTCCTAGAAAATGGCTGGCAAGACAATGAATGGCTTAAAAAGTGGGTCAATAACAAATGGGAATCCAACTCTGGCTTTGGTCAGGGTACCCGTAACACCCCTTGGCAATGGCGCACCACATGGGGCAAGTTCCAAACCAAAGGCTTTGAGGACTACAAAGAATGGTTATTATCCCAACCTGAATATGAATTGGACAAAGCCGCCGAATTGACAGGAGTTGATGCCGCCAAAATTCGCACAGCGGCGGAATGGATAGCCAAGCCCAAAGCAGACGGTACTCGCGTTAAGGCATCCTTTGGCATTGAAAAAGGCTTTTATTGGTCCAATAACACAGGTAATACCAATGCCATTTCCTCCCTCGCTACGATTTGTGGAGCGGGAGGTCGTCCCGGTCAAGTCGTCGGACGCTTCGGAGGACACCAACGCGGCGGACGACGTGGAGGTAAACTGCCACGCAACAAATCACCGGAAAAAGTACCAGGTCGTCGTCGTAGGGCATTGGATACAGATCGCTGGCTGGTTTCAGGCCATACTCGTATGGCGCATGTTATCGGAACGACTTGGATTCAAGCCATGTCCGGCTCCCAAGGACTGCAACAGCGATTTCATGAACTGGTTGTTACCAATCCACACCAAGTACGCACCTACGACAAGCAAGAAATTATTGACACACTCAAAGCGCGTGCAGATTCTGGCGGTATGGTGGTTATCAACCAAGACATTTATCTCCGCAATCCTATCGGTGCCCAGTTTTCCGACATTGTTTTCCCAGCCGCCACTTGGGGCGAAGAAGACTTTATGCGTGCCAACGGCGAGCGTCGTTTACGTTTGTATCAAAAATTCTATGATGCGCCCGGCGATGCCAAACCGGATTGGTGGATTATCGCGCAACTAGCGAAACGGATGGGCTTTGACGGCTTTGATTGGAAAAATTCTAACGATGTAGCGGAAGAATCTTCGCGCTTCAGCCGAGGCGGGCGAAAAGCTTATCACATGCTCAAAATTTACGCTCACCGCCAGGGGCGTACCCTGCATGAACAATTGCGCCTGTTAGGTGCAGACGGAATCCAAGGACCTACCTTCATTAATGAAAAAGGAGAATTGAAGGGCACAAAACGCTTGCACGATACCACGATGACAGCAGAAATGATAGCAGAACGGTACGGAGACAATGGTCCGGGTGAAGCGAACATGGTCAACAAAAAGATGACCCACTTCAATACCCAAACCGGCAAAGTCAACCTGCAAAAACATCCGTGGAGTTTATTCTCAGACTTCTGGACATGGTTAAAACCCAAAGATGATGAACTTTGGTTTAGCAATGGGCGTATTAACGAAATCTGGCAATCAGGTTTTGATGACGTAGAACGCCGCCCCTATATCACACAACGCTGGCCGGAAAATTTTGTAGAAGTCCATCCAGATGATGCTAAGGCGCGTGGTATTGAATCAGGCGACTATGTGATGATGTACTCGGATCGTGTAGCAGCCCAGAAGGACACGATTATTGGCGTACACAATGACCACTTTCAATTCTCAGAATTGATGAAGCGAGGGCATATTGAATTGTCTAAAGCGGCAGTCACAGCGGTTGCAGTAGTGACACCCCACATCAAAAAAGGCATGATGTATGCGAATATGCTAGATACTCGTCAACCATCTAATGCTTTATCAGCGCGTGTTGTTGATCATATCAGCGGCAACTATAATTATAAGATGGGCGTAGCGAAGGTTCAAAAGATTGGAGAATCCCAGTATAAGAAGGAATTCCGTAGTATGTCCTTTGCGCCTCGAAATATTACTTGATTCGTCATGGTGAGAAATCCGATTTTTTGAAAAAATCGGATTTCTTAAATATCGTCTTAGCCGATGAGGGTGCGTAGGACGCACCCTACCAAGCGTCGGGTACCACGCACAGAAATTATGTAGGGTGCGTCCCACGCACCATTAATCCTGCCGATGACGGTTAATAGATATATGTAGGGTGCGTCCCACGCACCATTAATCGAGCACCATTAAAATAAATTATATGTAGGGTGCGTCCCACGCACCATTAAAATAAATTATATGTAGGGTGCGTCCCACGCACCATTAAAATAAATTATATGTAGGGTGCGTCCCACGCACCACAGCATTAAAAATTTTAAATGGTGCCGATGACGGTGCGTAGGACGCACCCTACACTTCGGGGAAATAAACTATGTCAAATTACCGTCGTGTTCGAGTTGCCGGAGCCACTTATTTTTTTACGGTTAATGTGCTAGACAGAAAACGCATTGATTTAACGCGCCCTGAATTTCGACAAGCACTACGAGAAGGGATTAAAAGAACCCGACAAACTTTGCCCTTTAAAATGGATGCCTGCGTTTTGTTACCGGATCATCTTCATTGTATATGGACATTACCACCGAATGATGCTAATTTTTCCGCACGATGGGCTATCATTAAACGTAATGTAAGTCGTTGTTGCGGCGAAGCATATAGTGGTTATCTAAATGCATCACGACAAAAACGCAAAGAATCTGGAATTTGGCAAAGACGTTTTTGGGAACATTGGATTCGTGATGAAATGGATTTTGAAAGACATGTCGATTATATTTACTACAATCCTGTTAAACACGGCCATGTGCAACAAGTAGGTGATTGGCCCTATTCAACTTTTCATCGTGATGTCAAAGCCTCTATTTATTCCGCTCATTGGGGTAGCATGGTTCCTAATATTGAAACTCAGGATTTGGGTGAATTTCAATGAAATTAATTGGATACGCACCATTAATCGAAATGCCTAGTACTCTGTCAATTTTATTTTTTTGGGTAATGTAGGGTGCGTACTCCGCACAAATAATCGGTAAAGGTGCGTAGGACGCACCCTACAAAACAACATTGACAGTGTACTAGGGTGCATCCTGCACTATTAATAATCACGCACCATTAAAAAAAGGTGCGTGGGACGCACCCTACGCTGGCTCCAAAATCTCAAAAAAAAACATAATGTCTAACAAAAAACAAGTCATAGAAAGCTTATGTCACCTGACAAGCACAGGTGATGAAGTGGATCGCTGTTACGCATCCAAAGCATTAGGCGCACTAGGAGATGCACAAGCGATTCCCGCCCTAGTTCAGCGTTTGCGGGATGAAGACATAGATGTTTCAATAGATGCCATAGAAGCCTTGGGACACATTGGAAACCCTCAAGCTATCCCACCACTCTTAGAATCATTGAATTCTGATCCTAATGGTGAAATTAAAATGGCCGTTGTCGAAGCATTAGGCAGGATTGGTGGACAGGATATTATCAGTCCTTTACTGGACATTGCTAAAAGTTGTCCCGTTGATATGGTTTGGGATGACACAGATAGTTGGAATGATTGGTGGGATATGCAGCTCAAAGCCGTAGAAATATTGGGTGGTATGCGTATTGCAGAAGCGGTACCCGTGCTGCTTGGCATTTTGGAGGATGAAGAAAATCAAGATATTGAAAGCGAAGTACTGAAAGCTTTAGCACAGATCGGCGGAGAAGGTGAAAAGAGCTTGAATCAGCGACTAACCGAAGGCACACCAAGAGAGCGTCGTCGTGCTGCGACAGCCTTGGGTTTTTCTCAAGGAAAGGAGACCTGTAAAGCATTAGCAAGAGCGATGACAGATCAAATCGTTGATGTACGTGTTGCCGCTATTCGTGCGCTCGGAAAACAGGGCGCTTCTCAATATTTGGATATTATGTTGCGCTTTCTTAAAGATCCTGCACCTGAGATGCGACGTGCTGTTATAGATGTGACAAAGGGACTTTCCATCTCCAAAGATAAGGCAATGCTAGAAAAACTCACGCCCTTATTAAAAGATTCGAGTTCAGCAGTACGGGCAGCCGCCTTGCTTGCCTTGCCTGAAGTAGCGCCTTTTCCTGAAAAAACGCTTGAACAAGTGAAGCAATGTCTCGCCGATAGTGATAATAAAGTGATTGCCGCCGCCTCTAGCTTGCTCGCCCGTTTAGGCGAACAGACGATATTACAGAAATTGTTACAAATTCTTTCTAATCAGGAAAACGATATTATTCTGCGTAGCCAAGTGGCGACGGCATTAGGCGTCTTGGGAAATCAAGAGGCAGTCGGTCTTTTGAGTTGGACGATCAAAGACAAGGCGCAAGTTGTTCGATTAGCCGCTTTGAAAGCTCTGATGGCATTACATCAGACACCTGAAGCCCTAGAAGTGCTGCTCGCGGCATTAAAGAAGAGAGAAATTGTCGTTGAAGGACCACCAGTGCCATCATCAGATAATGAAACTGAGACTAAGCAATCCCCAGCAGCAGCAACAGATAGTATTGCTATGTCAACACTAGAAGCGATTGCAATGGACAATGCTGCAGTGGCAAAAAATGAAGAGCCTGAAGAAATTGCTCATCAAAAGCCTGATGAAGAAACACAAAAATATATGGAAATTGTTCAAGATAATCTCGAACTGGGCGAGCGTTTATTTGTTCCTAAAAAGATCAATGCAGATGTACGTTATTTGATCGCACGTATTCTAGGTGATAGTGATCAAGAAAAAGTGATTAGAGCATTGATTGAGGCGCTTAATGATGATGATCCGCAATTGCGTTGCGCGGCTGCCGACTCATTGGCACAGATCGCACGTCGTGCTCCAGAAAAATTGGCAGATGCTATCGGTAGTTTAGTCACCCATTTAAATATTGGAGATCGAGAACTGCGTTTAGCATGTGCGCGTACATTGGGACTATTGGGACAAAATTCGGCTATACCGGTCCTATTTACCTGTTTACAAAATGAGGAGGATAATAATGTACGAATAGAAACGATCCAATCGATAACAACACTGCTTACTGTAGAAAGTCATCAAATTAAAAAAGACATCCTTAAACATTTTGTTGAATTGTTGCAAGACCCTGAAATAGGCGTGTGTAAGGCAGCGGCAACAGCCTTGGCAACATTACAATACAAGGAATCCGCAGACTCAATCATTGGCGCGGCATTTGCTAATGCAGGGGCAATGGCTCGCTATATGGGGAAAGCGTTGCGTCATTTAGACATTGAAGAAAGTAGCACTAAACTGTTGAAAATGTTAAACAGTGTACCAGAGAGTCATCAAAGACGTTTTGTGATCGAAATGCTTGAAGAAATCTACTTGACTTAGTATAATAGGAGTCCAAAATTTATTTTGGACGACAAATCTGAGGAATAATTATGAAAAAAACGATAGTTTTGAGTGCCATTATGGCCACCGCATTCTGTTTACCGGCTGTCAACGCTGCCCGTTATAAAGTGGTCGACGTTACAAATGGAGGAAGTATCACAGGCAAAGTCATTTTCTTAGGCTCAGAAGCCGATGCTCAAAAGCATAAGAAAGTCTACACCATCACTAAGGACACCGACATATGTGGTACAGGTAGCCGCGAGGTGGAATACGTGAAGGTCAATAAGGGCGCACTCAATGATGTCGTGGTTTATCTCGACAAAGTGAAAAAAGGTAAGGCGTGGGATAAAAAAAATACGACTATCGATCAGAAGGGATGCGAATTTTTGCCATTTTTTACAGTGATGGCGAATAAAGGGAAACTCACCGCCATCAATTCTGATCCCGTCGCCCATAATATCCACACTTACGCTATCATTGGTAAGGCTAAAAAAACGATGGCGAATGTGAGTCAACCAGTGCAAGGCAGCCAAGTGACAAAAACTGTCAAGCTCAAAAAGAGATCGACTGGATTAAAGGTGGAATGCGATCAGCATGATTTCATGCACAGTTTCGTGTTTGTGGCGAAAAATCCGTACTACGCAAGAGTCGCCAAGGATGGCAGTTATACGATTAAGGGCATTCCTCCAGGCAAGTACAAGGTAAAAGTGTGGCATGGATATTTGAAGGATCCAAGAGCTAAACAGGTAACGGTTAAGGCTGGTAAAACGAAAACAGTCAAAACCTTTAAGTATAAGAATAAAAAGAAGTAGCTCTCTAAAAGGATGTCCAAGATAAATCTTGGACTCCTAAATGTTAAATTTTGAGATTTTGTTTCGGGAATGGAGCGGATTTCCCGAAACTCAGTCGAGGTTTTTTGTTTCGGGAATGGAGCGTAGCGGATTTAGCTCCGCTTACTTCGTTTCCCGAAACTCAGTCGAGGTAGAGGTTTGCTACATATAAAAACAATGTCAGAAAAGACTAAATTTTCTAAAAATAAAGCACTAAATGGCTTCTTAACGGAAGTTGAGAGAACGGGGGGAATAAAAAAAGAAAGTGCAGACGCGATAAGAAGATTAGGACGAGAGTTTCGAGAATATTTTGAATTTAGTCACGATTAATTATGAATTATTTACTTGATTTAGATACTGTTTCAGCACTATCGGGTGTATTGAAAATGTTACAGGCATTTAAAGCAAATTTAAAAGATAATCAATGGTTGGACGATCAACCAACATGTCGTTTTGAGAAACAGGATTATCAATTTAATGAAAAGACTTTGGCAGCATTGAAAGAAATTCAAACTGGGGGTGGAAAAGTTTTTGAAAATGTTGAAGAACTATTTAAGGATTTAGATGAAGCTTGTAGGGTGGATTAAGCGATAGCGTATCCACCTATCAAAGCAGATAATAAAATTTCAAACTTGAGACAATAAATAATGGAAATTAAAGTCCAAATGAACGGCTGGCAACGTTTAACAGGTTTTGATATTTTTGTGATTCTTGGTGGATTGGTGAATCTGTTCGTGATCATTTTTTTATTGGGTTATTGGTTGTTGCATTAATTAAGACACCACTTATGCTTACTAGAATTGAAATCAGCGGTTTTAAGACTTTTGATAATTTTAAAATGGATGTGAATCCTTTTTTAGTTATCTTGGGGCCAAATGCCTCCGGCAAATCTAATCTTTTTGATGCCATTCGTTTCTTATCCCGTTTGGCCGAAAGTGATTTAAGCACTGCTGTTAAAGAGATGCGGGGGGAACTTTATGAACTGTTTCGGCGACAGCCCGATGGGGCACTCGTTGATAAAATGTATTTCGCCGTTGAGGTGCTTTTAGAGCCAAAACTATATGATGCTTGGGGAACTGAGGTTAAAATAAGCCATTCTCGAATTCGCTATGAGGTTGAGATAGAGCGCCGACAAGATGAACGGAAAATTGAACGATTTCTCATCTCAAAAGAAAGCGCGAAACCGATTTTTGCGTGTGATGATAACTGGCAACCGAACAATAAAAAACCTTCAAAAGCATTCAAAGAGCGATTTTTGAAATATACTCGCCACACCGATTGGTTGTCTACCGAAACAGAGGGTCAACTTCAGTTCCATATTCACCAAGATGTTCAGAATGGGCGCACCCGTCCAGCAGACGCGGCAGAAGCGACTATCTTATCCAGTATTACCAATGCCGACTTTCCTCATTTATACGCGCTGCGTGAAGAATTACGCAGTTGGCGATTTCTACAATTGGATCCGATTGCGTTACGCCGTCCGAGCGCAATGATTGCACCAGAAAAAATGTTACCGGATGGCTCCAATTTGCCGAGTGTCTTAGCACGTATTCAAGCAGAAACAAGAACGGACGAATCTCCCTTAGGTGCCTTAGTCAATATCAGAGCTGATTTAGTTCGCCTTATCCCTGGTATCGTCGATTTAACGGTTGAAACAGATTTTAATAATCGTGAATATCATATTGATATTAGTATGCGTGAAGGCCCCCCATTTTCTTCACGGGTTGTATCCGATGGTACTTTGCGAGTGTTAGCACTGCTAGCACTGTTAAATGATCCCAAACATCGAGGATTGGTTTGTTTTGAAGAGCCAGAGAATGGTATTCATCCTAGACGTTTAAAATCTATGATACAACGCTTACAGGAATTAGTGACTAATCCTCAAGAGAGTGTTGAAGAACCGTTATCGCAACTCATTATGAATAGTCACTCTCCCGTTGTACTGTCTGCTTTAGAAGTAGAAAACGGAGAAGTTATGTTTGCCCAAGTGTTCAATGAAGCTGATCCAATGACAAAAAAGATCAAACGCAAGACAATTATCCGCCCAATATCATTGAAGGATGAACAATTAGCAGGAATAAATCAAAACCTTAACTACAGGGATTAGTGCGGCTCGCAAAAAATAATATACCAAGGGCAACCATAAAGGATTGCCCCTACAATTCAAAAGGGCAAATCTAATACTCGACTCACAAGTTTTTTGATCTTGACATTTTGCCTTTTATGGAGTCCAAAGCTTTAGCTTTGGACAAACAGCGGGCACGTCCAAAGCTAAAGCTTTGGACTCCAACAACAATGTCAAGTCAAAAAAACTTGTGAGTCGAGTAATAATTATGGACTTGTAGGGGCAATCCCTTGTGGTTGCCCTTGCCTAAGCTTTGCAATCTTTGGTTTCGGGAAATCCGCGGAGCGAAATTCCCGAAACAATAATTGAGGGACAAGTCTAATCTTAAAACATGAATAATCTATTATTACTAGCGATTAACCTCACTCGCCGCTGCAATCTCGCCTGTCAGCATTGCTACCTAGATGCCAAAACCCTACAACAGGGCAGCCCGAATGAACTCTCGACTGAGGAAGTGTGTGGATTATTAGATGACATTGCCCAGCGCAGCACCGAAACAATGGTCGTCTTGACGGGCGGAGAGCCGCTAGTGCGCCGTGATTTAGAAATATTGATCGCTCACGGGGCAAAACTGGGACTCTCCATGGTTATAGGCACTAACGGCGTACTGCTCACCGAGCAGCGCGTTAAATCTCTCAAAAAATCAGCCGTTTTAGGGGTAGGCATCAGCTTAGATTCCCTTAATCCCACCTTTCACGACACTTTTCGAGCCGTACCCGGTGCATGGGCTAAAACCATGGCAGGTATTGAAAATTGCCGCCGTCACGCCTTATCATTCCAAATTCATTTTTCAGTGACAGACAATAATGCAGACGAATTGCCCGCCATGATTGATTTTGCGCGTGGCTGCGGCGCACGAGTATTCAACGTCTTTTTTTTAGTCTGCACCGGGCGTGGACAATTCATGTCCGATATTAGTGCGGCACGATATGAAGAAGTGTTAAAATATTTGATTGAGGCGCAAAAAAATAATCAAGATATAATTATTCGCTCCCGCTGTGCGCCCCATTTTAAACGCATCGCTTATCAACAACACCCCAATTCGCCACTGAATAGGATTAGCGGCAACGAAGGTGATGGATGTATTGCCGGCACGCATTATTGTCGAATTACCCCAGAAGGGGGAGTCACCGCTTGTCCCTATATCCCTGATGAACTGGGCAATATCCGTGAAAATAGTTTTTGGGATATTTGGGAAGATGCGCCCGTTTTTAAAGCATTGCGAGCACCAACGCTTAAAGGCAAATGTGGGGTTTGTGAATATCAAAAACTCTGCGGCGGCTGTCGTGCCCGTCCTCTCGCGGCGGGGGCTGATTTAATGGATGCTGATTTATTATGTACCTATCAACCTCAAGGTGAGCCCGTTATTCAACCATTGCAAAATTTGTCGATTCAATGGAGTTTGGAAGCCGAACAGCGGATGGAACGAATTCCCGCTTTTTTGCGTCAAATGGTCAAAAAACGCGCTGAAGCTTATGTGGCTGAATTGGGTCAAGATATTGTCACGCCTGAACATTTAGCGGTACTTTCAGCACGCCGATTTGGTGCGCCCAAAAGATTATAATTGAGGCAAATCCCAAATAATAATATACCAAGGGCAACCACAAGGGATTGCCCCTACATGTGAATATTGTAGGGGCAATCCTTTATGGTTGCCCTGACTGTTTTCGAGTTGAGTGAAAACATGAACGAAAACACTTCCTTTAATCCTTGGGGAATTATCATTTTTGTAGCACTTGCCCTATTAAGCATCTCTCTACTGAGTCACTGGTACGCGCAGGAAGTTACCTTAGATCGCTATTGCGATAATCCTGAGCAAAGTTTGCAACTTTTGCAAAAAATTATTACCCAAGAGCGTCCAGCGGGTGAAGAGACGCGACGGCCTTATATTATCGCTGCTAAACTGTTGTTTTTAGTGCCACGCCAGTCTGAAGAAGAGATTCCTAAGTATCTTGAGCGTGTTAGGGAACAGCTTAGGGAACATTGTTATTCTCCTCCAAGATAAATCTTGGACTCCTAATTCTATTATGAAAACTAATCACGAAAAAGTTGAATTCTCACCAAATTATCAATCAATCCTATTAGCCACGGATTCTTCTGATCATTCCAACCGCGCCATAACCGAAAGTGTTGCTATTGCCAAAGCTTACAAGGCCAAAATCACTGGAGTACATGTTTATGCTGCAAAACTACACGATATGCGTTTTCGCCAAATGGAAGGGGGGCTGCCTGAACATTTTAGAAAAGAGCAAGAATTAGAACGCCAGCGGGGTGTACATGATGATTTGATCACTCGCGGATTATCTATCATCACTGACTCTTACCTAGATCAAATTGAACCCGTTTGTGAACGGGAAAATATCCGCTTTGTTCGTTGCTCTTTAGAGGGTAAAAATTACAGTGCTCTCGTCAAAGAAGCCAACAATAACGGTTACGAATTACTCGTTATGGGAGCACGAGGCGTGGGCGCGATTGCTGGTAGCCGTTTGGGGACCGTCTGCGAGCGGGTGGTACGCCGGACAGACATTGACACTTTGGTGATTAAAGACCCTCAACGTAGCCTAACAGAAGGCCCGATTGTGGTTGCAGTGGATGGCTCCACGCGATCTTATGGGGGCTTATTGACCGCGCTTTCTCTGGCCACTCATTGGAATGTGCCAGTCAAAGTGGTCGCCGCCTTTGATCCTTATTTCCACTATGTCGCATTTAATCGCATTGCTGGCGTACTCTCAAAAGAGGCCGCTAAAGTCTTTAAATTCAAAGAACAAGAAAAATTGCACGAAGAGGTTATCGACTCTGGGCTGGCTAAGATTTATCAAGGATATTTGTCCATTGCTGAGAGCCTTGCTGTAGAATACGAAAAAACAGTGGAAACAAGCTTATTGGATGGAAAACCTTATGATGCTATCGAAAAATATTGTCAAAAAATCAAGCCATCCCTATTAGTGATAGGCAAACTCGGCATTCATGCCGATGCAGAACTGGATATTGGTGGTAATGCCGAAAACTTGCTACGCAATGTCGATTGCGCCGTCTTGCTGAGCCAGCGCGAATATCAACCCCGCTTAGATTTGATGGCAGATGTCACAACGTCTTGGACTGAAGAAGCCGAAAAGCGCATGGAGCGGGTGCCTTCGTTTGTGCGTAATATGGCGCGTATGGCGATATTGGGCTATGCTCAAGAACATGGTCACACTGTTATTACTGAAGGCATCGTAGAAGAAGCGACCGCTCAGTTGATGCCTAAAGCAGAAATTGTTACAAGGCACGATGCGCCCCATTGGCAAGCTGCTGCTCTCGCCCGACTCATGCGAGTCCCTGAAGGTTTCATGCGGGAGCGCACTCGTGAGGGTATTGAAAATTATGCACGTCAACAGGGCACTGATGAAATTACTTTAGAAGTGGCGGAACAGGGTATCGCCTTGGCTCGCAAAGGGATGGAATCTTAGGGCTCCTAAAAATGGCCACCCAAAAATCCTATTTCTTCAAGAAATAGGATTTTTAAATTATAAGTAGAGCCTACATAAATCTTTTAACATTTTTACTCTTGATGGCGTTTCGGGAAATCCGCTCCGCTCCATTCCCGAAACAACTGAAATTGTGAAGCTGTATAGCATACTCTGCGATTACGGAACAAACACCGACCAGGACTGGTTGCTGCCGTCCTGACTGTCCCCTATCTGGACATTGTCGCCATTGTTCTGGCCTTCTTCTGGCCCAGAAACCTCTAACTCGATAACCTTCGCGGTGTCTCTATTGACGACCTGATAGTGTCCGTCTCCAAGGTCCACGGCGCTCCACTGCTGAAGAGGGTGCTCCACGTAGTCCCAAACAAGAATGTTCGCGCCATTAGTCGAAAGTGCCTTCCATGTGTCATATTTCGACTGAAACCAGAAATAGCCGTCGCCGGCATCTTGCAGACTCCAGAGCTGGTTATCCTTGCCGTGGTAGTCCCATTGCTGAACATTTAGCCCCCTGCCGAAGTTATCGATATCCAGAATCTTTTCAGAGTGGTCACTCCTGATCCCGAACCAGAATGGCTTGGGGTAGAAGCCCACGAAGGGTGCGCCGCTATTGTATTTGAAGAGGTCTCCCTCGCCGCCGTTCAGGGTGAGGGTGAGCAGATATTGCGAGCCTTCCAAGTGCTCCAAAGGGACGACCTCGACATGACCCGTGTCCTTGTTTAAACGTTGGAGACTGGTGATGCCCGTGGCACCGAAATCAAAGACCAACCGAATCTCTTGTTGAGTGTCTTCGGTGGCAGCATTGTGATCGGACAAGCCATTGACCACCATGAAATAGAGCTCATTGTTGGCATCAGGTCCATCGAAATCCTCATGTAACACTTTAAAGTAGCCAACAATCACATCGCCTTCCAGATTGGCATTGATACCATAATTAAGATTTTCCACATCTAGCTTGATGAGATGGCCGGGATCGGCTAGTTCGCTCCATTCGGGCACGCTGGATGGCAGATCGTTATATTCGTCTTCCCACCACACAATCTTTTTCTCGTGCTCCCCCATTTTCATGAAGACTTCCGTGCTGATGAGACGGACCAGTGCTGGGCCGAGACGCCGACTCTGGGCGTTGAGTTCTGCCATGAAAAAAAATAAGGGTGTGGGACTTGAATCGCCATCGCCGTTGAACAGCGCAGGAATCAGTGCGGCGTGATCGGGTGTATTGTTGTTATAGATGAAGGCATTGGTCATCTTGCAACCGAAGGCCCATGCTGTGAATTGTTGGAGCGTCACTTCCGACGTGGTCGGCGGTCGTTTCCACCTAAGATTGTTGTGAAAGGTTTGGATGAACATACCATAAGGAATAGGGTTCGCGCCGGTGCCATCGTGGCCCAGGAGACTCAGTGTCCGGTATCGCTCGAATGTCTCATACATCTTAGTAGGGCTACCGCCTTCATACTTTTCATTTTTATCGCCAAAGGGATAGGAGCTAGCGTGAATGATGTCCGGCTGTGCTACCGCCATCATGTTTTGGGTTTCGGAGAAGGACGATATTTCAGCACTTTCATTATGGAACGAAATCGTGTCAGGATAGAGGGCTCTGAATTGGGCCAACAAGTCTGCAATCTTTTCTACATTAGCCGAGTCGGAAAGATCGACTTCATCGCCATGATGGATACTGACGAAGGTTTGCTCGTAAGGCTGTTCTGCTGGTGTCAGGAAATCCAGTTCGTTCGTCCACCATGTGGTCCACCGTGCCCAGGGCAAGATACCGGGCGCCGGGGCAAGGAACTCTGGGGCCAAGGGAGTTGCCCAAAAATCGGGCGTGGTGAAGTTGGACGCTTTCCATGTCTCCAGATCAAAAGTTTTTGTGCTGTCAAGGACCGTTGCCTGGAGCTGCAATCCCCGTTCTAGTAGGAGACGGTGGCCACGGTCGAGTGAATCAGTCGCCACTTCACTGCCAAAGGGAGCGGCTTGGGTTTCAGTACAACAACTCACAATCAGTATCATCATGAGTCCGACGCGCCTTGTTACAACAAATGATTTGATAGAGTTATTAGCCATTTTATTAATATGTTTCATTTGGGTGCCGCTCCTTTTCTAAAAGAAATCATTTAGGATACTGATGGGTTTATTGAGTGAGTGTGACTTCCATTTGATGTAGCTTATGTAGGGTGCGTCCTACGCACAAATTAAGAGAGAATGCGTTCAAAAATGGTGCGTAGGACGCACCCTACAATCCCTTCGTTTTTTCAAAATACCATTAACATCAAATGAGGGTCACACTCTATTGAGTAGACACCTAAAGGTGACTAAACTCTGCCGGTTATTTAGTCGGCTTTAGCCTCCTAAGGTTTTTAGCCTTGGGATTTATCCCAAGGCATGTTTTGACTTTGAATTTATTTACGGACAAGTCTAGTAATTTCAAATATCCCATCAAGTATCAATCCGAACAGTTGAGTTTATACACTAAAATAACAAAAAATACAAAATAGGTATTATTAATGTATAATACAAAAGTTAGCACCAATTAAACACCAAACCACAAAATGAAAACCAATCAAAAAACCTCTTGACAGACAATAATTATTTGTAGTATCATTCGCAGCGGAAAGATTATCTTCAAAATCTGTTTCAGTTTAATTATATATAAGGTGGTAGATGGTTTATCACCCAAGGGAGCTTACCCCTTAGACACAACCAAGGCTGATTTTGTGGTTTTGGCGTTTTAAAGTAAGAGTAAACAATACACCATAAAACAAATCTTGCCTAGAGATTTATACACAACACTCAAATACGCCGTAAGTCTTAACACGGGCATAACTTGCGCTTTTTGCTGACGACAAAAGGCTCATCGTTAATTATTATCTCGTACTCAACCCCAATGAACACAGCGTATCCATATAAACTAAAACGCCCGGAGTCCAAAATTTATTTTGGATTTCTTTAGTGGAATGAACCACCGGCGGTAAAGCCGGAATGATTTTTTCTAGTTTAGGATGGGCTTTAATAGCTTTCCTCCACACTGCATAAGCTTCGGAGACTAAATCAACTTCATTATCAGCGTCGCCATCTAAAATCCCTGTTTTTTCCTTGTACAAATCCTGTAAAGTCGTTTGATTGTCATCGTCTTCAAAAAAAGCCTCGTCAGTGCCAACCACTTCGGCATTTTGGCTCAGACGGTAAGTACTTTGTCATTGGGGTGGTTTTTTGTCAGCATTTGTTCCAAGGTATTCAGTTTGGCATCTTGCGCCGCTTGCCAATCTCCGCAATCGGTTAAAATATCAAGCAAGGCTTCCTTCGTGATAAGTCTTTGATGATTTGTTGTTCTTTTTTGGATGTTTCAACTTTGGGGTTGAGGTATTCCCCTAAACCATAACGGGGTAGTTTGAGGGCAGTAATCGTGTTAACGACAGTCTCAGAATAAAGTTTGGCATATTGTTCATCAATCTTAAAAGTGGCGGTTTTGGGCAAACGTGCCGGAAAATAGGCGCGTTGTCCGTGATCGGTTTGGGCATAATTTTCCTGAATAAAGCTGCGAGTACGACGCACCATATATAATCGCATTAATTTACGCCAATCTTCGGGATATTCGCTTTTTTCATAGGCTGCCAGAGAATGAACATTGCATTGATGCTTACTGCTAAAAACATTCATGCCCCCCCGGATTCTGCAATCAATTTCTCCGGGCTTACACTGAGTTTTTTATCTTCTGGAATAAATAGCCGTAGTTGATTGGCTCAATGCCATTGGCGTAGGGGCAATCCCTTGTGGTTGCCCCTACATAAAATGCGGTCCTCCGTAGGGGCAATCCCTTGTGGTTGCCCTTAACGAAGGTGGCATTGAGTTGATTGGCTAAATCGAGATATGTTTTATTATAAGGGGTGGCTGAAAGTAAAACGACTTTGCAATCATTTCTGTCAATGTAGTCTCGAATGGCTTTATAACGTTGCCCGTCTCGATTGCGTAGATTATGGCTTTCATCAATAATCACTAGTTGATAGCGTTTTAATTCGGCTAATTTTTTTACCATTGTGACTGATAAGACGGTTGCCATTTTGAGATATTTGTCACAATAACCGCTTTTCCACATATCCACGAGATTTTTAGGACAAATAATCAGGGTTTCGAGTCGATAGACATTTTCAAAGATTTTGGCGCCACCGCGCTGGTTTAAATGTCGCGCTGCTAATCGCACTGCCGCTGCTTGATAGTCAAAGAGTTTATTGCCAAATTCACGCGGTACGGTAAATTCATTTAATCCGGCTCTGGCTTCTTGAGATAGGTGGTAGGCCATTTTTAGATAAATGTGATAAGGGGGGATTAATTCGTCACGCGCCCAACTTTGTTCTATGATTTCAATAATTTGTGCTGAAATATCCAAACACCATCTATCTTGCCATCGCGCTTCAAACCAAGCAGCGAGTTTTTGACAAGCATCGCCTTCTATGACATCAACATTGAGTTCACCTTGCCCCGATAATCCTGCATAAGTGAGATTACTGCTGCCTAAATAGCCGATTACGGGTGTAAATTTATCGTCACGAAACAGGAGATAAAGTTTGGCATGTAGCGGGGTGCGTAAGAACAGTTTAACAATGACTTTTTTTTCACGTAGTTGTTGTGCTAAGCGGCGCAAAGTGGCTTCTTGCTGATTGGTTGGGATCGTTTGTGCTAATTGTTCTCGAAATTCAGCGGCGAGTTTTTTCTTAAATTGGATCGCAGTTTGAAGATACCAATTAATAAGCGGCAACAGTTGCCTTCTCCGCCGCTCCAATTATTAATATAAAGTGTCCAAGTGTTGCCAACCGCTGAGCCTAAAATAGCCGATACAAAAATCGGCGCGATAGGCGACTTTTAGGGTGTCTTGTAAGGTGGGGTGTTGGTTTAGGTTGTCGAATATTTTTGGCATGTTATACCCTTATTTTTAATAGGCAACCATTATTGAACCACTGTTCTGTCATCCAATTCTTCTAACAAAGTTAATAGCTTATTCCAAACCGCTAAAGATAACACCACATCGGTTTTACTGCCCGATGTATTTACTAAATAACGAGCAGAAGATATTACTTCATTGAAGAATGGCTTCGTATTGTTTACAGCTTGATTGACTTGCATCTGTAGCAATGTTTCTTGGTACTGTTGTTCCAGATTCACCCAAAAATGGGCTGGTAATTGAAACACCTGCTCTAGTTTTAATGCCATTTCTGCCGTGATAGGTGTTTTACCTGTAATGATTTCATTAATGATTTTCTTAGAGGTTCCTATCAGTACTGCAAGTTCTGCTTGGCTCATTGACTTTGCAGCAAGTTCTTCAGCTAGGGTTTCGCCAGGTGGAATAGCATAATCTGGCATAAATTGATTTTCTTTAGTCATGGGTATTCTCCACTCCGATAATTTCAATAACCGTTATTTGTGACCAATCAATTCCGCCTTCTTCACGGGTTGGTACCGGATCATGATTTGGATCAAACAATAAGCCAATGATTGTGCCGCTTGGATTTGTACCATGCGAAGTTGTATTAATTTGGCACGGCGTTCTCCATACTTTCTAATCAGTTCTTTTTTCTTATTAAACAACTTTTGAAGTTTGTTCGTTTTAAAAGTGATGTTCATATTTTAATTGATACCATTTTGAAAGGGTGAAAAAATTCTTCATAAGTCAACCCATACAAATGCGCCACCATGCCATCCAATTCAGCGCGAATTTGGGCACGTTCATCAAGATGAGTCACGCCGTTTTTATGAGAGCCTAAGCCGGCTTGTTTGGCTAAATCGTCAAATTCTGGGGTGGTGCAGATGAGTTTGGCGGCGCGATTGACAATGGGATTGAATGCGGAATCTTTTTCTGTTAGGCGAGGGATTGGAAGTTGATAAACATAAAAGATATTACAATGTGCAGTGACTTTTTGACGAATCAAAGCATCTACTACAAAACTATTGAGTAAACCAATAATTGCAATTAATTGTGCGTTATTTTTTGGAAACTTAGAGGTAACTAATGTGTTACCAGTAAATATTTTAGGCGGCAAAACAGTAGCAATCATAGTTCTTTCATCCGTATTTCTCGCTACATCCCGAAACCCCAACCGATACCTCTGATAATCCAACCCCTGCCCATCATCTTCTACTTTTTTACCTAAAACTGCCCTACGCCCTTCCTTTTCATCCACCCAATAACGCGCCTCACCAAATTGATGCACAAACTGATGAATCATCTTCCCTTCATAAAGGGCAATGCCATTAAGTTAAGCTTTTTTTGTAGGGTGGGTAGAGCGGTTCGAAACCCACCAACTCGTTGAAACGAAGATCCGGGCGTAAATTTATAACAATGGTGGGTTTCGCTATCGCTCTACCCACCCTACAATATTTCTTAACTTAATGGCATTGTTCATAAAGGGGCAATCTACCCTCTGCCGGTTCCGTATAAAACAAATGACGATCATTAGCCATGTCAAATTCGCGTGTCAGTGCTAAATTCCAAACATCCTCAATCTTCTCCCCCAACAATGGAAATTGCAACATCTTCTCTGCAATACTCACATCTATCTCACTCTTAAATTCCATCACTGAGCGAGAATCTGGTGACAAACGGTAAATCAGATCAGTCTTCACTCGCAAGGCATCTCTTTGGGGAAACTTAGCCAATTCATTCACATCATGGCGCATAAAAGCCGCTGGAAATTCAGTTGTCTTAGCTCCTTTTTCAAAACTTAACACAATAAACTTAAAGCTACGGTGAACGCCCTCAAAAATGGCTTTACGATTTTCAAAACAAAACAATCCCGTCATTTTAGTTTCATTAAACAATAAATGACGCAAACCAGTCGCACCCAAATCGGTATAAATACCACTTGGTATCACAATCCCACATTGTCCCTCAACTCTTAACAAATTAAAGCACTGTTCTAAAAAGAGTTTATACAAATTAATATCACTACCCGTTTTTTTGCCATTCACCACCGCGATTTGATGCGAATATTGAGAACTCAGGCGAAAATACTTGCTAAAATGTGGAAACAGACTTTGATAAGCTAACCATACCTCAAGTGTTTCAGACTCTTGGAGTAATTTAGCTTTTTCCTTTTCAAAGGCTTTAATCGTCATCTTGTTTTTGGTAACGATTTTAGAATAATCATTAAAAAATTCCTTGGCTTGCGGTTTGAAAATTTCCCACGGCGGATTAGTTATAATCGCATCAAAGCCGCCCTTTTTATTGAGCACCTCATCAAATTCATAGCCCCAATGAAATAAATGCAAATCCGCAAAATCTGTCAATTGGAGGGAACGCCAAACAGATTTACCAGCCTTATTTTTCTTGTCATCCCAAGTGGCTTGCTGCTTATGCGCTTCAATCTCATCCCGTGAATTTCGTAAATCTTCGGCAAATTTTGTGGACTGCCGATAAAGAGAAATCAAACGATTTTTGTCAGCTAACATCTTTTGATAGTTATTAACAGCTATGTTTTGCAATAAATTACCGGTTTTGCCAATTTCTTCAAATTTTTCGGCATCTACTTTTAACAAACCAAGCAAAAAATTACCCGCTAAAATATTAAAATCAATATTCGGCAGCGGCTCTAATTCGTCTGCCTTTTCCGCCGATGCGACTAAAGCTAAAAATAACCGCAATCTAGCGATTTCTGTGGCTTCTTCCATGATGTCCACGCCAAACAGATTGTTGGTGATAATCTGCTTTTTGATGAAATAAGATAAATTAGCGTGTTCGTGCTCAATCTCTGTTAACCATTTTTTCAGTGCCCTATCTTTCAAAAATGGAATACGTCCAATGATTGCCCAATAAATATTGATCAGGGTTTTCATCATGGCAATCAAAAAAGCCCCTGAGCCACAGGCTGGATCGAGTAAACTCAATTTAGGCAATACCTTATCAAGTAATTCATGACACAAGTTAGCCTCTAAATTCATCAATAAGTCTGATACCGTGTCAAAGTGACGCGCTGGCAAACTACCGGGGATTGCGGGATGATTGATTTTTTGCAGGATTAATTGATGCAGGGTTTGTTCACAGAGATATTCCGTGATTTCAGTCCGCGTATAATAAGCCCCAAATTGTTTTTGATTGATGTACTTTTCAAAGATATAGCCATCGGGGTTAATTTCATTATCCGCGCCGCCGGGTGTATCGTTTAAACTCCACGAATAACGGCCAAATAGTTCAAGTTTCGATAAAAATTCATGATAAAAACAATCTGCTCCGCGTTGTTGGCTTTGGACTAATTTATCGGGCAAATAATTCATATTGCTCTGATCTAAAAAGCCCTTTTTTTGCAAAAACAAGATAAACATTAAACGGTTAAGTAATATTGAGGCATACCAACGGCGATCTCGTTCATCATCTATGCCTTTCATTTTGAAAAAGTCGATATGTTGTTGAAAATATAAATAAATTTTTTGCTGGGTTCTTGTTTGAGCCAATACCAAATACTTATGGTGGGTTTAGGGCGTTTGTCTAGGAAAATAAGTAGGTTTTCATGATGAAGAGCGGAGATTTGCTGGTAAATGTCAGCCCGATTTTGAGCCGTTGGGAAAATCTCGCCGCTGATTTCAAACACGACAACGCCACCTAATGTGGCAATGGGTTTGATTTGATAATCAGCTATTTGGGGTGATTGAATCCGGTGCGGGTTATTCCAGCCCAGTTCATTAATAAATAATGACTTAAAGTCAAAAGCTTGGATAGCGTCGCGGGTTTTGATGAGGTTAAGGCTTGGCATGAATTCTCCTAACACTTACTTTAAAACGCCAAAACCACAAAATCCGGTCTTAGTTATGTTTAAGGAGCAAGTTCCCTGGGGCGATAAACCATCTATCACCTTTGTCAAAAACAGAATCAAAATATTTCTCGCACCATGTATATCTCGGTTCACTCTTTTCCCTTGGAAAAGAATTGAGGCTTTCCCTCCCAAGTTTTTTAGAATAGAACCATCCCACAAGGTTTTTGAAGTATAAGATTCATTGACATCAATTACCGTTTTGCCATATTTATTGGCCATCCCCGACAGGTGGGCAAAAAAAACACTTTGCCCACCCTACAAAAAAACGTATTTATGCTTAACTTAATGGCATTGATTCAGAAGACACCCAAGCCCAGAAGTATAAAGTCCCTGCACCTACCGCTTTAGTAATCTCTAAAACGCTTTGCTGACTGTCACCGATGGTGGCAGCTTTGACAGATTTGCCACTGGCATTCCAAGCATGAGTCAATGCCATTAAGTTAAGACAAACAGGAGCAGGTTGCCAAAACCTCGTAGGTTATTTTTTATTAATGTTTACAACGACCTGCGATGTATGGGTCTCCTCGTAGGTCTGAAACGAAGTAACGGAACGTTCATTTTCGGCTTAACTTAATGGCATTGAAGCATGAGTGCCATCACTGACAAAATAGGATTTCTATAAATGTCACTACACTAGCGTCTATACTTCACTCTGCTGGTAAGGGCGCAGCATTGTGTAGTTCGGGTGGTGCT
>JSZA02000085.1 GCA_000785145.2 Candidatus Thiomargarita nelsonii
TTTGGACTCCTATTCTGGTATAGTTGTCGCCGGAAAATGAATTGGTTTTGGAGACGTTGGTTTTGGATTTGTGGGTGTGGACGGTGCGGTGTTTTGAAATTTATTAAAACGGTTTTCGGAGTCCAAGATTTATCAAGGAAGTCCAAACTAAAGTTTGGACTCCTATTCTGGTATAGTTATAAAACTATGAAAATTAAAATGTTTATTGAAAAACGCTTAGCAATACTATTATTTGGTTTACTAATATCCAGTGCCTGTGCCGCTGAGTTAACGTTTAGCCCCCAAAACCCGCAAGTCGAGATCGGGGATAAAATCACTTTATCGGTATCGGGTACAAGCGGGGTGGTGCAATGGAGTGCGATCAAGGGAGAACTTTCTGGCACCGGTACGCAAGTCACATATTGGGCACCTCCTGATCAGGTCGGTACGGATGTCGTGACGGTCCTGGATGAGGCGGACAATACAAAAAGCGTCAAAATCCTCATTTTGCCAAAAGGCATGGGAACACCTTCTCAAGAAAATGCCGTGTGGGAAGTTTTTACTAATCGAAGTTATGTTCAGGCGATTGTTGTGTCAGAAAAAACGCTTTGGGTAGGCACGGAGGGTGGCTTAGAGCAACGAGACGCGGCGACAGGTGAACTTGTGCGCGTTTTTACTAACTTAGATGGGTTGCCAGACAACCGGATTAATGCCCTGTCTATTGATGCCAGCGGCGGGCTGTGGATTGGGACTTATGATAGCCTCGCCTACAGAAGTAGAAGTGGCGATTGGACGGTTTATAACACTGAGAACTCTGGGTTGCCAAACAACAATGGCAGTGTTTGGACCCTCTCTATTGATTCGAGCGGCGGGCTGTGGATTGGGAGTTATGGAGGTGGCCTCACCTACAGAAGTAGAAGTGGCGATTGGACGGTTTATAACACCGACAACTCTGGGTTACCATCCAACTCTATTTCCGCCTTGTCTATTGATGCCAGCGGCGGGCTGTGGATTGGGAGTTATGGAGGTGGGCTCGCCTACCGTAGTGTCGGTGGCGATTGGACGGTTTATAACACCGATAACTCTGGCTTGCCATCCAACAATATTGAGGTCCTGTCTTTTGATTCCAGCGGCGGGCTGTGGATTGGGAGTTATGGAGGTGGACTCGCCTACCGTAGTGTCGGTGGCGATTGGACGGTTTATAACACTGAGAACTCTGGGTTGCCATCCAACAATGTTGATATCCTGTCTTTTGATGGATTGAGCGGCGGGCTGTGGATTGGGAGTTATGAAGGTGTGCTCGCCTACCGTAGTGTCGGTGGCGATTGGACGGTTTATAACAGCGATAACTCTGGCTTGCCAGACAACCAGATTAGGTCCCTGTCTATTGATTCCAGCGGCGGGCTGTGGATTGGGACGAGAGTTGGTATCGCCTACCGCACTGCCAGTGGCGATTGGACGGTTTATAACTCCGATAACTCTGGCTTGCCAGACAACCAGATTAGATCCCTGTCTATTGATTCGAGCGGCGGGCTGTGGATTGGGAGTCGGAGTAAGGGCATCGCCTACCGTAGTGCCAGTGGCGATTGGACGGTTTATAACACTGAGAACTCTGGGTTGCCAGACAACTGGGTTTATACCTTGTTTATTGATTCGAGCGACGGGCTGTGGATTGGGACAGAATTTTGTGGTCTCGCCTACCGCAGTACCAGTGGCGATTGGACGGTTTATAACACCGATAACTCTGGGTTGCCATCCAACTTTATTATTGCCCTGTCTTTTGATTCGAGCGGCGGACTGTGGATTGGGACAGGTACTAATGGCATCGCCTACCGTAGTGCCAGTGGCGATTGGACGGTTTATAACACCGATAACTCAGGCTTGCCATCCAACTGGGTTTCCGCCCTATCTATTGATTCGAGCGGCGGGCTGTGGATTGGGACTCAAGAACAAAGTGGCCTCGCTCACCGCAGTGTCGATGGCGATTGGACGGTTTATAACACCGATAACTCTGGGTTACCATCCAACACTATTTCCGCCCTGTCTTTTGATGGATTGAGCGGCGGGCTGTGGATTGGGACAACAGAGGGCATCGCCTACCGTAGTGCCAGTGGCGATTGGACGGTTTATAACACCGATAACTCTGGGTTGCCATCCAACTCTATTGGGAACCTGTCTATTGATTCCAGCGACGGGCTGTGGATTGGGACTTCTGTGGATGGCCTCACTCACCTGACTTTCAGCCAGAAAAATCCCCTCTGTGCCGATAATCTAAATGACGAGCAATGTGAATCTCTCCTCACTGACAAACGTGCCGCACTCATCATTGCCGGCGGCGGCACTGACGATTCCAATACCCTTTGGGACAGTACAGCAGCCATTTCCGATTACATCTACACAATGCTTCGCAAGCGGGGCTTTGATAATGACGAAATCTACTACCTTTCTCCGCAATCCTACGCCGATTTTAATGGCGATGGATTTGATGATTGCATTGTGGACGCGCCTGCAACACCGAGATGTCGTATCAAAGCCGTGCCAAACCCAATTGATGAACGTCCCACTCACGTTGATGATATACGTCAAGCCTTTGCCTGGGCGAAAACGAGAGGAAAAATCGATCAGCCGCTGTATGTTTTTTTCATCAATCACGGTAGCCCAAACCGATTTCAACTCAGCAAAGACAACAATTTAGAGGTGTTGGAATTTAAGGCCATTGTTGATCATAGATACTTGTTATTCTGGGGCATTGCTGCAACAACTCATCGCTCCCAATCGCGCCATTATCAGCAGCACCGGGGATGATTTAGCCTATTTTGATCGCACCAATAAACAAGGTTATAGTCGCTTTTTGGCTAAGGGCTTACTTAAAGGCATGAGTTTCTATGAAGCTTTTGGCTATGCCCGTGACAAACAAGAGAATTTAGTGAAATCATTGTCAATTGGTCAAGACCAAATTCCTCAATGGTATGATGGCTCGGACGACGGGCAATGGCTCCGAAATCTTTTCATTAATGGCCGTTTTGTGACGGCAGACATCAGTTTGACAGTCCAAGCTTTGACGACTTCCACAACTTTATCTGTGGGTCAAAGTCTGCCACTTTCAGCTAAAGTTAATCAAGATAATGTAAAGCGGGTGTGGGCAATCATAAAACCGCCTAAAGTACAACTTGTCATGGATAGCTATGGTACGCCTATTTTAGCCTTTCCTCATTTAAATCTTTTTAGTAGCGATCAAGAAAAGGTTTGGAGAACGGATTGGGATGAGGCGGTGTATAACGGTGATTATGAAATCACTTTTTATGCTGAGGACAAACAAGGTAATATTTCTGCCAGCGAGCCTATCACGGTTGAGGTGAATGGCGGCGTTGATTCGCCATCGATGAGTTCAGTAGAAATCAAGCTGGCAAAAGATCGCTATCTTCGGGGCGAGCCTTTTCAGGCGCGACTGATTGAGGAGTTAGCTTGGGGATATGATTTATATGCAGCGGTTTTGTTGCCGGATGGTAACTTTTTTGCCCTGAGAAATACCAATCAATTGGCAGGCGTTAATGAGCCTAAAAAATGGATTGGCGAAAGGACTTTTCATACGCCAGTTTCAGAGGAAAATGTTTTTGCGCGCAAAAACATTTTCCTCTGAAGCTTTTTGATCTCACATTGCCGGAAAGTTTGCCCACGGGGCAATATTGCCTTTATGGGATTTTGTCGCCGGAAAAGGAGTTGGTTTTGGAGACGGTGGATTTGTGGGAGTGGACGGTGCGGTGTTTTGAGGTTTTTTGAGCCGTCGTGAGAAATCCTATTTTTTTAAAAAATAGGATTTCTTTAGGCGGCTATAGGTATAAAGCCATGAAAATTTAAAAGTTTATTTAAATACGCTTAGCGATACTATTAGGGGTGTTGCATTTAAGAATGGATAAGTCAAAACAAAAGAATACGGAGTACAAAAAGCGTTGTACTCCTGCACGATTACTGACGTTCATAAGCCCCAAGATCAGTAACAATTGCCGATTATAAACAAGACTCGTACAACCGTCCCTATTTCTATCAACCATGAACAATCTTATTCGATCATCTTGCAAACGGAGTCCATCGCTTGTATTATATTAACACAGTCGCGTTATGGAGCGGCTTATTAAATTTTAAACCAACTTAATTGTATTTTATACCAATATGGGAAAACAGTCTTAAAATGAGAGCCAAATATCTAATTATTCCATTAATTTTGCTTGTTAATTCGGCACTCGCCGCTTGTTTAGATATTAATATTCCAAAACATGAGTGTCGTTATCCAAGTGGCGATAAATGGTGCAAAAAAAAATTTCAGAAAGAAAAACCTTTTGCTTATCTTTCTAAATGTCATTCATTGCCAAGGCAAAAAGAAAATACCTCGTTTGATATAAAAAGCTACTACGGAAAAAATCGTTCCCAAGGCAATGAAGAATTTTTACAAAAATTTCCCTATAAAAAATACTTGCAAAAGGTTTCCTTCATCAACTTCAAAATACTCCAAAAACACCGTAATTACCTTAACATAAAAAAGGGAATCGGGGGATGATTTTTTGTACTACTTGGGGGAAAATTTTATTAATTTATACCCCGTGTCTCTTTCGCAATTGAAAGCAAAAATAGGAATTGGAGAAGCTTATATCAGTTCCCGCAAAAAACATATCAGTCGTCGCGCTAATGAAGCTTATGAAATTATAGGCTATTACATACTCGGAAAAGTAGCGCGTCAAATCGAACAAGCAATAAAAAGCGGCAATTTTGACCAAAAGCAACAGAATAATAAACAACTCATTGAACGGCTAAAAAGGAACAGAACTTACCTTAGCATAGAGCAAAGTACTTCTGAGAAATTGATCGAAAACCTGAAAAAAGGCAATTTTGAATATATTTTGGACCGTGTACAAAAAAAAATCACAGAAATTTTTAGTACTGTAGGGTGGGTAGAGCGTAAGCGAAACCCACCTATTTCGTTGAATATGGTGGGTTGCGCTATCGCTCTACCCACCCGACATGACTACTTTAAATCAGCGTCATCAGCGTCATCCGTAATTCAATGGTTTTTTTTCAGCTACGAGATTTTCTGAAAAATCCAATTGATTGTATTAAAAACCCGTTGCAACTCAGTGGTGGCGGATAGATATCTGCTATCTATGACAAAAACACTTTTTTCTAGTTTGCCAAATTGCCAGATAGCCCCAGTAGTAACGATGCCATAACAGATATGTGTACCCAGCAGAGAGGATGCCACCATTTCGGATAAAGCTTGTGCCCACCCATCATCAAAATCATCTTTTTTGGCTTCTATGACACAAAGCGAAGGTCTTGCCATTGCGCCATATTTGGTTTTAGGTGCAATTAAATAGTCAGGTTCTCCGACAAGCCCTTTTTCTTCATCTACATTGTAAGATACATGTGACCAGACTTTTAAATTATAATTTTCCGCCACTATCCCAATAATCGGTCTGATAATTGCGTCGCAAACAGCAAATTCAGTGACGTAGTTTGTATCATCCACCAGGTTTTTTGCCACCATGGAAAGGAAGGCATCCAAAATTTCAAGATTTCTTTCTTCTAAAAACGCTGTTCTATCCGCAACTTTAATATCAAATTTTGTTGCCACTTCTTCGACTGATTTAAATTTACCATAAGACATAGTCATTTCCTGAAATATAAAAACCTTCAAACCAATAATGTTGAAATTTAATGGTTCGAGGGGATTGGAGTCCAAGATTTATCTTGGATGAGTGCCCGCCCAAGATAAATCTTGGACTCCGATTTTGACTCATCCCTATTGTACTCATCCTTCATGCGGGCATATTCTTCGGGACTGATCTGGTCTTTCTCAATCCGTTCAAACAAGCTGAGAATATGAGGATTCGTATAATCCTCTTCATTAACCTCTTCATCCAAACTATCGTTAATCGCTCGCATCCATTCGAGGTAATTTTCCGGCGTGTTTTTTTTAATCGAGTTAGTAAAGATAAAAATGAGTCGATGTTTACGCACCCCATCAATCAGCTTGCCAGTCACAAAATCTCTCGGTTCAAAATCATGAAGCAAAATACCGCTATCAGGGCTCGGCGTTTTCTTGCCCGTAAAAAAAACTAAGGTGATGACAGTGACGGGAAAACTATAATTATTTGAACTCGCAATCGTTTCTACCATCGCACTGCATTGATAATAAACAAAACGTTCAAAAGTGTCTGAATAATGAGCATGTTGCACAATGACCCTATTCTTTTTATCTTCAGCGAATAAATCAAATCGGGTAGCCACCTTGCCCACCGAGGGAATAAAAACCTTGTCATTTTTCACTTCGTCAATTTCAAGTTGGATATCAAGAAGATCGCTGACTAAGGCGGTGAACATCTCTGGTTGACCAAATGCCTTTTTGAAAATGACATCATAACGTAATGGGGCAACTTGTTTCATGAAATTATCCTAAAAATTAAACGCTCCAAAGGGCAACCACAAGGGATTGCCCCTACAAACCGTCGGATTCTGTAGGGGCAATCCTTTATGGTTGCCCTTGTGTATAAGAGAGTGCGCGAGGCAAAGGAAACGAAGGAACGGAGTGAGTGCCTGCCTGGACGCGGAGCGTCCAACAACGTGCAAGGTACTACTTATACTTTAGCAGAACGCCCCGCCCGCTTACGCTCATGCTCCTTCAAAAACTGCTTACGGAAACGAATTGCTTTCGGCGTCACCTCCACCAACTCATCATCATCAATAAATTCAATCGCCTGTTCCAAACTCATCCGAATCGGCGGCGTCAACAAAATATTTTCATCAGTGCCAGCAGCCCGAATATTCGTCAATTGTTTCGCTTTGAGCGGATTCACCACTAAATCATTACTCCGAGAATGGATGCCAATAATCATCCCCTCATAAACCTCTTCACCGTGCCCTATAAATAAGCGACCTCGTTCTTGCAAATTAAACAAGGCATAACCCAAGCTCTTGCCCTCACCCTTGGAAATTAAAACACCGTTGATACGCTGCCCAATTTCACCCGGCTTGATGGGCGCATAACGATCAAACACATGATAAAGCAGCCCAGTGCCAGAAGTCGCCGTCAAAAAATCGGTGCGAAAACCAATTAATCCGCGTGCCGGAATCGTAAAATCAAGGCGCACCCGATCTTCGATCTGCATATTCACCAACTCAGCTTTACGCCCCCCCAACAACTCCATCACCGCCCCTTGATGCCTTTGTTCAACATCCACCGTCAGATTTTCATAAGGCTCACATCGCTCCCCATCAATTTCTTTTATAATCACTTTCGGACGAGAAACGGCGAGTTCATAGCCTTCACGGCGCATATTTTCAATCAAAATCCCCAAATGCAATTCACCGCGCCCCGACACCAAAAATTTATCCGGATCATCATTCTCCTCGACGCGCAAGGCGACGTTATGCAACAATTCACGCTGTAAACGTTCACGGATTTGACGAGAAGTCACATATTTGCCGTCTTTTCCTGCAAATGGCGAAGTGTTAACTTGAAACGTCATACTCACCGTCGGCTCATCCACCGTGAGACTGGGCAAAGGGACAACATGCTCAGGTGAGCAAAGCGTATCAGAAATATTTAACTTATCGATGCCGGTAAATGCGATAATATCGCCAGCACTGGCTTGAGGTAATTCCAGCCGCTCCAAACCATGAAAACCCAGCACCTGCAAAACGCGCCCTTGACGTTGTTTGCCTTTAGGATCAATAATGGTAACAGTGGTATTGGTTTTAATCCGCCCTTGATTAATACGCCCAATGCCAATCACACCGACATAACTGGAATAATCCAAAGCACTGACTTGTAATTGAAATGGCTCATCGGGATCAACATCGGGAATTGGCACATATTTAATAACGGCTTCAAACAAAGGCTCCATATCCCCCTCGCGCACATCGCTGTCTTCACTGGCATAGCCATTAAGTGCCGAGGCATAAATCACTGGAAAATCTAACTGGGCATCGTCCGCCCCCAAACTATCAAATAACTCAAAGGTTTGATCTAACACCCAATCAGGACGTGCCCCGTCGCGATCAATTTTATTAATCACCACAATGGGAGATAAACCACGCGCCAAGGCTTTTTGGGTAACAAAACGGGTTTGCGGCATCGGACCATCGACGGCATCAACCAACAACAGCACCGAATCCACCATTGATAAAACGCGCTCAACTTCCCCTCCAAAATCGGCATGTCCGGGCGTATCGACAATATTAATCCGATAATCTTGCCAACGAATCGCAGTATTTTTAGATAAAATAGTAATGCCACGCTCTTTTTCTAAATCATTAGAATCCATCACCCGCTCAACGTTGCCGCTGCGGTCTCCTAATGTCCCTGACTGTTGTAAAAGTTTATCAACAAGGGTGGTTTTGCCATGATCAACATGGGCAATAATAGCAATATTACGTAATTTAGTAATCACAAATAAACTCAACTAAAAAATAAATAAAAAAAAATTATGGTAAAAGTGTTTTACACCAATTTTAATACGCCACTGTCCCCTAACAAGTGGCAAACTTACTTGGACAAATTACCCCAAAAAATACAACAAACCATCAGCCGAAAAAGGAGATGGCAAGATCAACACGCCTCACTGTTTGGCAAATTACTCTTGCGACACGCACTATGCCATACTGGCTATCCAAAGGACAGTCTCAATCGCCTTCAATATAACAAATATCAGAGACCCTTTATTGACAATAGTATTGATTTTAATATCTCACACACTCATCAGTATGTCATCTGTGCCATTTCCCGTCGAGGGCAGATAGGAATAGATATTGAGTCGATTAGACCAATAGAATTGTCAAACTTTCGCAACACGATGAGCCCCAAAGACTGGACCGCTATTACAACAGCCCCAAACTCATCTCATAAATTTTATGAAAACTGGACTATCAAAGAAAGTGTGATAAAAGCAGACGGGCGGGGATTATCTATTCCATTAGAACATATCCAGATTGAACCCCATAAAGCAAGGCTCTACAATACAGATTGGTTCATCAACCAAATACAAATTGAACCAAACTATGTCTGTCACCTCGTCACGAGTTGGAAAAACCCCAGAATTGACTTGGAATTTAGGAGTCCAAGATTTATCTTGGACGGTTAAAATTTATAGCAAACAAAATGAACATAAACAAAGAATTCACCGACTTAACAGCCAATCAACGCCTGATTTGGTTAGGACATCAATTGAATCCAGCGAACTATCAAAATGCGTTCACTTTTACGATTGCAGCGCCCATCAAATTAGGCGCATTCCAACAAGCATTCCAAACCTTGATAAATTCGAGTGATGCTTTGCGGACAATATTTAAAGAAAAAGACGGTATTCCTCAGCAGAAGATCATCGCCCCTTTTTTATATACCGTAGAATATTTAGATTTTTCACAAACAAAAAACGATCTACAAAGTTGGGCAAAAAAGCGCACACAAATCCCATTTGAATTGGAAAAATGCTCATTTGACTCGGTACTCATCAAAATGTCACCGGACCAATTTGTCTGGTATCTCAATACCCATCAAATCATCTCAGATGGATTATCCTTATCATTAATCCTAAAACAAGTCTCAAAAAACTACGCCCTTTCACTAAAGGATCACGTCAAACTGCCTCAATTTCAAGACTACATTGATTACGAGCGAGAATACCGAAAATCTTCACGCTATCTCAAGGCAAGAGACTATTGGCAAAAAAAACTCGCAACCCCCATAGAACCCCTGACATTCTATGGCAAAATGCCCGTTAAACGGACAACCCATGTCCAAAGGCGAACAATCAAATTAGGTGTTGAACGCACTCAAAAACTCAAAGCAGATGAAAGCACACTCTTTAATCTGTTTTTAAGCATTTTTGCCACCTATCTTCACCGTATCAGTGGCAATCAACGTCTATCAATTGGAGTGCCCTTACATAATCGGCGAACAAAAGCACACAAAGAAACGATAGGCTCATTTATGCAAGTCTTGCCGCTGCACATTGACATTGAAGAAAATGACAATTTCACATCCCTCACTCGTCAAATTGCCCAAAAAACTTTCGAGAGTTTTCGATATAGTCAATATGTCATCAGAAACCCCTCACAGCAGCCCGTTTACGAGGTGATGTTAAATTATCATCTGGAGTCATTTCCGAGATTCCATGAAACCCCGGTAGAGTCTAACTGGATTCATACTGGGCATGGCAATGAGAGCTTAGATATTCAAATTCGGGATTATGCATTGTCTGGAAACTTCACGATTGACTTTGATTTCCATTGCGACGTTTTCAATGAAGAACAACGCCAACTCGCTATTCAACACTTTCTGAAAGTCTTGGATGCTTATTTAGAAGAACGTGAACAACCCATACAAGGCATTGACTTGCTCACGGTTGAAGAAAAACAACGTATTTTGGTCGAATTTAACCAAACACAAGTAGCCTATCCACAAAACCAATGTATTCATCAGCTATTTGAAGCGCAAGTGGAACGCACCCCTGATGCCATTGCCGTCGTATTCAAAGACCAAACATTGAGCTACTGCACCTTAAACCAACGCGCCAATCAACTGGCATATCACCTACAAAGCCTCGGCGTTAAACCCGATATGCTCGTTGGTATCTGCATAGAACGCTCCTGTGAGATGATCATAGGGCTGTTAGGCATTCTCAAGGCTGGGGGCGCATACCTGCCCTTAGAACCCAGCTATCCCAAACAGCGTTTAGCTTTCATGTTAGAAGACGCACAAGTATCCGTCTTATTGACAGAACAAAAATTAGTCGCAGAATTGCCAAAGCACAATGCACAAATAGTCTGCCTAGATACACCCTCACAGCGAATAAATAACCCAAACAATAGCGTATTGCCTGAAAACTTAGCTTATGTGATTTATACATCAGGCTCGACGGGGCGCCCAAAAGGAGTGATGATCACTCATCGCAACTTGGTCAATGCCTATTACGCTTGGGAAGACGCTTATCAATTGAGAGATATGAAAACGCATCTACAAATGGCTAACTTCTCTTTTGACGTTTTTAGCGGCGATCTAGTACGCGCCCTTTGCTCTGGCGGACAATTAGTCTTATGTCCACAAGAAAACCTTTTGGCGCCAGAAAAATTGTATCAACTGATGCAAGAAAAACAGATTGAATGTGCCGAATTTGTGCCAGTCGTTTTAAAGCAATTAGTACAATATTTAGAAAAAACCGCACAAACTCTCAACTTTATCAAATGCTTAGTGGTCGGCTCCGATAAATTTTATATGCAAGAATATCAAAAACTTAAGCGTTTAACCTCCCAGAAAACACGCATCATTAACTCTTATGGCACCAGCGAAGCCACCATTGACAGTACCTATTTTACCTATTTTGAAAGCACCCAAATATCGGGCATAGTCCCCATTGGACACCCCTTTGCCAACACACAAATCTACCTATTAGATCGCCATTGCCAACCCGTACCCATCGGCGTAGCGGGAGAATTACACATCGGCGGCGCTGGGGTATCTCGCGGCTATTTCAATCGCCCAGAATTGACCCAAGAAAGATTTATACCAAATCCCTTCAACGAAGGAACACGCCTCTACAAAACCGGCGACTTAGCCCGCTACTTACCCGACGGCAATATTGAATACCTGGGTAGAATTGACAATCAAGTCAAAATACGTGGAATTCGGATTGAAATAGGCGAAATCGAAGCCGTGCTGGGACAACATCCTGCCGTGCGAGAAAATGCCGTTATTGTTGATGAAACGGAAACGCGATTAATTGCTTTTATTGTACTAAACATTGAAAATGAAAAAACAGATTTACGCGCCTTTCTTCAAAAACAACTACCCGTGATACCATCCGCCTTTGTGCCGATGGAAGCCATGCCCCTAACCCCTAACGGCAAAATAGATCGCCACGCCCTGCTTAATTTATCAGTTATCAGTTATCAGTTATCAGAAAATACCTTTGTGGCACCACGTACTCCAGAGGAAGAACTATTGGCCGGTATCTGGTCAACTGTTTTAGGACATCAAAAAGTGGGCATTCACGACAACTTTTTTGAACTCGGCGGGCATTCTCTACTAGCGACACAAATCGTCTCACGTATCCGTGACAGCTTTTCGCTCGAACTGCCACTACGCCACCTATTTGAATCACCGACAATAGCCGGCTTGACAGAACAACTAAAAATTGTCCAGCGTGACCAATCACTACCCCCAATCACCCCACAGGATGAAATATGGCCCTTATCCTTTGCACAACAAAGGCTCTGGTTTTTAGACCAACTGGAAGGTGAAAATGTCATCTATAACCTGTCAACAGCACTATGCCTAGAAGGCCCACTACACAGTGCTGCTCTTAAACAAAGCCTACAGGAAATCGTGCAACGTCACCAAAGTTTGCGTAGCTGTTTTCCGATGAACCCCCCACAGGCTCAGTTATCAGTTATCAGTTATCAGTTATCAGTGAGAGAGGCGTTACCAGAACAAGTACAAAAAATAGTGAATGAAGAAGCGCAACGTCCCTTTAACATATCCAAAGGCCCCTTATTCCGCGCCACCTTGCTACAATTAGGACCTGAGTCACACATTCTACTCTTGACCATGCACCATATCATCTCCGATGGATGGTCAAAAGGCATATTTAACAAAGAACTATCAGCACTTTATACCGCCTTTTCTCAAGGGCAAGCATCCCCCTTATCTCCGCTGCCCATCCAATATACCGACTTTGCCCACTGGCAACGGCAATGGTTGACCGGAAAAATTCTTGAAAAACAACTCGACTACTGGAAACAACAACTCGCGGGCGCACCTGGCCTACTTGAACTGCCCACTGATCATCCGCGTCCAGCGATTCAACGCTATCAAGGACAAACCGAATCACTACAACTCTCAGCCTCACTGACAGGACAACTGAAAACCCTGAGCCAGCAGACTGGCGCCACCCTATTTATGACACTGCTCTCAGCTTTTGCCATATTATTATACCGTTACACTGGGCAAAACGACATTATGATAGGCACCCCCATCGCCAATCGCACCCACCGTCAAATCGAACCACTGATTGGCTTTTTTGTGAACACACTCGTATTACGCCTTAAACTCACTGGTCATCCGCATTTTGACCAATTACTAAAACATGTCAGACAAATTGCCCTAGAAGCTTATGCCCACCAAGACCTACCCTTCGAGCAACTCGTTGAAGAACTTCAACCGGAACGCACCCTGAGCCACACGCCACTTTTCCAAGTCATGTTCGTATTACAAAACGCCCCGATGGACCATTTAGAATTACCCGGGCTCACCTTAACACCTTTAGAAGTGGAAAGCGTTATCGCCAAATTTGACCTCACCTTAACACTAGAAGAAACCGCGAATCGGCTAAAAGGCACACTAGAATACAACACCGACTTATTTGAAAAAGCCACCATCAAGCGCATGATCGGCCATTACCAAACCTTATTAGAAAGCATACTAAAAAAACCACAACAAAGCATTGACAAATTACCCATACTCACAGCCGCCGAATACCAACAAATAAAAACATGGAATAAAAAAACAGCCGACTATCCAGTTGACTTATGTATTCATCAACTATTTGAAGCCCAAGTCGCACGCACGCCACAAGCGATTGCCCTCGTTTTTGAAGACCAACAACTGAGCTATCAAACACTCAACCGCAAAGCCAATCAACTAGCGCACTACCTACAAACATTGGGAATAAAACCAGACAGATTGGTGGGGCTCTGCATAGAGCGTTCACTTGAAATGGTGATAGGCATATTAGGGATACTCAAAGCAGGCGGCGCCTACCTACCATTAGATCCCAACTACCCGACGGCGCGTCTCGCATTTATGTTACAAGATGCCAAAGTAGAAATACTATTAACCCAATCCAGCATACAATTACCGAGCGCACAACGGATTGACTTAGATACCGAACAATTCACAGAATGGAATTCAGAAAATCCCATCAGTGGCGTTAAACCAAACAACTTAGCCTATCTGATCTACACCTCAGGCTCAACCGGAAAACCTAAAGGCGTTTTAGTACAACACAACAATGTCGCTCGCTTATTCACAGCCACACAAGCTTGGTTTCACTTTAACAAAAAAGACGTATGGACCCTCTTTCACTCCTACGCCTTTGACTTCTCAGTCTGGGAACTTTGGGGCGCCCTACTCCACGGCGGACGACTGATAATTGTACCCTATTGGATATCGCGCTCACCCGAAGCCTTCTATGAATTACTACAACAACAAGGTGTCACAATACTCAATCAAACACCCTCCGCCTTTCGTCAACTCATTCACAAAAATGACCACTTGAACCTACGACACATCATCTTTGGTGGCGAAGCCCTAGAAATCCAAAGCCTAACCCCTTGGTTTGAACAACATGGAGACCAAACACCACAACTAATCAACATGTACGGCATCACAGAAACAACAGTACATGTCACCTATCAACCATTGACAGCTCAAAACAACCCAAAGAGTCTCATTGGAAAACCCATTCCAGACTTACAAGTCTACATATTAGACAAAAATCTCCAACCGACACCCATCGGCATACCAGGCGAATTACACATCGGAGGAAGCGGAGTCGCCCGAGGCTACCTAAACCGCCCAGACTTAACAGCCGAAAAATTTATAACTATCAATGAAAACAAGCGCCTCTACAAAACAGGAGACATAGCACGCTATCTACCCGACGGCAATATTGAATACTTGGGTAGACTAGATAAACAAATCAAAATTCGTGGATTTCGGATTGAATTGGGCGAAATAGAAACCGTGCTGGCACAACACCCAGCCGTGCAAGAAAACATCGTCATCAACCAAAAGCGCTTAATAGCCTACATAGTACCCAAACCAGAAAAAACCATTAATACCATTGAAATACGCCGCTATCTCAAAGACAAAATACCCGATTACATGATACCAAACACCATTGTTCAGATAGAAGCGATACCGTTAACCCCCAATGGAAAAATAGACAATGCAGCACTACCCGCCCCCACGATCCCAACGCAAAGTCACATTGTGACACCCCGAACACTGCTCGAAGAAAGGCTCGCCTGTATCTGGCTTGAAATACTCGGCATCAAAAAAACACAACAACTCGGACCAAGCCAAATCAACATCCACGACAACTTCTTTGACTTAGGCGGCCATTCCCTGTCCGCAGCGCGACTCATCAATCGAATACGGGACATCTTTCAAGTAGAACTACCTATACGCTACCTGTTTGAATACCCCACCATAGCAGAACTTGCCAAAAGTATTCAATCTGATCCACAACAAACACAACCCAAGCGATGGACTTATATCGTACCAATCCGGGCAAGTGGTACCCAAAAACCCTTTTTTATCGTACCTGGCGCCGGCGGGGGAGAAATTGAACTCATCCATTTGACCAAGCTTGTGTACTTGTTGGGACAACAACAACCCGTTTATGGGCTACAAGCACGGGGATGGGATGGAAAACACAAACCTCACCCCGACGTTGAAAGCATGGCCACAGACTACCTAAAAGAAATCAGAACCATCCAACCTCAAGGCCCCTACCTATTGGGCGGCGAATGTATTGGCGGAATGATCGCATTTGAAATGGCCCAACAGCTCCACACACAAGGCCAAAAAGTGGCACTCTTGGTATTAATAGATACAGTGCTCCTAAAAAAAATATCACATTTGACACACCCAATCTATAAAACACTAGAACTACACCACTGGAAAGCCAGACTCAAACACCACTGGAAAACAGTCCCACAACTGACACCCACAAAACTGATACCCTATCTGTTTGACAAAGCGAAAAAAGCGATGGGGAGAGTGTTTACCCAGAATGACATCCCCCAAGTTCAGCAAATTCAACAAGAAAGGATGGATGCCCATATAAACACTCTCCGGCGTTACAAACCGAAAGTTTATCCAGATAGGCTTGTCTTACTGGTCACAAAGGGTCTGTCAAAGCAGATGCAGGATACCACCCTGGGTTGGGAGAAACTGGCGGGTTTGGAAATTTATAAGCTACCAGGAGAGCCTGCCTCTTATCTCGGGGAACTGGTCCAGAACACTGCTCAACGCTTGAGAGCTTGTTTAGATGAGGCACAGAACAAATAACATCCAATCAAACCCTTTTATACCAGTTATTATATCTTATAGGACGAAAGTAGCCCTGTATACAATTTGGATTCACAACGCAAATTTGAATATGATTTTGCTTTTGAAATCCCGCCATTGGATAGAGTTCTTTCCCTTCTGGAAACATACCTCGTACTGAATCAATAAACTGGGGGTGATGTTGAATTGCCCGCTTTTTATTCGCAGATGATTCATTTTCATCAAAAGCAAGCTCAGCAATAATTAGCTCTTTAACATATTGATGTAAGCGCATAATAACACGACAATCAAGCTCTCTAATGAGATTGAATTTATCATGCTTATGAGCTTTTTTATTCTTGGGAATAGGCAAGCCAAATATTTTTAATTCGTCCTTCAAAATTTTGTAACTACTTTCAACAAGTTTAATATGTTCAGCATTAAGAAGATTAAGGCAATTTCCAAGCTGAATAAATGCCCCAATGATTGTCGGATTTTTAAATTTCTGGTTTTTTTTAGCCCATTCTAAAGCTCTATTTTCATCGGCTTCCCAAAAATAAATACCATGCCCAAGCCAATCATAACTGTTTTGACTAGGATTTAACGATTTTCCATTTTTTAAAACATCATCCGCAGTGGTACTATCGCACCCGTGGAAACCAATAACTATCCCTGGATTATCCGAATATTTGAATTTAGGAAATGTTGAGATTGGTAAATTCTCCTTTATCAGTGATAATTCCAGATTCGACTAATGATTTCTTTATAGAATCTTTAGTCGCCCTAACAATAGTATTATTTTTAGGTCCACTTTTTCGTGCCTCCGAGCAAATCTCTTTAAGGGCTTTTTTGTGTGCGTCAAGAGAATCTTGCAAATTAAACATAAAAAAACTCCTGAAATGGCATAAAAAATTTTGCCGCCGTATTTTGGAGTCGGCCAGATTTATCTTGGACGAGCCAAAACCGCAAAAATGGGATAATGATCAGAGCCCCCCGTGAATGGAAGCGTGCCCGCCTCTACAGCAACAAAATGCTTACTATAAAAAATATGATCAATCCGAACAAACGGCATAATGGCACCCAACTTACGAGCCGGCGATGGAAAATTCAAACCAAAACCCCAACCCGCCTCCCAATGGGCATTCTTTAACCTTTTCTCAACGAACGCATAACTGCGCGACTGAGAAGTCGTATTGAAATCGCCAGATAAAATTAATGGCTCCTCCAAAGAATTCGCCGCCTCAACATACGCCACAATAGCATTCCAATGATCCTGATATTGACTCACCCCCCGTGGAGTATTGACGTTAATTAAATTAACGACACCATTGGGCGTCACTGTTTTGATAATCTGTGCCCACAGAAGCGCATTTTCCAACTTGGCGGGTACCAGCGGATATCGACTAGCGATAGCAAGCGCTTTATTCGCTTTATAAGAAAAAAAACGCAAACTAGAATCAGGCTTATCAACCAACTGTTCCCTCACATAATGGGCTACCGTTTGATTGATCTCCTGTAATAAGACGATGTCTGCATTTTGTTGAAAAATCGTATCCACTACCCCTACCTTATCCTCATTCCATGTCATCACGTTATAACTTAATACATGAAAACTAGCTGACGTTTTTGGAACAAAGGCAGGCAGAAAAAGTGGCCTATAAACATAAAAAATGTATAACACCGGAAACAGGGAAAGAACGAATAATATCCACTGCTTGCTAAAAAAAGTATAAATGCAAACCGGCAAAATAAAAAGCAATGCCCATGGCAAAAAATAGGCAAACAGGCGAAATGGCAAGAAAGAATCACCAATAAAAATATGCCCGCCCCACAAAAAAAAAGTCACCGACAGCACGACAATAGCAATGCTCAAAAATATTAAATGATAAAATTTAGACAACATTACCCCTCACGCAAAAATGACCGAATATTATCGACCAATTTTTCTAATTCACAACCATCATTCCTGACGGGAAACTCTATTTTTTGCTGGCGCGTAAAACGCGACAAAGCATCTTGCAACTCTTGAACAGTATTAACAACCTCAATTCCATCAAATGACCCAAAATACTTTGAACTCTCAATTTGATGATTGTTGCGATGCTCACCAAGTTCTGAGCGCCTGGGCATAATAATTATCGGTTTCCGATAATCAAAGGCTTTTAGAATATTCCCCATCCCAGCGTGAGAAACGATGAGATCAGCCTCTTTAAATTTCTCATCAAACTCCTTTGCACCCAGAAAATCATAGAACGCCATACGCTTGGGCAAGTACGCAGAATGACCAATTTGAGCAACCACCGATTGATTGAGCCAAGAATCCACCCCTTTGATGAGTCGATCAAAAGGAAATTGAGTGCCTACCGTAACAAAAATCATAGAACCTTGCCCCTATAATAAGGGCCGTTTTTTTTAGCCAAATGTTCCCATTGCGTCAGCCAAAGAGAGGCAAAACGGCGAACTTTTAACCCTGATACAGACATCTGCTCTACATTAGCCATACTATCTACCCATATCGTTTTGGCACCCAACATCCGTCCAAACACAAGCGAAAAAAATCCAGGCGCCGCACCTGTAGAAACCACCACCGATGGTCGAGTTTTCAGTACCACCCAAAAAACTTCTAATGCCATTCGTATCATTTTCAACTTACTATCCAAAGCCGCATCCGTCACCACATAAAAGCCACAATTATCCAATTGTGACTGGCAACTTTTATCAGTCGTTACATATATCAACTTGTAGTCATAAAAGGCCGGTTCTAAGCGCCTTAATTGAACCCAATGACCACCAAAAGAAGCAACCATTAAAACGACTTTTTTTTACCTCGTCGATAACCGAATTGATGCAATATTCTACTCACTTTGTAACGTATATAAATTGGATTTTTTTGAAGTCAGGGCAACCATAAAGGATTGCCCCTACAAGTTTGTTGTTTCGGGAATTTCGCTCCGCGGATTTCCCGCAACGAAGTAAGCGAAGCTAAACCATTTAAACTACTTTTGAAGGGTGTCTGAAATAATACGAGGAGACTTAAACAGAAACTCGAACTTAATCGAGCGTGCAATTTTAACAAAAAGAATCGGAAATATAAGACCAAGCAACGTTCCCAATATCAAATGTATATCGGTGTTGTTAACATTGAATATCTTTTGCAGAACGATACGTAATCCACTGGCGAAAATGACATGCACCAAATAGATTTCCATTGAATACATCCCGACGAATGATAAAATTTTAATGACTGTTCCACGTAGATTTTTACAAACAAAGATAACGGTTAATATAGCACTGAAAGTAATTATTATTTTTATAAGAGCAGTATCAGATGGCAGCGTTGCAGTATAATAAACCAAATACTCAAACAGGCTGAAAATAACAAATAAACCAAGCGTCAAAGAAATAGAAATACTAGGAAGTCTTCCATCTAAAACACTCCAATACAAAATACCGAAACTAAAATAAATATAATTAAATGAAACGGCTCGTATAAAAAAGTAGTCTACTGGCAGATATTGTTTTATTAGAAAAAGAAAAACCCCTATACCAAAAATTATAAAAGGTATATTTAAAGCCTTAAAAAAACGTTTTAAGAAAATAAAAATAACCGTATTAAAAATAAAAAGAAGCAAAAGAGCGTATAAAAACCAAAAATGGGCTGTTGGCAGCCACAAAATAGTAATCAAGTCCCCAAAGGATGTAGTCCTATTAGTATATTGTGATAGAGTTATTTCTATAACACCTTGAATAATAGACCATATTAGGTATGGATAAAAGATCGTATCAATTTTATTCAAAATCAGTCTCGATCCTCTTTTATTAAAGCTTCTTATAAAAAAAAGACCTGACAGAAAAAAGAACAATGGCATATGAAAGCTATAGATAATATTGTCTATCAAATGGTATATTATTAGCGGCTGCTCTTGATATAAGCCCGCATTAAAAACACCTCTAGCAACATGACCATATACGACTAAAATAATACCAATTCCTTTAGCTGCATCTATCCAACTAACTCTCTTGTTTGTCATCTTTTGTTATTCCGAATGAGTCTTAACACGACGAGACTCATCGCGTTCCCAGTGAAACTGCTTGACCGACTTGTGTTGTTTCCGCGCCCGCAAGCGGGTAAACCAATTAACAAAAACGTAAACAGGCATACATAACCATAGTAGGGGAGACTTCATCAAGAAACCCAATATTTCCCTAAATGACTTAGCATCAAGAACTGGCATATCAGGAAATAGCTCAAGTAACTGATACCCACCCAGTCTGGAACGGGTATTGGTCTTTATCAGACTCCACAAATTAGCGGGTGGCCTGACAGTTGAATAGGCACCTTTGACGCGGATTCTCTCATCAGCTTGAAACAAAGCTCGCACAAATCCATCATCCGCAATCACATCAGGAAATACAGAGAAGCGTTTACGCCCTTCTCGTGATAAAGCATAAACACCCGTTCCCACACCCGTACGATTATAGGGCAACTGTGTCCAAACCTTGTAATATGCCCACACCAACCAACTCGTCGCCTTAAAATTGATATGCACTTCAGGATAAGCCACCAAACCATCACCTCGCTCAAGCGCAACCGCCATCTGACGAATAGAATTGAAACCAATAACAACATCAGCGTCAATATAGAACCTCAGATCAGAACAAGCCACTTCATCACCAGCGTTTAAAGCCACGATCTTGGAAGGCTTATCCGTCTCAAGCACACGAACTGGTGCTCCAAACCCACGGGCTATTTTGGCCGTCTTATCGGTACATCCATTACACGAAACGATTATCTCAAGTTCACTGGGCGGTGCTCCATTCAATAGTGATTCTAAGCACTGAACAATAACGGTTTCTTCATTATGCGCCGGCACGATAACCGAAATCATACCAGTAGTCTCAACACTGGCATCAGAAACCTCCTGAACATCGTTAAAAAATGCCTGCAATTTCATCAAAAGTTGTTTCGAGGCGTATGGACCAATACGCTCGGTAAGTGCCAGCTCTTGCAAATGCTCCAATCGCTCAAGCAATTCTGACTCGTCCATGGCGACACTAACATTTCTGCTCGCACAAAAACGTTGAACCGTCGCAAGCTGATGTTCATTACGTGTCTCATTAAGAACAGCACGTCGTGGCATAACCAGAATAGGTTTACCGAGTTCCAATGCTGAAAAAATAGAACCTGTCCCCGCATGCGCCACAATGATATCCGCTTCCCTCATTCGCTCACGGAAATCTATTGGACTCAGCATTGCTGTCCACTCAATATACTCAGGGCACCATGCCCCTTCTCCAATTTGTGCAAAAACATCATCACGACCATTATGGGCAGCCCACTGATCGACCACCCTGATCAGCCGATCAAACGGTATCTGTGCACCAACCGTCACAAAAATCATATAACTGCCCCAAAATACTCAGGTCCACCTTCTCGTGCCAAATGAGGCCACTGGGTCAACCACAGTTCTGCATAACGACCAGCCATCTGCCCGGCCATCGAGAGTTCCTCTACATTAGCGATACTATCGAGCCAGATCGTTCTGGCACCCATCAGCTTAGCGAAACGTAGCGCAAAATACCCGGGTGCCGCACCCGTAGAAATCACCACATCAGGACGCTCGTACAATAGACGCCATATAATCTGCCCTGCAACAAGCATAAGTTTTACTTTATTCCATCGTGTAGCATCACTGATTGATCGAAATCTCTCTCCGGGTACATCCGCAGCATAGTCATTACTCACAGTCAGATATGTCACTTGAAATCGCGCAAATGCCGGACGTAAACGCAACATCTCTACCCAATGCCCTCCTCCTGAGGATATTGCAAGTAATTTCGGTGGGCTCTTTACCATAATATTCCCCTGTTAGCGAAGTAAACGACCTAAAGATTGAACTTTCCAATTTTCCACCAAAGCCGCCTCTAAAAGCGCAGCCGTTGTCTCAAGCACAAAGTCCGCTCGAACTCCCGCCTGATTACCCTGACGGTCAAAATCGTGTAGCAACACAACCCCCCCTCCGGCGGATTTAACTTTCTTTACAACTTCATCAGACTGAGGTAACTGGGCGTTTGTATCACCTGAATCAACCGTCCACCAACCAATAGGGGCTCTACGCAATCGAAGAGCCCACCAAGTGGGCAGTACTAACTTGCCATAGGGAGGACGAAAGGGGGAATCTGCCGAAACCGCATCACCAAGCGTTCGATAACCCAGTTGAATATCGTTCAGTGCCAGCCATGGCCAAACCTTCCATGCATTCAGGTGATAGTACCCATGAGTGCCCAACTCATGACCCGCTTCTGCAATACGATTAACAAATCTAGGATATTTTTGCACACGCATACCAAGCAGAAAAAAGGTCGCACTCACTTGATAAGAATCAAGTAATTCAAGCAAGCGTGGCGTGAGTTTTTCCCCTGGTCCATCATCATAGGTAAGAACAAGGGACCGTTGTTCACGGCAAGATTTGCGTAATTTTGCCTCTTCAAGCTTTCGTATCAAATGGGGGGAAAAATAGGCGGCAGCACCAACGGTTCCAAGCAATATGCCACTGATTATTGGGGTGGACATGTTTTAAATAATACCTCCCGTTTCAGAGCAGGGCTTGGGCACCCTGTTTTCTAAGGAAGAGTCCCTATCAGAAGCAGGATTAATGTGCCACTCCGTTCGCCTTTGCCAAATGTCACACCAGCACTGATAACTTTCTACAGCGGATGATTTGAAGAAGCGAATAACACCAAAGCCCAACATACGTGATAACGCCCAAAGGTCCAAAGTATATATACCAAAACGTGCTGCCCACGGATTCCAATGCTGAACAAATAGTTGCGCTTTCGCTCGAAAGAGACGTATAATTTGATCGGCGAAAACCTTCTCGGATGCCCCACCATAATGAACAATCTCCGCATCAGGACAAATCAGACATTTCATTCCATGCTTTTTCGCTCGAAAGCAAAGATCAGCCTCTTCAGCATACATAAAAAATTTTGGATCAAAACCGTTCAAGCTATCCCAATCATTCTTACGAATGAGAAAAAAACAACCAGTCACAATATCAACCTCGCGCACTGAATCCCGTGCCCAGCCACCAATTGCTTCAGGATCAAATAGACGGCTATCCTTAAATATCGTAGCCAGTCCTATGCTGATGCAAAAAGCACTCCATGGTGTTGGACGGCCCCAACAGGAGCTTGGATTCAACTCGCCATTAGCGAAGCGTGTTCGCCCACCAAATATAGTCGCTTCAGAATGCTCTTTGCCAAATGCAACGAGTTTATCAATGGCAGCATCGAGTACCAAAGTATCAGGGTTGAGCAGCAAAATCCAACGACCTCTGGCCTGAGAAACAGCCATATTATTGGCGGCAGCAAAACCATGATTTTCGTCGCTGGCAAAAAGCCTGATCTGAGGAAACTCCTGAGCAATCGCTTCAGCAGAACCATCGGTAGATGCATTATCAACGACAATGACTTCAAAACTAAGTTGTTGCGTTTCTTTGAAGAGAGAGCGCAGAGACGCGCAGGTCATCTGATTGGTATTAAAACTGATGATGACAATCGAAAGATCAGTAGCCGTATTCTGTTGACAAATCATATTATATAAATCATAAAAAATTAAATTATTTTCTTCTTATCCAAAATGAGCCGTGTCCTTTCCTAAGTCGCCCAAAAACAGGACAAGCACCAGACAGTTCATTCGGATAGTGTTTTGCAAGATAGTTCACAGATAACAACACTTCAAAATCTGAATTAAAGGCAAGAAAAGCTTGCAACAGATATTGCTCAGTCCAGAATCGCCTCTCGTTTACAATCCATTTTTGTGGATATTCATAAGGAAGAAAAATATCGTGAATATGAACTAATACACCTGGATTCAACTTGGGAATGATATGTAAATACTCCGTAAAAACATCACCGCCCGTCCTCAATACATGGGATGAATCTATAAATAAAATGTCATTTTTTTTTAACTCATCAAATTTTACCAAATTAACATCTTCCACCCTTTCACGGATGATCTCATCAATTCCTAACTCCGAAAGCCAAGGATTTTCATAAGGCTCTATGCAGCTATGTTTTGCCGCGACACCTTCATTCCTGTTAATGTCTAATGCGATTTTCACCAGACGGGTTGAATATCCTGCCCCGATCTCTATTACTCTTGTTGGTTTAAAATGTCTTACAACATTGTAAAGTATTTCGGCATCGGCTGGCCCAAACATAGGATTATTATGATAAAAAATAGATGAGGCGTTTGATGATTTACCTATTGGAATATCTGCCAGTTCTTTTTGGTAGATAAATGAGCTCAGTAAAGATAATTGTTTTTCAATATTCAGGTTAATGCCAAGCAATGGATCGGCATGCTCCCATACCTCTTCAGGCAGATGGTTTACATTAAATACCGGCTGATAGTAATGGTGACGTATTGGAGATACACCAAAAGCATCCCACATTTTAAATGTGAAAGGAAATCTTTCAGCACCCATTTTTGATTGTAGCGCTGCAATACCAGCTACCAAAGGGGTCAAAATGAAACTCGCTAAATCTAATAAAAACAGTATAATTTTTCTCATAAATAAAAATAAAAATAAATAGAATTTATCGGCACCCTTCAAAAGTAGTTGACAGTTGTTTCGGGAATGGAACGAAGTGGATTTCCCGCAACGAAGTAAGCGTAGCTAAACCTAGCTATGGCTTTAGTTTCGGGAAATCGCAGAGCGAGTTCCCGAAACAACTGTTCACTACTTTTGTAGGAATATGAAGGGTGCCAATTTATCCAAACAATTGTTTTAACATTTATAGAAATCCTATTTCTTAAAGAAATAGGATTTCTTTGAAAGTTTCAAATATTTTAAATGGTTTCGGGAAATCCGCGGAGCGAAATTCCCGAAACAACAAACTAACAAACTACATTTATAGAAATCCTATTTCTTAAAGAAATAGGATTTCTTTGAAAGTTTAAAATATCAGACACCATTAATCCTGCCATAAACAGGCAAGTTTTTCTCACGAGAGGTTTCAAGAACGCACTTCCTTTCAGTAGCAACCTCCATACTTGTGATCATCGCCAACAACAAGTACCACACCATCGTGATCTGACCACCAAAATACGAAACACCAATAAAATTGGCACAATGCACAAACAAGGCAGCACCAAACCCCCAAGCCATCGCCAGATGAGCCTTATTATCAGTCTCGCGGCGCCAAATGCGCCCTACACTGCGGAAAGCCACCGCGATACTAATAACGAAGAGGATAAAGGTCAACATACCACCGCGCACCCCCATCAGAACAAAGTGATTTGTTATATCCTGTGCCCCCCAAAACCAGTGTGCTGTAGACTGGGTGCCAAGGAGCCACCATTCACGGACATTATTGACAGCACCGTCGATCATGGCGAATCGAAAATAGGCTGTGGAACCACCTACCGCACTGACACGAGCGATCAAGTGCCAAACCGGTGCTTTCATGACCATATGTAATCCGATTAAGACGAATAACACACCCCAACGAATCTCTTTCATCTGCTCACGAAAGATAAACATCGCACCACCCAATATGCCTACAAGGACTGCGAAAACAGGCGTACTGGACGCACTGGCCATCACAATCCAGCTCGCACTGGCTAAGCCTAACACTACCCATATTCGTTTAGCAAGAGAACTCCACAAAGTGGCTGCCATTAATGGCATTACGGCAGCCCAGAAACATCCTGCAATGATTGGATGCGGGAATGCGCCTTGGCACCGCAACCGACCGTGGCGCATCATAGTGTACTCAGGTACACCACCAAATGCCGAAAACAAGTTCTCTCCAGTGAGATGCTCATTCAGAAAAAACACAGCGAGAGGTATACTCAGAAAGATAAACGCCATCGCAACCTGCTCCACATCTTTCCATGTGCGGATCAAGCATCGGAACAGGAAATACAGCCCTATCGTATCGAATGAACTGCCCAGTTCATATACCAAGGTTGATGCAGAACCGGTCTGTGCTGTATGGATAAGGGTCTTAGCGACAGCGAAGGCGATTAAAACCCGGTCTAAAGGCTGCATCTGAAAGGATAACTCGAACTCCTTCCGAATCAACAAACGCATGAAGCCAAACAGCACCATGAGCCGCAACATATTAAAGTCGAGACTGAAAATCACTACCCGTTGCGCCGTTGCCACGAAACATGCCATTATGAGCATTGGCCAGATAGCCTGTCGTCGAGGTATGATCAGCAAGGCAAAACCGCAAATCAACACCAACAGCAATCCAAGCGGGTGTATTGTGGTTTGATCAACCCATACACCGCCACCAAAATTCTTTGACATTATGCGTTCATACATAAGACATCCTTACTGTTTATTCAAACCGCTTCACTGGATGACGATGCCATAATCTACGACGAAAAACCCGCCGAATGGTACCTAACAACGATTTAATTTTTTGACTAAACGATAAATGCTTTAACCATATATGGAATAGCGGCATACCACGCATATTCGGAACAGCTACCCCCACCAGACGCAGAGCAAGCAGACGCCCCCACACTGCCCCCCTGGTTTGAAGAAGATTGGGCTGAGAAGCGGGCAGGATTTCTGCTGCCCCCCGTTCCATAGTCAGATACCCATTTGCCATGGCTTCATTCATAAATTGACGACCGAGTTCGGTACGAGCGAGTACGAGAGAGCGTCCCGGATCATCTGATGATATTTCTCTATACCATGGATCGCCAACGGCAATATCAGCAAATTCACCCGTATGGTCTGCACAAATATTACAACGCCACTGCTGATAGTTGCTGAGGATTGAGCCCCAGGAGGTCGCGTATGTCATTGAACTATCCTCCTGCTGACCTTCTGCGTTTTCAAACACACAGTATGCTCGACCAGGCCATCCATTACCACGATACCGAATGCTTTGAAGGCGACCCGGATCGGTCACTCCAAATTTTTCCAGTAATGCCAGGGTACCGGCTGTAGTCGGAGTACCGGCACAGAAGATTGCGATTGTCAATCCGACCTTTTCATCAAGATCGGGGCGGCACTTACGCGCCTTTTGTACAGCCGCAACATCGCATGGCTTTCCAATAAAAACACAGGGGGCTGGCGCATCAACAATCTTCTGCAAGCCATCACAAGGGCTTGCAGGCGCATAACGCGAGCCAGTTGCACTCTGTATCTCATGCCGAGTTGTGCTCAAGACTGTGTGGTTGAGATAAGGTACATCTGAACGAGCCGCCGTGTGTAACACACCATGCATCTTTCCACCTTCGATACCATAGAGCGCAAGTGCGCTTACCACCCCACCGCTGGAACCCGCATAGCGCAATTCAGTATCAGACGCAAAACCCTCCCATACCTCTCGTACAGGCCCCCAGTCTGAAACAAGCGTACTAATCAGCGCGGGATCATTCAGTGAGGAGTCATGCCCCAAATTGATACCGGGACAAACACGTAACGCAGTCTTTTCTATATCGGTGTCACCAGTCTCCATCACTAACGGACGGCGTCCTTGGTGGAGATCATCCACCATAGTGATGCTATCAGAATTGATAAAAGCACAGATGCCACACCCACAACAAAGCTGGCGTTCTGCAACATCACGAATATCGTCAATTCTCAACAGTATGTCTCCCTTCCTTTTGCACGGCACAAAAAAGGGTGCAACGTGCTTCCATCATCAAGCGAACGAAGCATCGAGGGCATCTGAGCAACACACTCATCAACAGAGTGCTCCCACCATTGGCTCTCCATAATTAGATGACAGATTTCCTCATTGAAACGATAGCGGATAAGTCGAGCAGGATTCCCTCCCACAATAGCTAAATCTGGCACATCCTTGGTGACAACGCTAGAAGCACCCACGACCGCTCCAACCCCGATACGGCGGCACCCTGGAGTAATGATTGTATTTGCACCAATCCAAGCATCATGGCCGATCTCAAGTGTTCCTGACGAAATAGTATCTTCGTGGAGAAAACCCAATGCACTATTGTAAAAAAATGGGTGCATAGATAAGCGCTCCATTGGATGATTTCGTAGAAAAACCTGTACATTTGGACCAACAGAAACATAGCGCCCGACCGTCACACCAGCAGGCCATGCTCCTGGTTCCATACAGGCACCATAAGAGTATGCACCAACACAAACACCATGGTGGTGCTGCAATAAATATCGCAGAGTGCCTGAAAATAATTCACTTCCTTCAAAAAAAAGTACTAGACGAATAACAAGTGCTCGTAATCGGTGAACACGATACATGGCCTTCAGCAATCTTGTATAATTGCAAAAACGTAGTTCATGCCGATGCTCAATTGTTAGAAACATATAGGATAGCCCATCTCTAGCTTAAAAATTGACGATACCCGCTATCAGAAGTATGCTTGAGACAAGGATTGGCGCAATGATGGAATCATAAACGGGCATTCCATGAAGACGCAAAAGACGCCAGACTGCCGCCATGAATGCCAAAAGTTCTCCCACAACACCACAAATAATAATTGACGCAATGGGCAATGCTAACCAAGCCGCTACAACAGCAAGCAATACACCGATTGTTCTGAACATATTTGCGATCATCGAGTTCTTGGTATCGCCTTTCGCCATGGCAGCGATGGTCGGTACCAGCCTGAATGTGCGTACTGCGAGCAACACTCCCATCCATGCGATAAATTCCGTAGCTGAGGTATATTGCTCACCATAAAGAATGACAATCAGTGAGCCACCGAAGAGGATCAATGGGAGCGCAACCACGCCACCAATCAGAGCTAAAATTTGTACGCTTAGCCGGAAATAGCGACGTAATGTTTCCGGATCGGCCTGGGAAAACAACGGCAGTAGCAACGCTGAAGCCAGTTTTGCGAGAGTCATAGCAATCATGATAACAAGAGCAAAAGCAACCGAAAAAACACCCAGTTCTGCCATGGTATATGCTGTTCCCACAATCAGTCGATCTCCCTGTAACACTCCAAACATCAGTAATCCGTTGATCAAAAGTGGCCATCCAAAGGCAAACAAACGAGAGGCAGATACGCGATTCCAGCTAACTTGATAATTCCGTTTGGCAACGAAATGCGAAGCCAACAAAATGATGAGTGCCTGGATGATCACCATCCACAGAATCGCAGAATAGTCACCAAACAAAATCACCAGAGGCCAAGCAGCAAGGGTAATGATTGCTTGAGGTGCTATTTCCACAATCACGGACGGAATGAAGGTCAGGTTGCGCTGCACACGTTTCCAGTCCAAATGCATAAATCCTTGAAGGACCGGTACAATGGCTACGTATTGAAATGCCCAAACCGCTTGTGGCGTATCAAACATTCGCGCAATAATCGGGGCTAAGGCCAAAATTATCGCGCCCATCAACAAACCACGGCAGACTTGGAAAAGATGAGACACCGCCTGAAGCTGAGGGTCATCACCATCCGGTGCCTGCACCAGGAGCATTTCGACCCCCAGGTTGCTGCTCATTTCAAGCAATGATATTGTGATCGCAAAGGTCGCTGCGATTCCCATGTCTTCCGGGGTGAGCATCCGCGCCAGAATGATGTTGCGAACAAACATCAGTAACTGTGCTATCAGCTGCCCGACCGTTAATATTGAGCCCCCTTTGAGTATATCCGCTCGTAATCCCATCACGCTTGTTCCGTCAAAATATCAATCAATACCCTGTTCTCCAAAACTGGTTGCAATAATTTGATCCATCTGGCGTTCCGCTTGCTGTTTGACATTTTGAATGCGTTCTGCTAAATGTGAGCGCGTCAATTCACGTTGTTGAAAGGATAAAAACAATCCATTCACCATCTCGTCTGTGCTTAGCTGACGGGGGTCCTTCACATGTTCACCCTGACCACATGTTTCAAACACGCCTTGCGTTTTTATACTGTATGCAATGGCCGCCGTTGGCACACCCGTTGATAGACCGGCTATCGTCGCATGCATACGGGTACCACAAAACCAATCGCAATGAGAAATTATCCATTTCATTTCGGATTGGTCGTAATCAGGTGGTACGATTGCGAGCCGCTTATCGGCAATATCATGTAACTCGTTTGCAACCGCTTGATTTGCACTTGGATCGGATTCGTAATGCCCAAATTCAACCAATACATGCGGTATCAACAAAATGTGTACATCAGTTTCTTCCAATACTCGACGAAGAAATTTTTTGACGACCTCTCTGTAGTCAGCGCGGAATCCATAACGTTGCACAGCCGCTTTCGGGTCGTTATAAATCAGGCCGCTAATATTAAAACCAACGGTTGGTCGTTCCCGTTCTGCACTTAACCAACGGAGAATGGGTCCTGGGAGAGGCTTGACTGGTTCAAATTTGGGCAGCAAAAATGCTACATCTACGCCAGAATGATGGCGGTTCGGGTCAAACGCATCTCCGAGCAATTCACGTAACGCCACAAAACTTCGTTCGTCACGCGCCCAGGCGGCTGTTGCCCCACGCACTATACGTTCTGCAATTCGTTTGCAACGAGCATTCTTGAAAGGACCGTATGTTTGAGGAAGAAGGATCAGGGGCCGTTGCTGTTGGAGTGTGATCAGTTTGGGCAGTACCACCCCATTGAAGCACCTTCTTCCATACAAATCGGTAAAACTATCGCCGCCACTGATATCAAACACAGCATCGGCATGTGCTATCGCACGTACTCCCTGATTCCCAAGTCCTCCAAACCAAGCACTCATCCGCATATTCCACAGATTTTCCCTGCGGTATAAGCGGCGTGAATGAACGGCTCCGCAGAGTTCATATTCAAACGAGCGGCCATTATCCGTGAAGGTGGCCGAACGAACTCCTTTGCCACAATCAAATACGGTCAGACTCGCGTTAGAAGCTCGCCTGACAACACCTGCGATAGTAGAGGCGCATAATGCAGACACACCAAGGTTATTTGTATCAGGCAATGCCCCTGCTAGGCATATTGATATCCCTTTATTCAAATCAGAATTAACTCCTGTTTCCTCAAAAAAAACATAACTAATTAGGTATGCTTATTTATATATAAAATAAATCTTAATAGCTATATATTTACACTTACTTTAAAACGCCAAAACCACAAAATCTGGCGTAAGGATTGTTTAAGGAGCAAGTTCCCTGGGGTGAT
>JSZA02000081.1 GCA_000785145.2 Candidatus Thiomargarita nelsonii
CTCCAGTGATAGGGAAAGGGAACCATCTTCATACTTAGATTGTTGAAGAGTTTCCATAATTTAGGTGTGAACCTCGCGTTATTAGTACTTGCGTACCCATTGCTTAATAAGAATTCGTAATAACACAATACCGAGAGTGAATCAGCATATCCAGTATCCCAATGTGACAGTTTCAACTGGCTTTGGCTTCCCACTCTATCCTACCCGATGCTGTCGTTAAGAGGGCTTCCGCCTTCTCCTCTTGCGTTCCTGCAAGTGACGTACTGACATCGTTTTTCCTCGTTTCTCTTATATGTTTGTTACCTGCGGACTTAGATAAAATCTATAACCGGATTGTATTGGGCAAACAAGATGAATCACCTTCTAAATTCATCCCCTACTAACCTTGTGCCTTTCGGCGAATTTGACCGGCCCTACTCAATTATCACGCTTTTATGGGTTCACGTTAAACTTGGCCCTGCACATCACTCACCCCGAAGGGTGGAACACTGCCCAAGGCCAGTCTGCAAAACTGTACGTGAGACTTTCGCACTCATACAGCTCCTCGGCTTAGCTTCATCCTGTTGCTAAATAACATTATTTAAATAACGTGTTACAATTGTGCGTATGGCCTTTTAGACCAAAGTCTGCTATGCCCAAGAACTTTAGTGCCGTAGCTGACTGATTACTAAGGTAAGCTTGTAAATGTTAATTACTACACTTATCCCCAACCTACCGTTATCAAGTAGGTCATTTCAGATTTCATACAGGAGGAGGAGTTTCTACTTACAGAACCACATTTTGATTACTTTCCACTTGTTTGTGATTTTGTCTCTAACTCTTTTCGTTTTCCGATACATTTTACTCCGAGGAACCATCTTTACTTCCCCACTTTTCCAGCTCTTAACCTGTATCAGTTCGTCATCCTCGTTATTACCATTGCTGTGGGTTTCCGACGGTATTGTGTCCTTGTCCCTACTTACTATTCCTGGATTACTTCCCAGTTTAGGTATCTTTGAGCTGTCTTCTGGACCCCTTCTCATCTTAGCTATATCAGGGCCATACTTTGCTTCAACTTCAGGTGCTACAAACACACCCTTCTTAACTAGCTCATCATACTCTCTGGAATCCTTACACATTTTCCGCTTTCGTTCCCCATATTCTCTGTGAATCTTGTCGTGGCAATGGAGGTGCAATAAGACTATATTCTTGTATTCCCACAGTCCCCCATATTGGCGGGGCTTTATGTGATGGGCTTCAGGCAAGTCTTCATTCGTTAATGCACATTTACACACCGGACATAATCCATCTTGTCTTTTCAGCAATTTAGCTTTCGACGGAGATATGTTTCCATAGCCTTTGGAGAGTCGCCCTGCCCAGTAAGCAGTGTCTCCGTCGTAATATGACCTATCATACCCAACCTTAGCGTAACTTCCGGTTCTTACCTTATGTTTCGAGTATCCTCTGAGAGATTTTACTATCTCCCTATCCTTACCTTTGCCTTTAATTTCCGCAAAAGTCCATTTCCTACCCTTCACAGTACAGAAGTATTTATCCGCAACCCATTTCTTACCTTTATTTGGGTGCCGCCTCAGGGTCCATTGATATAACCTTTTCCACATTAGCATATCTAGTCTTCCGAACGCCTTGCTGGAGTGTACCGTTTTGTAGTAATTTGCAAAACCTGATATTTTGGGTTGCAGGATATCGATTAACTCTCTTGGAGTTGCCGCCTTTATTTTGCCTATAATGTCACTTAACACTTGGTAGTGAGCATTAATTTTTGCTTTGGTTGGTTCCACTCGTAATACGTGCGTTGCTGCTGCTTTTCTCTTTTCAGTTGGAGTTCCATTGAGCAACCTGGCCTTATAAGTACCTGTGAATCTGCTCTCATAGTGCCTAATATGATGCCCTAAAAAGTCGAAGCCCTCTGTGGAATGCACAGTCTTGGTCTTTTCTTCCGATAAAGTTAGGCCTCTTAGCCCAAGCCATTCTTTGATAAATCTTTCGGATTCCTCTATAACCTCTTTCTCTTCATGGATTACTACGAAGTCATCAGCATATCTTACAACCGAAGTGAATAAGCTTCTTCTCTGCTTGTATTTCTTTCCGGTCTTCTTGTTCGTTGTTATGCTGACCTTTGTGGTGCCGATTTTCTTTTTCCAGCCTTTAATCCCCCGTAGGTGACTTATCAGGTCGGTTTCCATTTGGTCTAGGGCTATGTTGGCCAAGAGCGGGGATATGATGCCCCCTTGTGGGGTACCATTCATGGTCGGGTTGTATTTATTTTCCTCCATGTATCCCGCTTTAAGCCACTTCTTGACTATAGGTTTCCAGTACTCATCTGTTTGTTCTACAATGAACTTGTGGTCAATGTTGTCGAAGAACCCTTTAATGTCAGCATCCAGTATCCATTTTTGTTTATAGAGTAGTAACGATGTTATTTTTTCAATAGCATCGCGACAACCCATACCAGGTCTGAATCCGTAACTTGCTGATTCAAATTTTGCTTCGTGATAGGGTTCCAACGCAGACTTAGTAACTGCCTGCATAGCTCTATCCAATACTGTTGGGATGCCCAGTGGCCTCTTTTTGCCATTAGCCTTCGGTATATAAATTCTTTTTGCCGGCTTGGCTTCGTACTTATCCCAACCCATTTGTATTGTATCTAGGACATCAACCACCAAATTCATTTTCTGTTTTGGCGTAGTTACCTTAACTTTATCAACCCCGGGAGTCTCTTTACCTTTATTTTCTGTGGTAACTTTGCGGACTCCTAGTAGTGACGCATAATACGAGTGTTGTAGTAGATACATTAAGCTACGTGCTTTTCTGTACTTTCCTGCTTTTGTAAGCTTATAAATTCGTTTCTGCAAGTTAAAAACTAATCGCCGCACTTTGCCCCAGATGATTTCATTCCAATCCCATAAACGCATGTCCGGTGAGTTAATCATTTTAAAGCAGGATGGACAATGCCTAATCCCGTACACCGTATGAACTTTATCTATTTCACTGCCAGAGGTTGCCCTCTCCAGTGATGGGGAAGGGGAACCATCTTCAGACTTAGTTAGTCGAAGAGTTTTCATAATTTAGGTGTGAACCTCGCGTTATTAGTACTTGCGTACCCATTGCTTAATAAGAATTTAATATTAACACAATACCGAGAGTGAATCAGCATATCCAGTATCCCAATGTGACAGTTTCAACTGGCTTTGGCTTCCCACTCTATCCTACCCGATGCTGTCGCTAGGTCCATTTCCATGTTCCCCTCTTGCACTCCAGCAAGTGACTTATTGACATCGTTTTTCCTCGTTTCTCTTATATGTTTGTTACCTACGGACTTAGATAGTTTCTGTAGTCGGATTATATTGGGCAACCGAGTTGGGACGCTTCTAAATCCCAACCCCTATAATACTGTTGTCTTTCGACGTCGATGACCGACCTTACTCCACTATCACGTTTTGTACGTTGCCTGGAAACCTTCAACAGGGTAAGGTGCTATAACTGCTCACTTCACCATTTGTAATATGGAAGGAATTTCCACCAACCCTAAATCTATCCGTAACGCTTGCTCCCATGAGCTTCAAGACCTTGCACTGCCAGTTAAACTATCTAACCAGCGGCCATTGCTTTCTCCCATTTTGCCTGGGGAGGCGAATCCATTCACACCATATAAGAAATTTTTTTATACACATATAAAATCGTGTATCTAGGCTTTATTTTAATTGTGTTCATTCCCGAAAATCCGAATAAAATCAATGAATTAGGCCAAAACGAGTCGCACAGAAACCTTCAACAGGATAAGAGTGCTATAACTGCTCACCTTACCATTTGTAATATGGAAGGAATTTCCATCAACTTTTAAGACTACCCGTAACGCTTGCTCCCATGAGCTTCGATGACCTTGCACTGACAGTTAAAACATCTAACCACCGGCCATTGCTTTCTCCCAGTTTGCCTGGGGAGGCGAATCCGTTCACACCATACAAGAAATTTTATACACATATACAAACGTTCAATAAAGTTCACTACAGGGATATTTTATGACATCATACAAAACTTTTGTATATCATACACAAGAATGTTTTATACTTTCATATAAAACTTTTGTGAGTGATTCATAAGGATGTTTTTATATCCTTATAAAGGACTTGGTAAATATTGTCTGTATCTATGTACTTAGACTTTATTTAAATTGCGTTTATTCCCGTAAATCCGAATAAAATCAATAAATTAGGCCAAACGAGTCGCACAAAGGCTTTATTCTGAAAAACGGGCGGGATTTTATCTTTGGCAACCGCATTGATGCGCCCACGAATAGCGCGGCTGGCAAAAAAAGTCGTGAGCTTTGAGCCTAAACTCGCTGTTGACCATAAATAAACGTGATCGGAGAGAATTTGGGCACGGCTTAAATCCACATCACCTTGTCCTGCTAAACAGGAGCGCCAATGCTTAGGCATCTGGGCAATCGTTTCAGAAATATTGGGGAGTACTCCGGCTAAAGTGTACTTCATGCCCCCATGTATCATGCCCTGAGAGGCGATAGTTTGACCACTGCCCAAAGCCTTTTGCTCAAATAAAATGGCGTTATAGCCCAAATTGCGGAGACGATTAAGTAGCCATAAGCCGGCAATACCACCACCAATGATGGTGATATCGACATGAATTGATTGTATTGTTTGGGACATTTGGTGAAAGGGTGGCAGCCCGCACCAGCCACACCCCGGCACACACATCCGCTGCTGCCGCTGCTTCCTTCCGGACCTGACGGGGTTCACAGCTTCGTGTTGCGAGGGGACCGACACTGACCACCATTATTTGATTTGATTTGGCGGAGAGAGAGGGATTCGAACCCTCGGTACGCCTGTAAGCGCACACACGATTTCCAATCGTGCTCCTTCAACCACTCGGACACCTCTCCATTGAGAGGACGGCATTCTAACAAAAAGTAGGTGCCATGTCTAGTACTCTGTCAATTTTATTTTTTGGAGTACAAAGCTTTAGCTTTGTACTGTCTGACAAAGCTAAAGCTTTGTACTCCAACAGATAACTTTGACAGCGTACTCGCGTCATTTTCAAGCCGCATTGTAGCAAACCTGACAATTCTTTTTTTTCTAACACAAAAACGATAGCCAAAAATTCAATTATACTATTTTTTTCATAAACTTAAAAAAAATGGACTCCTTTTTGCTTACTAAGTGCAAAGTACGCCTTGCAGTCAATGTCAAGGCGTACCTATAACATTATCAAATAAAGGAAAGATTGAATTATGAAAATGGTAACAGCCATTATTAAACCATCTAAATATACTTTGAAAGCTTTACTGATAATGCTTTTCGCTGCACTCCCATCTCTGACTTTTGCTGATGAACTGTCGGCGGGAGATACCGCTTGGATGTTGACAGCAACGGCATTGGTATTATTTATGACTATCCCCGGCCTTTCTTTATTTTACGCCGGTATGGTGCGTAGCAAAAATGTATTGTCAGTGTTAATGCAATGCTTTGCCATCACTTCACTGATGACGGTGCTTTGGGTTTTATATCTCTATAGTCTCGCCTTTACTGATGGCGGTGCTATAAATACCTTTATAGGGGGATTGGACAAAGCCTTTTTAATGGGCGTGAGTGTGAATTCCATCTTGGAAGATCAAACTATTCCTGAAATGGTCTTTATGACTTTCCAGATGACCTTTGTGATCATTACTCCCGCCCTGATAGTGGGCGCGTTTGCAGAACGCATGAAATTTTCAGCCATGCTGATATTTATGGCACTCTGGGCAACATTTGTATATGCTCCCATTTGTCACTGGGTTTGGGGCGGCGGATGGCTCGGTGATTATGGAGTGCTCGATTTTGCCGGTGGCACAGTGGTACATATCAATGCCGGTGTTGCAGGCTTAGTCGCCGCGCTGATGTTGGGCAAACGTAAAGGTTATCCACGAGTGGCGATGCCTCCGCACAATTTGACTTATACCATTATCGGTGCATCTATGCTCTGGGTTGGCTGGTTTGGTTTTAATGCGGGTAGCCAATTAGCCGCAGATGGCACTGCTGGTATGGCAATGGCTGTGACTCAAATTGCGACTGCCGCCGCAGCACTGGCGTGGATGTTCAGTGAATGGCTATCACACAGCAAACCCAGCGTACTCGGTATCGCTTCTGGTGCTGTTGCTGGCTTGGTTGCCATTACGCCGGCATCTGGATATGTTGGTCCGATGGGGGCACTGGCAATTGGTGCAGCATCCGGTATTGGTTGTTTCTTTGCAGCCACTAAGTTAAAACGTATTTTCGGCTATGATGATTCCTTAGATGTCTTTGGTGTACATGCCGTAGGCGGCATTATCGGCGCGATTTTAACCGGTGTTTTTGCTGCCACCAGTTTGGGGGGCACTGGTTTTGGTGAAGGTAATACTACAATAGCCGCTCAAGTGGTGGCTCAACTCATTGGTGTCGTTGCCACCATCATCTTTACCACGATTATGAGCTTTATCATCCTCAAGGTAATAGATATATTCATTGGACTACGTGTTAATGAAGAGCAAGAAACTGAAGGCTTGGATATTGCACTTCACGAAGAACGTGGTTATATTATATAAGTCCAAGATAAATCTTGGACTCCTACCAAAAACTATCAGGAGAATTTTTTATGAAAATGGTAACAGCCATTATTAAACCTTTTAAACTCGACGATGTGCGAGAAGCTCTGAGCGAAGTTGGAGTACAAGGTATCACGGTGACAGAAATAAAAGGTTTTGGTCGCCAACAAGGTCATACGGAATTGTACCGTGGTGCTGAATATGTGGTGGATTTTTTACCTAAGGTGAAAATTGAGGCGGCTGTGAGTGAGGACAATCTTGAAAAAGTGATTGATGCGATTACCAAAGCGGCCAACACGGGCAAAATTGGGGATGGCAAAATTTTTGTTTATGCACTTGAGCAGACGATTCGCATTCGTACTGGTGAAACAGGGCAGGATGCTCTTTAATTGAGGAATTGAAAAAAACAATAGTATGACAAAATTTCAATGGAAAGGCTTACTGATAGTATTTATCGCGGCATTGCCTTCCGTGACTTTTGCTCAAGAGACATTGAGTAGCGGAAACACGGCTTGGATATTGACAGCAACGGCACTGGTTTTATTTATGACCATACCGGGGCTCTCCTTTTTTTATGCGGGTATTGTACGCAGCAAAAATGTCTTGTCCGTTTTGATGCAATGCTTTGCTATCACTTGTATGGTCTCCATTTTGTGGGTTATGTATGCCTACAGTTTCGCCTTTGGGGAAGGGAACGATTGGATTGGTGATTTAAGTAAAGTTTTCATGGCAGGTGTCGATAAGAATTCCATGACAGGGGACATTCCAGAAACAGTTTTTTCTATGTTTCAACTGACTTTTGCCATCATTACTCCAGCACTGATCGTGGGCGCTTTTGCCGAGCGTATGAAATTTTCTGCCATGTTGCTTTTCAGTGCCATTTGGGTAACATTAGTTTATGCGCCCGTCACCCATTGGGTATGGGGCGGCGGCTGGCTTCAACAAATGGGTTTGCTAGATTTCGCGGGCGGCACGGTTGTGCATATTACTGCGGGCGTAGCGGCTCTGGTAGCCGCTGTTGTGATGGGTAAGCGTCATGGTTTTCCGCAGACGGCTATGCCTCCTCATAATTTAACCATCACAGTGGCTGGGGCAGGAATGCTCTGGGTGGGTTGGTTTGGTTTCAACGCAGGCAGTGCCCTCGCAGCGAATGGCAACGCTGGTATGGCGATGATGGTCACACATATATCAGCCTCTGCTGGCGCGATGGCTTGGATGATTGCAGAATGGATCAGATACGGCAAGCCTAGTGTATTGGGCATAGTCACCGGCATGGTAGCCGGATTAGGCACGATTACTCCCGCCTCGGGTTTTGTTGGTCCCGGAGGCGCATTGATTATTGGTTTTACAGCCGGGCTCGTTTGTTTCAGCGCGACTAGCTTTCTCAAACGTGTGCTCAAGATAGATGATTCTTTAGATGTCTTTCCGGTACATGGAATGGGGGGCATATTGGGCACCTTGTTTGTGGGGATTTTCGCTTCGACTGAACTTGGCATTTTCAGTGGTCAAGGTTTTGCCGAGGGCGTTTCCAGTATAGGTGAACAATTGGGTATTCAATTTGTGGGCGTGATTTCAATACTCGTTTACACTGCTGTTCTTACCTTTGTTATCCTCAAAGTAGTGGATGTCATCATTGGCTTGCGCGTCACTAAAGAGGAAGAAATTGAAGGGTTGGATATTGCTCTTCATGAAGAACGGGGGTATATTATTTAGCGGCGTTTTCAGACCCGACGCAGAGCGTCGGGGGCAGGCACTCACTCCACTTCGTTCCGTTACTGCGTTTCCCACGCAGAGCGTGGGAACGATAAAAAAGCCCATAAATCATTGTTGTAGGGTGCGTCCTACGCACCTTGACGCAGAAATAAACGAATTAAAAACACAAAAAATAAAATTAGTTCCAAGATAAATCTTGGACTCCTACCAAAATTTCATCACAATTCCTTAATAAAAGTCGCTCCGCCGATCTGTTTTAAATTATCTTTCATGCCTCTATAATTATGTTCATTATTAAATAGCCAGAGGATGCGGGTTCGTTTGTTTTTTGGGGTGGTGGGGATGGGTGCCCAGCCGTCTGTAAAGATTATGAGTCCATCATATTCTTTGTTTTTGTCGATGTAGTCTATCACCGGTTGAAAATAGGTTCCGCCGCGTCCAATCACTTTTATTTCGCTATCGAATTGCAGAACGTCGACTCTTTCAATGCCATAACTTGCAGCAAAGAGCTTGAAGTTGCTCAATAAAAAAGGCTAACAACATCATAAAGCAAAAACATTCGATAGATGCTGATTGCCATGACCAAAGTTATGTTCAAAATGATAGCCTTTATTTTTCAATGTTACCTAGCTAAAAACACTTAAAAAACATAATTAATGGTAAATCAATAATTTAAAAAGTAACGACGATGGAAAACCTTATGGAAAACATTTTATCCTCACAACTGATAACTGAAAAGAAGAACTCATTTTATGGAATGGCAACCACAACAATATACACTAGCAAAAGAATTTATTGAGTTACCTTATCAAGTCTATGCTGATGATCCAAACTGGATACCTGAATATCAACAAGGCGTGGAAAAACAGTTTAGTCCAGCAAATCGCTACTTTGAACAAGGCAATTCGGTTTGGCTATCGTTTGAACCGAATGTAGTACGCTTGGCTGGTTTTTTTAATCCAGAATTTAGCATAGAGGGTAAAAAAGTCGCCTTTTTTGGCTTTTGGGAAACGATAAACTCGTTGGAAGCGAATAGAAGGCTCTTTACTGATTTTGAGAAATGGGCAAAAAGTAAAGGAGCAACTGTTTTATATGGTCCGATCAATTTTTCGACGACTTTTGGAAACTATCGGATCAGGCTCAATCATTTTGACAAGGGTAGTTTTCCGGGGGAACCCTATAATCCACCTTATTACAAAAAACTATTGGAATCATTGGGTTATAAATGTCAATATTTGTATAAATCAGATATTAGTTACGATATCCCAAAGGTTCTTGATGACTATAAGAAGACAATTGCCTATCTGCCTTCAAAATTGGCTTCTCATTTTACGTTTATTTTACTCACCCGTGATTATTGGTTGGATAACTTAGAAGAAATCTACCGATGTATTGATACGATCTTCCAAAACAATTTTGCTTACTCTTCTTTAGATTATGAATCATTCAGGGAACTATTTGGCCAATCTTTTGCTAACAGCCTGTTTGAAAAAGCGTCCATTTTAGCACTTGATAAGAAAAACAAGATAGCCGGTATGATGATAGCCTTTCCTGATTTCGCGCCCTTGTTGAGACAAGGTGCCACTAATAGAATACCGCCGGAGAACATTGATTATCGCAAACATTTTGCTCTCTTACCTAAACCTGTTCTCGGTTTAATAAAAGTCGCTGGGATACTACCTCAATATCGTAGGCTAGGCCATCTGTTTGTTGCTTTAACGGCTGAAGTTTTGCAACGATTTATTAATGAATCTTGTTTTTATGGTGCCTGTGCTACCTATAAGGAAGGTAATCGTTCTGCTATTGTTGGTAAATATGCTGATGATACAAGGAATTATGGACTCTATTGCAAAACAATCGCCAGTGGTTTAAGAAAAGTACATCTCTTGTAGGCACCCAAACGAAAAACGCTATATGCAACAATTCACCGGAAAAAACAATTTTGCCAACCTCATTATAGAAGCCGCCTCTGAGAAACGAGACGTAGTTGCCCTCAACATTCCACTCGAATGGCAGTCAGATAAGGTGACACGCTATACCCAAATGACTTTTGGCGATTTACTTGAAAATATCAATGCTTATCAAGCCGGATTTAAATTTCAAGGATTTAACACGGGTGATAGGGTTATTTTACTTTTTCCCCCAAATATCGAACTCTATTGTTTGGTTATCGCCATGTTAGCCTCTGGAATAGTGCCTGTTTTTATTGATACGGGGATGGGGTTAAAAAAAGTGTTGATGGCGATCAAAGACTCTCGTGCTAAAGCGGTCATTAGCGTGGATAAGTTACTGAAAATGCAGTTTATATTACCCACTATTTGGGGAAAACGGCTATACTCAGTCGATTCAAAAAAGAGACTCGGTATCCGTCCATTAACCTCCCTGCATGTCGCTACAAATGAAACAATGCCAATTGTTGACTGCACCCTTGAACAGCATGGCATCATTAGTTTTACTTCTGGCAGTACCGGCAGACCCAAAGGGGCTGATCGCACCCATTTTAGTCTGATTCAACAACATCAGGCTATTCGGCACAATTGGCCAGTTCAAGTTGATGACGTTCTCATGCCAGCTTTTCCAGTAGCAGTGTTACATAATTTATGTTGTGGCATACCCACAGTATTGCCAGCGATAAACTTTCGCGTCCCGGCGGCTGTTGAACCTAAGCGAATTATCCAGCAAATTAACGCGATGGCTATCACTGGTTTAGCGGGAGCACCTGCTTATCTGTGGCGTATTGCAACTGAAATTAATCGGCAAAAAATAAGCTTATTGAATATAAGAGCGGTGATAATCGGTGGTGCGCCAGTACAGCCAAGCTTATGTCGTGAACTACGTGCTGCTTTTCCACAAGCCCGTATAGATGTTGTTTATGGTTCAACTGAATCTGAACCCATCAGTTATGTAAGCGTTGACGAGGTGCTAACCACTGAACTTGACAAAGGTTATCTCGTTGGAAAACCGGTTGAAATTGCAAAGGTAGAAATTGTCAGACTTCCTGAAGAACTATCCACAATCAGTACATTAGCACCTTACCGAGTTAAGCCTCAGCTTGTTGGCGAAATTGTGGTGTGTGGTCCCCATGTTCTACGGGCTTACGTGGACAATCCAAAAGCCACCAAAGAAAATAAACTCCTGGCACCCGATGGCGAAGTTTGGCATCGGACAGGTGATACCGGTTATTTTGATGAACAAGGACGGATATGGTTAACTGGACGAAGCAAAGACGTTGTCATTATGGGTGATAAACGGGTTCAACCTTATCCAATCGAAAAACAGGTGATGGATATCCCAGGCATAGAACGTGCGGCATTAGTCAATGCGCCAAAGGTAAAATCACCAATTTTAGTCGTCTCCTTCCGAGAGCAAATAGAAATATCAAACATACGCCAACAAATTGATGAACAAGTCAAAAAATTAGGACTTGAAGGGATTGAAATCAAGTTTATTGATAAAATACCTGTCGATGGGAGACATAATAGTAAAACTGATCGAAATTTATTGCGTAAACAGTTATAGCAATGGTTAATTTTTATGTATTTTGGAGTCCAAAGCTTTAGCTTTGGAAACCCACGTCCAAAGCTAAAGCTTTGGACTCCAAAATATTCGATAATTAGCTTCGCATACTTCGTTTCATGGTTCAGTACTTATTCAAGGCTTAATGTTTGCTCAGAATCTATGCGTTCAATAATTCCCCGTGCGCCATCCATACGCACCATTTCACCATTCTTTAAAATTTTGGTTAAACCGGGGATGCCAACAATAGCCGGAATACCCAATTCGCGAGCCACAACAGCAGAATGAGAAAGGGTTGAACCACGTTCAACGAGAATACCACCAGCAGTAGGAAATAAAGGAGTCCAACCGGGATCGGTACGCACTGTACACAGAATTTGCCCTTCAAGGCTAAGTTCATCATCGGGAGATAAAATTAATTTAATGCTTTGTTCTACAATACCCGGATAACATCCAATGCCAGTGAGATGGTTTTCTGTCATCATGGTTTCAGTTATTTTGCCCTTATAACGATTGTGGTGGTAAACTGGACCGATTGTTGAAAAGTGATGCGGTAAGTCTTCTTGTTGGTAGGCTGCAAATTCTGCTTTTCTGGTGTTAGCCAGTGCCTTTAAATTGGCTTGCACACAACGTCCTTCCATATAGGTTTCTAAATCAGTCACCGTGAGATAAAAAATATCGTCTGCTTCTGTCAACCTATTATAGAAAGCCAATTGTCGACCAATCTCTCGATAAATATCGCGGTAAAGTCCAAACAAGCGCGTTCTGGCTAACCGCATATTTTCTCGGTGTTTGATGGCTTGACGTAGTTTTTGCAACTCTCTGAAAAACGCTTTGCGTTTTCTTTTGCCAAGGGTATTGTTGATCCGTTCCGATATTTCTTGCTCGGCATTGGCGCGGAGTTGTTGTTCATTTTTTGCCAAATTTTCTGGGGTTAAATCTGCCCGTTGCAAAAAGTTTTTCAAACAAGCAAACATAAAAGAGCTATCTTGTCTCAAACTGATTGATTCCAATTTTAATTCACCAATGACTCTATCACCGTATAACTCAATATACACAAGACATTGTTGATAAAAATCGGCATCAGTGACTTGTACGGCTGCGAGCAATTGTTCATCAGGTATTTCTGCAAACAGTTTGATTAATGCCGGTTTCTGGCGAATAACTTCACAAAGCCGCAGGAGCATTTTAGTCGGTTCGGTACTTTCTATCCCGGCTTCTCCAGACAGCAAATTATTGAGGAGCAAGCTAGGATTATCAATTTTGAGCTTTTCTAGCCAACGGTGAACTTTACCATTTTTCATCATCACATAGAAATCATTGATAATGGGGGTAGTCCACTTTTTCAGCAATCCTTCGTTGAGTTGGTGAGTCAGTGCGATAAGTTCTGCCATCTCAAGTGTGTGCAATTTTTGCCGATCAATACGCTTGTATTCATATTGGAACATGGCTTGAAATTCTGCGACTAAGTGATCGATTTTGCGAAAGCGGGTTAATAGGTTAAAAACGGCTTGAAGGTTGTTGGGCAGTTTTTTGATTTTTTCCCAAAAAGTCAGTTTTCGATCCTGCACAAAGTCCACCGAATCCTGCAAACCCATCATTTTTTCCATATCCGCTTTATTGGTTTTGAATGAAGGCAAAAGTGATAAACCACGATACCAGTTATTAATGTTGTAATAAACCCGCCCTTTGATAAGCCCTAACAGATTATCCAGTGTTTGCTGATATTCCTTAATGACTTTATCTGAAAGTCCTAATATACGCATCGTTTGTGCATAGACAAGCGCATAAGCACGACTGGCAAAACTGAAAGTCAGCGGCGTGGTGACACCACTATAGCTTTCTTGGATATTAGAATTATCCCAAACAACGGTTTCGCCAATGGGTTTAGCGGGGGCTGGCAAAGAGGTAATGGGGCGAGTTTGTAGAATAGAAAATTTCCCGTTTTTGAGTGTCCATTCAATATCTTGAGGCGCACCTTTGTAAGCGGCAATTTGTTCCCCTCGTTGAGCAAGTGTCTTGATCTCTTCTTCTTTCAAACAAGATTGATTTTTGAGTTGTTCCTTGACATTGCTTTGAATAATGCCCTTCCCGGCTTGAGTATCTAACACCAGTTGTATGTCTTTTTCGCTAATTTTTTGTTTAATCGTTTTATTTTCTAATGAAATTGTGTATTCATCGGTATTACAAATCCCGGATACGATACCTTCTCCAGCACCATAACAAGCCGAAATAAGGGCATGTTTGTAGCTACCGGTGACGGGATGAGCAGTAAACATCACGCCTGAAACTTGCCCTGCCACCATTTTTTGAATAATAACAGCGACTCGACTATTTGTCAGCGTCATTCCTTTGTTTAACCGATAAGCCAAAGCCCGTTCATTGAAAGCACTGGCAAAAACCTTCAAGACTGAATCTGCAATGGCACTTAAACCTTTTTGAAAAAGAAAACTGTCCATTTGTCCCGCGAAAGAAGCCCCCTCAGCATCTTCACCGACAACAGAAGAACGCACCGCAAAATATTCTGTTTGCCAATCTTCAATAGTCGCCAATTTTTTTTCCAGTGCCTTAATTAAATCCGCATGTAACTCATTTTTGGTTATGCGTTGACGAATACTGTGGGCATTGCGTTGTTGATTGTCTTGATTTAATTCCGCTAATTGCGCTTGAATCCAAGTATCGGTTTTATCTGATTGTACTTGTAAATCAAAGGCTTCTGTGGTTAAGACAAACCAATCAGGCACCTGAAATTTATAACGGCTCAACCAAGCGAGATTATATGCCTTACCACCGAGCATTGCTTGGTTATATAAAGAGGCTTCTTTTGAGGAGAGAATGTATTGTTTTGTCATTTATAAAGTTCCTTTGAAAATATAATATTTATTAAGCCACATTTCCCACCCTAAAACAAGATTCAGTCCAATGTTGCTCTAACTGAGTGCCAGTTAGCAATAGGAGCTTTCATTTTTATTTCCTTTAATGTTGGAGTTAATATTTAACCATAGTGATGTTTTTTAATCAAGACTGTAAACTGGAAAATGAAGGGGCCCTTATTTTTTTGTCATTTTAACACAATCACCTTTTTTATTTATCGTAGCGAAACAATGTCTTCTTTTTATATATATATTTTTTTATAGGGTATTTTGGCGAGGGTATTGAAAAAAGCTTAGAGAAATTTATCTTGACTTAAAGATTAAATTCGATTATGATTCAATTTACCTTGAATGGCTCTTGGCCACTTGTTCAAGTTGGGACTGTTTGTCAGTCATAGTGTTAAAGGTTTTTGAAAAATTTGCAAACTTGTAATTATAACCTGAAAAAAATTGAAAACTCTCAATTCATTTGCAAAGCACTATAAAACCTAACCTAAGGAGACTTAAAAATGAAATATCCATTAGCCCTGCGTTATCTCTTTATGATAGCGGGCAGTATATTTATTTTAGGCTCAGCATACGCCGAGCCACCGCCCACTTTATTCCATGCGAGTGACATCGTTCAAGACATATCCGACACAACAACAATCCGTCAACGGTTTGTTTATGTAGAGACTGGATTGCTTAGCACCAATGACCAGATTTTTTTAAATCTGTTTGAGGATGTATCCTTTGTAGCAACATTGGCTCGCGTCGAAAAACTTTCAAAAGGCGGGATAGCATGGATTGGTCACATAGACTCAGTTCAAAAGAGTGAAGTGACTTTAATCAGCCGTGGAAATCAGATGGCGGCTAACATTGTCCTCCCCGGTGCTTTCTATCAAGTGCGTTACGCCGGAGAAGGCGTACATGTTATCAAAGAAATTGATCAGTCGAAATTTCCGCCAGAAGCCCCTCCTATCCCAGTTGAGTCCTCTCCGTCGTCGGAAGAGTGGTGGGGTGGCGATGCTGATGATGGTTCGAGTATTGATGTCTTAGTGGTGTACACGGAGGCTGCGAAAAACACGGTGGGTGGTCAAACCGCTATGGAAAACCTGATTGATTTGGCCGTCACGGAGACTAATACTGGTTATGCTAATAGTTTGGTTATCCAACGCTTGAATCTGGTTCATACTGCTCAAGTGAGCTATAACGAAACAGGGTTTGATTGGAGCCAAACGCTGGGACGATTAAGAAATACTACGGATGGTTATATGGATAATGTCCATACTCTGCGAGATACCTATCAGGCTGATGAAGTGGTGCTGATTGTTAATTCAGGGGGATATTGTGGTATAGCTTATGTGATGACGACGGTTAGCCAGAGCTTTGAATCGTCGGCTTTTAGCGTTGTAAGCTACAGTTGTGCCACAGGGTATTATAGTTTTGGTCACGAGCTTGGGCATCATAAGGGCTCCACTCATGATCGTGCTAATGCCGGCGGCGATTCTGGGGCATTTGATTATTCTTACGGCTATCAGGCACCCGACAAGTCTTTCCGTACTGTCATGGCTTATAATTGTTCGGGGGGGTGTCCGCGTGTCAATCATTGGTCAAATCCGAATGTTGATTATAATGGTCAGCCTACCGGGATTATTGATACCTCACCTCAATCAGCGTTCAATGTTAAGTCGCTCAATAATACAGCTTTTACGGTGGCAAATTTTCGCCAAAGTGGCGGTAGTGAGTGTCCGCTTGAGGAGGCACTGGGCACGTTGCCGCAAGCTTCGGATGAGCTGAATTTGATGCACACGTTCCGTGATCAAGTTATGGCAGATACTGAAGCCGGGCGATCGTACATCGATCTTTATGGCACCCATAGCTCGGAGATGAGAAAGATTCTAAAAGATAATCCGTTGCTCGCGGCGCGAGTTGGATACGCAGTAATGCAATACGCACCAGCGGTACGAGATATGCTTAACGGCGCAGATGGTGCAGTGTTGAGATCTGCCGAGCTACGCAGGTTAGCGTTTTTGCTCACAGCGTTGGCATCACTCGCGGAGCCTGATTTACAGTCCACCCTTATTGTGCTACGGACGTACCTGAATTTGAGCCAAGGATTAACGCTGCGAGAAATGTGGGCAGCATTCATCGAGTATCGACGTTTATCATTTTGAAAATCAATGGGTTGATAGAAAATGCGAAGACCAGAAAGCGGCTCAATGCCATTAAATTAAGACAAACCGGAGCAGGTTGCAAAAACCTCGTCGGTTAAATTTTATTTTTTTTATTTAAATTTACAACGACCTGCGAGGTATGGGTATCCTCGTAGGTCTGATTTAGTAATCCGTTTTTACGAAAGCACCAGCCAGCGCAATACCATGTTCAGTAAATAGTTACCTAACCTATAGTATTCTATAGTACGGGACTAACAGAGGGCTGGAATTTCCAGCAGAAGTTAGACAGGTGAATCACACCCTGGGATGTTTGATCCAGTCCCTTGCTCTGTGGTTAAGTATTAAGGGTAACGGAAACGTGAAGGTGTACTTGACGTAAAAACCCTGTTTAACAGTCTCAAGGATCGCTTAACTTCTTTTTTAAGGAGAGCTTAAAGCTATTTAATAATGAAAGTTTACGTGATTAATAAAAATGGAAATCCCTTGATGCCTTGCAAACCGGCAAAGGCGAGGAAATTATTGAGGGATGGAAAGGCTAAACCGGTCAAACGTGTTCCTTTTACAATCCAGTTGACTTGGGATTGTGAAGAGAACGTTCAACCTATAACAATAGGAATGGACAAGGGAAGCAAAATCACAGGTTTTTGTGCTATAGCTAATGGTGAAATTTTAATATCTGGATATATTAACCACCGGACAGATGTGAAAAAAAATATGGAAACTAGGGCGGCTAATCGGAGGCAACGAAGAAGTCGGCTATGGTATAGGCCACCAAGGTTTAATAACCGAGCTTCAAGTTCGCGGCGTGGGAGGCTTCCTTCTTCAATCAAAGCAAATGCGGATGAGGTCATAAGGGTAGTTAACAAATTGCCGTTACCCATTACATCGGTCATTATTGAAGACGTTTTGATTGACATAGCTAGGTTAAACGACCCTAATCTTAAAGGATCGGCATACCAAAAATCCAATAGGTTGCATGAAAACTTGCGTCTAGCGACACTCCTACGCGATGACTTTCGCTGCCAACAATGCCGTGTCAAAAATACCCGTTTGGAGGCACATCATATCAAGTTGACCTCTGAGGGAGGGAAGGATACCATCAATAACTTGATAACACTTTGTTCAGAATGTCATAGCAAAGTTCATTCAGGGAAAATTCATTTAAGGAAACAGGGTGTTTCAGGGTTTAAAGATAAAATAGCACAAAGAACGATGCAAGGTAAACATTATTTATACACTTCTTTAAGTCAAAAATACGGTTTTTCTCGGGTTTTTGGTTATCAAACTGCCGAATTTCGGAAAGAGCTTGGTCTGCCGAAAGACCATGATTCCGATGCTCTGGCTATAGCAACTTTGGGTACCGGTGAACTTATAAACCTTCACCGAGACAATTTTTATAATATTAATTTCCGACCAGTGCAAACACGGAGAAGATACCACTTACTACCAACGAGCAAGCGTGGTAGGGTTAAATATCAGATTAATGAAAGCTCTGGCTCCTTTAGGAAAGGGGATCTGGTTTTAGTTAAAGACAGATATGTGAAACAAGTTAACTCTATCTATTCAACTGGTGCTTTAGCCTTTAAGAGAGTTAAAGGAGAACCCGGCAGCTCGATGCCAAAGAATTGCCGGTTACTTGAGCGTCAGAGTTCAATAGTATTTTCTTCTATTTAATACCATTAAATACCATTAAATAATTGAATGGATACAATACCGCAGCAATAATAGCCACATAACCCAATAATACCGCAACAGCGACAGCGCCCTCATTTTTTTCACGCCCACGTAAAGAGGGTTGTTTGATAAATTTGACAATATTGAACAGGGCAAATGCCGATCCTATCAAAATTAATCCGTAACCCACCCAAAAATGACCATTAAAAACGGCTACGATTAAGTAAATTTGTAGGCTTGCCATGACTACGAGCAACAGTGACACAATACTGGCAGAACCGCGTGGACCAAAAATTTTTGAATAGGAATCCACCGTGGCTCTTTCTTCTTCAGGGCCGCGTGTTTTCCGAATAATCTCAAGGGCAAACCCGGTGAAAAATGAAAGTAGGGCTAATAAAATTAGGTATTGAGTCAGCGCAACCCCCGGATGACCTAATTGTGCCAACCACCAAATAAAAAGTGGCATAACCATCATGTGAGAAAGCGCGTATAGGACTAAATGCTGCGTCAACCACGCACTGATGAAAAACTCTTTAGCCATCAGACTCGCCCAAAAAATCAAAATTAACCACGCAATTGTCACTTCAGCAATGCCACCGTCCAAAAATATTGACCATGCTATTTGTATAATAATAGCAATAACTCCCATTATTTTCAGATGGGTTAGTGTAATTAAACCACTTTGCAAGATGCGTTCTGGATAGTTTTTGACATCCAGTTCATAGTCCTTATGCTCATCAAAAACTCTGAGCAGTAAGAAAAAAGACCAAGCGACTAGGCAGCCCACTAGATCGGTGGCTGCCAGTTCAACGGGCGCATCACCTGCCACGGCTCTCGCACTCACCACAGCGATTAAGTATAAAACAACCGCAAAAAGACCATGTGCCTGTAACGGAAATCGTTCTTGCATCCATGCCCAAATGCGGACAATTAAAGGACTTTCTAAACTCACTGATAAAGACATTGTATTTACTCCTTAAACTTCCAAAGCTAAAGCTTTGGACTCCAAGAGGCGCATTGTTTGGAGTCCAACGCTTCAGCTTTGGGATTTTTAAAGCAGTTTTCGGATGGACACTAATTATAAAGGATTTTTTATCATCCTTGTCGTTCTTGCCATCACTTTTTAGAAATTAACATTAACAAAGAAGGCAGCAACAGAAAATCCGCCAACCAAGCTAACGTAATAGTAATAGCCGTCAATGAACCCAATTGGGAATTACTCAAATAAGGTGAAAATGCCAGTGTGCCAAAACCAATGACAAAAATAATAGAAGTGATCAAAAGCGCAGCACCTACTGTATTAAAAGCATAACGTATCGCATCAGCAGCCACCATATTCTTCTCTCTACGTGCTCTGAGGTACTTACTCAGAAAATGCACCGTATCGTCAACCACAATGCCTAATGCCAAACACGCAACAGCGGCAGCACTTAAACCGATTTGCCCATTAATGTATCCCCACACACCAAAAGTAGCAACAACTGGCAGAATATTGGGAACCAAACTCATTAACCCCAATTTAAAATCTTTAAACGCAAATATAAGAATAATAGAAATCAGCAGAAGCGCGACAAACATACCATATAACATGCTATGGATATTATTTCTCGCCATATAACTGAACATCACGTCAATACTGGAGCCTTTAGCCTGCATGGGAGAGGGTGTGTTTTCCTCTAGCCAACGTTCAGCGGCGTGAGTTAATTCTAATATGCGTTCTGAAGACGTTTGCCTTATAAATGCCGTCAACTTGGTTGCTGACTTGTCCATACTTATGATATTTCCCAAATCACGCCCAAAAGGTAAGGGCATTTCATACATGAGTATATATTGTGCCACTTCCTCCCGATTGTCTGGGATTTGGTAATAAGCCGGTTTATCTTGATGAACATTCATATTTAAGCGTTTAATAATATCGGTAAATACAGTCACTTTACCCACATCTGGTTGATTTTCAAACCATTTTGCAAATTCTTCCAGTTTGTTGAGATAGGCAGGGTTTGAAATGCCGTCTTGTTCACCCGAAGAAATTTTGAAATCAATGCGATGAAAGCCGGGAATTCGTGCATTGGCAAAATCGTTAGCTTGTCGAAACTGAAACGTTTCATCAAAATAATGGGCAAAGACATCATTGAGTTCGTTTTTGGGAAAACCGGCGATTAACAAAATGGCGACGGCACCACTGCTCAATAATAAAACACGGTGCCGCTTGATAATGCTGTTGGCAAGCCATGTCATCGCACCAGAAAAACGAATCGGGGCTTTTTTCACGCGCCCAGGCAATAGGATAATCATGGAAGGCAGCATAAATATCGCCAGAAAAAAAGCCGCTGTCACCCCAATCGCCACGACATTGCCTAAACTACGGAAAGCTGGCGATTCACTGAAATTCAAGCATAAAAAGCCAATAGCGGTTGTGAGACAGGTAAGAAATACGGGTTGAAGATTAATCCGTAAACTTTCTTGCATCGCATGGCGTTGTTCAAGCCCACTATTTATTCCCTGAAAATAGGATGTGAAAATATGCACTGAATTGGCAACAGCGATAGTCAGAATAAGATAAGGGCTGGCAGCAATGATTGGATTCAGCATTCCGTCAATCCAACCATGAACCCCCATCGCAAATACCACTGACAACGTGACAACTGATAAAGTCAATAACATCGCGCTGAAACTACGCAACAAAAATACCAGTAGTATTACCATTAATCCGTAACTCAAAGGCGTTAAAAACTGAGCATCTCGAAAAACCGCTTCGGCAAAAGATTGATCACCAATAACGGTGCCAGAGACAAAAAAACGAATTTCCGGGTAACGTTGTTTATATTTTTGCAGTAAATCATAAGCATAAGCGGCTACCACTGGCTCTTCATCAATCGCGTTTTCCGACAATTCGACATTAACCCTGACAACTGCCATTTCGGCATTTTGATCAAATAAAATATCAACGGCGGTTTTTTCTTGTCTCAGGATTTTAGCTGCCTTGGCGAGTTGTTCATCACTCAGATTGCGTGGTTTATCCAGCAAAGGCTTGATAATCACCGTATCACCTTCTGCCCAGCTATGCCAATAATTTGTGATCGAATCCACCCGCATGGCGAGAGGCATTTTCCAACTCTCTTCTGTCAGTTCATATATGGCTTCCACTACACCCCGATCAAAAATAGTGCCTTGACGAGGAGAAACCAGAAAAATGACATTGGTATCTCTCATAAATTCAGCTTCAAGTTCGTTTTGAATGAGAACCCGTTCATTATCTTTGCCAAAATAGCTTTTATAATCAATTGTCACCCAAAGATTTTTGGCACCAATGGTCGCAACGAGTACAATGATTAATGAAATAGCTATTAATAGCCAAGGGTGTTTTACAGTCCATTGACTGAGGAAATGGGACATAGTTACTACTCCTTTCAACAAAACGTCTAAAAAAATAAAATCAAAATGTTGAGAAACAGTTTTTCATTTACCATTCCTGCCTAAAGGTAAGTGTTTTTCAATTTAAAGAAATATAAACATCGTTTAACAATGAGTGCCACTATGGGAAAAATAGCAACTTGAATAAGCAAAATGCTGGCAGGAATATCTGATAAAAGATAATAGGCTAACGCACAACCTATTCCTGAATCTAACTGATCAAACAAGATAAAACAATAACGGCATTGCTCAGGGTTTTCACCCGGTGCCACACCCAAGCGACGCTTAATAAAAGAATTAGGCAATTCAAGTAACACATAACCCAATCCCAACGCCAATCCAAGGATTACGGTAGAATATTCTTGAAAACTCACTAATAACCCATTTTGTACGAACGGTTCTATTAATTGGATCAACCAAACGCCGGGTATCGTAACTAGTGGCATAACGAAAAAACCACGCCAAGTCTTATTAGCTCCAAACCAACATTCTTGAATCGGCACAGCCAGTACGTTCAACCATTGTTTGGTCACAAATACCATGTGCAATGTACCTCCCACAACAATGGGCAATGTCAAAAATAAGGCAGTACCGATTAATATCCAAAAATGTTTAAAAACAGATTCTCCAAAACCAAGTAGAGCAAAAAGCGCCATACCTCCCACAACCAAAATCAAAATAATCTTAATACTCTGAAATTTGTAAAAACGGTCGTTGTAAAGCATTAACATTGAGTAAATACATAGTACGATTGCCAATATGAGAAAAACGACAAATTTATTTACCCACATTGCCATCAAATAGGCGGCGGCTATGATAAAAACGCTCCAAAATACTGGCATTCCCCAATAACTGAGCTTATCGCTCTCTGTTCCTTTAAGATTACCAACTTGGTTAAAAACAGACAATCGTATGATTCCACATCCCATAAAAAACACGAGTACCAAACCATAAATAATACCTGTGAATCCCCAACAATATAAAAAAATAGCGGGCGCAACTAAATAATCAAGTACATCCACAAAGCTATCAAGATAGCGACCAAAATCTCGCGTTAATCCATACTTGCGAGCCAAAATCCCGTCAAAAGCATCAACCCCCATTGCGACAAATAATAAGCATAAGGCAAACGCAAAATGCCCTGACAGTGATAACACGATAGAAAGGGAAGACCATAAAACACCTGACAGGGTGAAATAATCTACCCAATTTAATTGAATGATAAATCTGTTTTTCTTCTCCATTTTACCGTTTTTGGAGTCCAAAGCTTCAGCTTTGGGCGTATTTACCGTTTTTGGAGTCCAAAGCTTCAGCTTTGGGCGTTTAAAGTTTCTCAATTTCAACAAGACGTTTAAATGTAGCATACACCCTTTCCAAAAAATCATAATGACGGAAAATATGTGCCATTAAATAAAGTGATAAGCGATTCACCAGAAAATCATACAATGCCAGCCGATAACCTTCGCGCCATTGTAACGGATCAAATTGCTCTCCTGAAGCCCGTTCCAAAGCGTTACGGTGATATTCCACATACGCCGTGACTTCTGCCTCTGTGACATCTGGTGGCAAACTAAATGAAAGTAGTTCTGCCAAATCATATTGAGGCACATGAATAGTTGCCAATTCCCAGTCATAAGCACATAAACGCAATCCCTTTTCTGTTTGTCTGAAAGCGATATTGCGGGGATTGAAATCGTTATGAATTAAGGTTTTTGGCATGGCTTCTAGTTGAGTCCACCATTCATCCATCGTTTCTAAAATCGCCAAATACTGTTTAAGATCATTGGCACCAAACCACTTCAAAAATTCATCATCTTCAAACGCATTATAGCCTAACGCCTCCCACAAGGGCAACATTTCGATTCTTCGTTGTCGGGTGGGATAGTAACCGAGCCAAGACTGCTTTTTGAGTTCCGCCTCCCGCCCTAGCCAAATACTGTGAATTTCAGCGATGCCGTCTATCGCAGTGCGAATATGCTCGCTTGTCCAATCTGAAATATCATCGGCTGAATCCATCAGTACCATATTTTCTAGGTATTCTTCGACGATAATATAAACTTCGCGTGCGACATTTTCATCAATCTCATAAACAACCGGCACATAGCGTACAAAACGGGGATCAGTTTGGCGCATCACCGCCAATTCCTTGATATGACAAGCCGCAAACCCAGTTTTATCCTGAAACTTTGCATAAGCCAGAGCCAATTGCGGATCACACATCGCCGCCATGCCATTGAGCATGATCATCACTTCTGTATCCAGTGGTTTCACTTTGACCATCATTTTGACTTGATTTTGCAAATTTTCTGAAGTGGTATAATCAATGCAAAATGGTAACAGCCCAACCAGCTTATTCACTTTATGAGAGGTTAATTCTGTAATGATACTGCTACCGAGTTTGACCTCCTTCATCAGTTCAATTGTTGAAACTTGCAATTTTTCATTTTTATGATACTGCTTTAGAATTTTGGAAAAAAACTCAATATCAAGATGACCCAATTTGAGAAAATCGACTGGCCGATTACGCCCTAATTTTTCATGGGATGTCGCAAATTGGCCGCCGGCAACAGCCGCTAATGTAGATAAATCAAGTGCCAAACAAGCACCCGCAATAATTTCAGCCAAACGACGAACTTTACCGGGACCGGCACATCCCATCAGTGCTAAACATTCTTGCTGTTGCGGTAATGCTGTACCGCCACCCACTGTACCAATAATCAGACTGGGGAGAACCATACTCGCGTACACGGCATTGCCATCCGCCGTGATTTCCAAGTGTAAATGGCCTAGCGAAGATTCATGGACAGAAGCAATATCTTGACCACAGGCCGTAAAAATAGCGGCTATCATATTAGCGACATTAATATTAATGCCTATCATCCCTGCTGCGATGCTACCACTGACAAAGCCTTGATAAGCTGCCAAAAAATCTGATGGTGTCACTTTAAGTAAGCGTTTGAGCGGCTCAGAAGGAAGCAAACACTCTGCCATCACTTTAGTACCACGTCCTTCCATAAAGGATTGATAAGTAACCTTTTTATCGTTAGAGAGATTAGCTTCGATAAAAAAATGCTTGATTTGAATATGCTTAAACGCTCTCATGCGTTTGAGTATCCATAAACAAGCATGCCAAGTGCAAGTCGTTGTCATATTTTGCCCAGCCGCATCACTGGTTTCATAAACAAAATGGACATGCACCGATTTGCCAAACACTTCTGGTTTCACAGAAACTAATTGGGCGTAATTGGAATATTTCAGAGTTTGCTCTCTCAGTTCAGGATAATAGTTTTTTATCCATTCAGCGAAGAATAGGGCTGCATCAATATCCGTGAGAACGAACAACGGCACTCTCATCATACGTTGTCCCAAAACACGGGCAGTCATACCACCGGATCGAGACACCACCGAAGCCCCACGAGTAGCCGAACTGATAAGCGCACCTTCTGAGGTTGCCATCGGCACATAAATAAGCCCTTGTGCATGATTGCCATTAATGAAAAATGGTCCTGCGACACCGACTGGTATTTCAACCGAACCAATAAAGGACTCAATATTACCAACCAATTTGTTAGGTTCAAAGGTATTTTGAGCCACTTTTTCCAGAGAAATGCCCGTTTGCGCTTGGATAAAAGCGAGACGATTTTGCCTTGCTTCTTCGGTATATTGCCCTCTACCTGGTATTTTCGGGAGTTTTCGTAAATCAACAGAGTTAGCCTCAGTTTTTGAGCAATGCGGGTTCAAAAATATATGATAGATTATTTCCCAAACCAAGGCTTGTGCGGTTGCATTTGTCGTACTGGCAAAAACTTGATCGTGATGCTGATTTTTTGTTTCCCATTGGGTAATCGTCAAACTAACGGTCTCTTGTAATTGATTTTTGATGTCAATTTCCACATTATCATAAGTGGCATTCAATTCAAGACATGGGATTGTCTCTTTCACCAAAATACCAAAGCCCGCCTTGGAAATACAATAGATAGGATATTGACAGTGCTTGTCACCAACTTTAAAAATCAGTTTTCCGGGTATTTCTACTGGTAACTGGTAAAGGTGATTGTAAGATTTATCCATAATAATATACCAATGGTGAATTGTGAATGATTTAATTATAGTGAACGATACCATATATGGGATTAAATGATTTAGAATAAAAGAATGTGTTTTTTATCCATCTTCAATGACGATAAATGTGAGGCGTCTGAGCGGTTTGGGTTGTCGCGGGCGCGGCTTTATAAATTATTGAATCAGGGCGCGTTGGTTGGCCATATTTCCCCAAAAAAAGATGGCCAATTTTGGATATATCCTGATAGTTTACAAGACTATTCCAATGGCAATAAGGGATTAGCAGGAAGGCCACAAGTAGAATCTGAAGGGCGATTGATGGGTACATAAACGTGACTGCGTAGGCAAATGCCTGGAACAAAGTCAAACTGAAAATCAATTGTCTTGAAGATAGACATATCTCGCCTGTTAATTTCGGGACTTACTTTTATGTCGGAGTCCAAAATTTATCGTCCAAGATAAATCTTGGACTCCTACCAAAATTTCATCACAATTCCTTAATAAAAGTCGCTCCGCCGATCTGTTTTAAATTGTCTTTCATGCGTCTATAATTGTGTTCATTATTAAATAGCCAGAGGATGCGGGTTCGTTTGTTTTTTGGGGCGGTGGGGATGGGTGCCCAGCCGTCTGTAAATATTATGAGTCCGTCATATTCTTTGTTTTTGTCGATGTAGTCTATCACCGGTTGAAAATAGGTACCGCCGCGTCCAATCACTTTTATTTTAGTTTGAGCCTTTTTTAAGGTGAGCGGTTTTCCTTTGATTTCGCTATCGAATTGCAGAACGTCGACTCTTTCAATGCCATATTTGAAGAGTCGATTGATGATCGAGAATGCCTTTCTGAGGTCTTGATTAGTCACCGAGCCGCTGACATCGACGGCAAATAATAGTTTGGTGCAAAAATCTCGACGGCTGCCGAGGTATAAAAATCCATAACGGCGGCTTGGTTTCATTCGCGTCAAGACGCGGTTGACGGAGATAATGCTGGCTCTGAATGAGCGGAGTATTTCCCGATAATTGATTTTGGGTTTTAGCGTGGCTAATATCAGTTCTTGTATATGGCTTGGTACTGTGCCCCAGGTGTTATTTTCTAATGCCGATTCTATTTTGTCGTTGATCTGATTGCTGTAGTATTCGTCGGCATCCCATGATTCTGTATTTTCTATGCCGCTGGTTTCGGGATTTGTGTATTGTTCTTGTGCTCCTCCCCCTCCCCCTCCCCCTCCCCCTCCCGTTTGAGCCCCCATGCTATCTTGTTGTTCTAGCAATTTATAATAGTAAAATTCAAAGTATTTTTTGTCATATTCATCGGTTTGAAATATCTGTTTTGCATAAGGGAAGTTGAGCGGTGTTTGAAGATATTCTTGGATGGTAATATTGCTCGCGGTGTAGGCGACCGTTTGGTTTTCTTTGCGTCGTAAATAGGGATGTTTTAATATAATCCGCATGGCTTCAAATCGTAGCACTTGGTAAAGGGTTTGAGCATCCAAGGCTTCAATAAATGTATGATTATATTCTATTTTCCCCAGTCCAACTCTGATGTTTTGAATGTTTGGGTTGATGCTTAATTCGTGAGTTGTCCAGATGGCAAAAAATAGGGGATCGATTAGGTACCATTTTTCGATGATATTGCTTATTCTTTGTTTGCTTGTCATTTTTTAAGTGTACTCCTTTTTCAGCGTTTCTCGTTCCCACGCGGCGCAAAAATGCCATTAAGTTAAGGGCAACCACAAGGGATTGCCCCTACAGAGGACCGCATTTTTTGTAGGGGCAATCCTTTATGGTTGCCCTTAACTTAATGGCATTGCGCTCTGCGTGGGAACGAGAAAACATAACTGATACTTTATAATTGAATATTACTAATATACTCCGTCAATTCTTCCATGATTTCCATAGAATCGACCAATAACAGGCTGGCGACTTTTTCAAATTTGGCATTTTCGATCATTGATGCGATATGGGCAATGGCTTCCGTTTTTTTCACCTTTTTGAGGTGAACTAAGTATTTATGGAAATTTGTCAACACCGCTTTTCTTTGAGCCGCGTTGTCGCCATTGAGCCAGTACATGATTTGTTCGTTTAGGAAAATAAAATCTTGTAGTTTGAAGGACTTTAATTTGTCCTTGTATTTGTCAAAATTTAACAAGATTTGTCCTGGCGAAACTTTGAAGGTCGTTGCTAGGCTCTTTTTGAAGTTCATGGCTGCCTTTATGCCGACAATCCCCGCAATTATTTTGATATGGAGATCATTTATCTCTTTAAGCGGCTTGATCAAGTTGGAGACTTTTTCCCAGGCGCGGCGATCCGGTGTTTTATTGAGTCCTGTATTTAAGCTGTCTTCAATGTCTTCGGGATCGAGGAATTGATGATGTTTTTGGATAAAGGCAATCACTCGTTCATCAATTCCTTTGTCATTTGCCCATAAGAGCCAGTCTTCTACCGTCGGTGCAAATTCATATAGGTTGAAGCGTGAGACTAATGCTGGGTCTAAATCGGTTAGTTGATATTCTTCGCCTTCGTTGACGGCGGAGATGACAATGCTCCTTTTTGGCAGTTTTTTGCCCGCTAGGGTTTTATTTAAGGTTAAGTCTTGAACCGATTGGAGTATTTCTGGACGGGCGCGATTGAGTTCGTCCAAAAATAGGACTATCGGTTTGTTATCCGTTGGCCACCAATAGGGGGGTAAAAATTCTGAGTGTCCCGTTTTTTTGTCTTGATACATGAGCCCAATCAGGTCGCCGGGATCGCTCATCTGCCCCAGGAAGAAGGCTATCACTTTCATTCTTTTTGTCTTGTAAAATTCTGTGATGATTTGCGATTTACCAATCCCGTGTTTTCCGATTAGCATAATGTTTTGCTCAGAGGGAGTTAGCCTGAGTATTTCAATGAGTTCTGGTACGTCAATTTTTATGGCCATTTTCAGTTTTCATAAACTTTGGTGAGTGATCCATGAAGCGTGTTTATATTTTGAACTGGATTTAAAGCGAAAAGTGAGACCCAATTTTTGCAATTCTTTTATCGTTTGGATAAGGGAACGCAATTCTTTTAAAGTGTCCTGGAATTCGCTATAAGGTATGTCGATCTCCATTATTTTTCCTAATTCAATCTCCACAATCAGTTTCAATTTTGTCGCGTATTCTCGGGTATAAAAGTCAAATTTATCCTCTTTGGCGATTTTTTTGATCTTGCCAATAATCGCTAGTTGTTTTAATTTGTTTATCTTTTCTTTTTTTAATTGACGCGCATTTTTATTGTCATATTCCTGTTTTATTCGGTCAATAAAGCTAAAAATTTGTTCAATTTGATAAACAGTCGCACGACTCCCGTTGTGGCTCATGATCAGTTCATTGCTTTGATTAAATTTGATTGTAAAATAATCATAGTCATAAAAGCATGATTCATCCTTAATCGAGAAATCGTACTTTTGTTCGGGTTCTTTGTCATAAAAAGAGCGTTTTTCGATCCCTTTTATTTTTTCAATTTCAGTTTGAAGAGACGAAATAAATGCTTGGTGTTCAAACGCATTTTTGATGATAGGCGTTTCTCCAGTAAAATGTTCTCGTAGTATTTTTGCAATCGATCTGCTATTTAATGACATGGTATCCTTTGTTGTATTTTTTGCATTTGTATTTTAACATAATTTCCAAGATAAATCTTGGACTCCTAACTTGAAAATATTTTATCGAGGATTTCTCTTAGTTGAAATGGCGATAACTAATTCACAAAAGAATAGTACAACGGATTAGAGGAGTCAACGGATTAAATTCCATCAATTCATAGCGTTAATGTCAATTGAGTGGTTTTAAAATCCGTTGACTCCCCAAACGAAGTAACGAAGTAAATCCGTTGTACTAAATTAGCTCTTAAAAAGTCTTTTAACATTTTGAACTGTCAAAGAAATCCTATTTTTTTTAAAAATCGGATTTCTCAATGGCCTGAAGATTTCCGCCCTCCTGCACTAGGACAAAAAAGTATATCAGGCACGAATTAACCGCGCATCGCTGACAAATTCTTTAGCTGCTTGTTTTGCCTCTTCAAGTGGAGCACCATTCATAGAGCCAGATACATCAATCACCAGAAAAATCTTTTAGTTGATTTTCGTTGATGTAACGAGAGCGTTCTTCATTTTCAGCCACCATGCCTAAACTATGGCTCATCACATCTTGGATTTTGATGGCACTGGTGAATGATACGCTATCCAGATTGGCTACATATTGCCACACCATTGGCATACGGGTAGCTCCGCCAACCAGTAAAACGCCATCCAGTTGTTTCCAGTTTAAGCCGGCTTCTTCAAGCACTTGCTTTGTCAACTCTTGCGTCCGTTCCATCAAGTCTTTGGTGATTTCTTCAAATTGGGCGCGAGCGAGCGCTGCAGCGGTTGGCTCATTGATAAATAATTTCCAAAAACCTGCCGCGAAAATAGGAGTCCAAGATTTATCTTGGAGGTCTCGTCCAAAATAAATTTTGGACTCCTATCTTGGGCGCCTCGTCCAAAATAAATTTTGGACTCCTATCTTGGGCG